>NZ_JBYISA010000007.1:0-305782 GCF_057708345.1 Streptomyces sp. bgisy130
GTTGCTCAGGCCGGGCCCGTCGTCCTCAGCCCACCGACGAATACGCCACCACGCCGCGCAGTACCCCGTCCATGGCCTTACGGGCCGTGCGGGCGACCGTGCCGCCGGGCGGGGCCGCGGCCGCGATCTGGCCGAGGACGTCGATCAGCTGCTTGCACCAGCGGACGAAGTCACCGGCGGGCATCTCGGCCTCGCGGAGCACCTCGTCGAGGCCGAAGCCGGAGGCCCAGCGGTAGGCGGCCCAGGCGAAGCCGAGGTCCGGCTCCCGCTGGCCGACGCCCTCCGCCTGGTTGATCTTGTGGTCCTCCTCCAGGGCATCCAGCCGGCCCCAGATACGGACCATCTCGCCCAGTGCGTCCTTGGCCTTCCCCGTCGGCAGCTTGGGCGCCACCGCGTCGTCCGCCTGCCGCGCCTCGTACACCAGCGCCGAGGCACAGGCCGCCAGCTCCGCGGGGCCCAGCCCCTCCCAGACGCCCTCGCGCAGACACTCGCTCGCCAGCAGATCCAGCTCGCCGTAGAGCCGGGCGAGCCGGCGGCCCTCGTCGGTGACGGTGTCGCCTTCGAGGTAGTCCAGCTCCGTCAGCAGGGCGCAGATCCGGTCGAAGGTACGGGCAATGGTGTTCGTCCGGCCCTCGATCCGGCGCTCCAACTGGCGGGTGTCACGCAGCAGTCGGTGATAGCGCTCCGCCCAGCGGGCGTGGTCCTCCCGCTCGGCACAGCCATGGCAGGGGTGCGCCCGGATCTCCGTACGCAGCCGGGCGATCTCACGGTCGTCGGCCGCCTCCGAACGGGGCTTACGGTGCCGCGAGGGGACCATGTGGCCGGCCTTCGTCCGCAGCGCGGAGGCCAGATCACGGCGCGACTGCGGGCTGCGGGCGTTGAACGACTTGGGGATCCGCATCCGGTCCAGCGCCTTGACCGGCACCGGGAAGTCGATCGAGGCCAGCCGCTTGACCTGCCGCTCGGCGGTCAGCACCAGCGGCCGCGGCCCGTCCTGCGCATCGAAGCCGCGGTGGCCATTCGTCCGCCCCGAAGGCATCCCGGGGTCGAGGACGAGCGCCAGGCCCGCGTACTTGCCGGTCGGCACATGAATGACATCGCCGGGCTTCAGCTTCTCCAGCGCCGTCGCGGCCGCCACCCGCCGCTGCGCCGCGCCCTGCTTGGCCAGCTCCGTCTCCCGGTCCTTCAACTGCCGCCGCAGCCGGGAGTACTCCTCGAAATCACCGAGGTGGCAGGTCATCGAACCGCGGTAACCCTCCAGCCCCTCCTCGTTCTTCTGCACCTGCCGCGAGATCCCGACCACCGACTTGTCGGCCTGGAACTGCGCGAAGGACATCTCCAGCAGCTCCCGCGAACGGTGCCTGCCGAACTGCGAGACGAGGTTGACCGCCATGTTGTACGACGGCTTGAACGAGGACCGCAGCGGATAGGTACGCGTCCCGGCGAGCCCGGCCAGCGCGCCCGGGTCCATCCCCCGCTGCCACAGCACCACCGCGTGGCCCTCGATGTCGATACCGCGGCGCCCGGCCCGGCCGGTCAGCTGGGTGTACTCGCCGGGGGTGATGTCGGCGTGCTGCTCGCCGTTCCACTTCACCAGCTTTTCCATCACCACGGAACGCGCGGGCATGTTGATGCCCAGCGCCAGTGTCTCGGTGGCGAAGACGGCCTTGACCAGGCCCTTCACGAACAGCTCCTCGACGACCTCCTTGAAGGTCGGCAGCATGCCGGCGTGGTGCGCGGCGATGCCCCGCTCCAGGCCCTCCAACCACTCGAAGTAGCCCAGCACATGAAGGTCGTCATCCGGAATCCCGGCCGTCCGCGCCTCCACTATGCGGCGGACCTGCTCGCGGCCCTCCTGGTCGTTGAGCCGCAGGCCCGACGCCAGGCACTGCTGGACGGCCGCCTCGCAGCCGGCCCGGCTGAAGATGAAGGTGATCGCGGGCAGCAGGCCCTCGTTGTCGAGACGGTCGATGACCTCGGGCCGGCTCGGCGTCCAGATCCGGGCGCGCTGCCGCCGCTCCCGCTCCCGGTCCGCCTCGCGCATATTGCGGCCCCGGCGTTTGTCCCGCCCGAACGTCGGCCGGCTGTTCTCCATCCGCGCCAGCCGCTCCAGATCGGGATTGACCTCACGGCGCCCGCCGCGCTGCCCGTCCCGCTCCTCGAACAGGTCGTATATCCGGCGCCCCGCGAGCACGTGCTGCCACAACGGCACCGGCCGGTGCTCGGAGACGATCACGGCGGTGTCGCCACGCACCGTGTCCAGCCAGTCGCCGAACTCCTCGGCGTTGGAGACCGTCGCCGACAGTGACACCAGCGTCACCGACTCGGGAAGATGGATGATCACCTCTTCCCAGACGGCGCCACGGAAGCGGTCGGAGAGGTAGTGCACCTCGTCCATGACCACATAGCCGAGGCCGACCAGCGACTGCGACCCGGAATAGAGCATGTTCCGCAGCACCTCGGTGGTCATCACGACCACCGGAGCCTCGGAGTTGACGCTGTTGTCGCCGGTCAGCAGACCGACCTTCTCGGCACCGTAACGTCTCACCAGATCCTGGTACTTCTGGTTGGAGAGCGCCTTGATGGGCGTGGTGTAGAAGCATTTGCGGCCCTGCTCCAGGGCCAGGTGGACGGCGAATTCGCCGACGATCGTCTTGCCGGATCCGGTAGGAGCCGCGACCAGCACGCCCTGGCCGGCCTCCAGCGCCTGACACGCCTCGATCTGGAACGGATCCAGCCCGAAGTCGTACATTTCACGGAAAGGGGCGAGTGCGGTGGCCTGCTCGGCCGCCCAGAGCTTGGCGGCGGCATAGCGCTCAGCAGGGGACATGTCCTCGGTCATCGTGCTTACGAGCCTACCGGCCACCTCTGACAACGACCCGATCTCTATCCCGCGCATTTGCCGGTGGCTGGGCGCCGTTCGCCTACGGCGGTGGGTGGCGGGCCGGAGGGGACGCCCGGTACCCCGCCCTCGGCGCGGGCGGCCCTGCTCCCAGAGGTAAGGCACCCCGGCGTTCGCTCCGGTCCTGCGGGCGGGGCACCGGACATCCCCTCCGACCACCGTCCGTACGCGGCTGACCCGCCATACGGATCACCGTTACGGCAAGGCAGCGGCACCCCTTGGCAGGCACCTGGTCCGGCCACGCCCCGCAGCTTGGGCGCGGGCCGAGCTGGTCCGTGACGGGCGGTGCCACCGGCCGGCAGTCGGCAACGGGGGACGGGCGGAGGGGATGTACCGGGGCCCGCCCGCAGGACCGGAGCAAACACCGGGGCAATCAAACGCTCGTAGCCGCGTCGCCCGCGCCGAGGACGGGTCCCGGTGCGTCCCCTCCGCCCCCCGCGGCACCCACGCAACCCGCAAAGGCGCCAGCCACAACGGCCCCGCACCAAACAACGTACGGCGACAAAACAGGGGCGCGGGGAACGGCGCGCCCAGCCACAACCGCACCCGCAGCCAACCCACACGCGCCGCTACCCCAGGTCACAACCCATCACGTGAAGTCGTCGTACCCCCCACGACGCCCCGCATCCCGCTCACTCGCCTCACCACTAGCCTGCTCCGGCAGCATCCGCTCCGACGCAACCGGCTCGATCTCCCCGACCTCGCCGGGCGTCAGATCGAGCTCCGACGCCTCGTCGTCGCTCAGCCCCGCGTCCGGGTTGCCGCGCTTGCGGCGACGGTCGTTGAAGAGGCAGATGCCGACGGCACCGAAGTACAGCACCACGATCGGCGCGGCCAGCAGCCCCATCGTCAGCGGATCACCGGTCGGCGTGGCGAGGGCCGCGAACACCGTGATGCCCAGCACCATGAACCGCCACCAGCTCATGATCCGGCGGCCGGTGAGCACTCCGCCGAAGTTGAGCAGCACCAGGAGGAGCGGCAGCTCGAAGGCGAGGCCGAAGACCAGAACCATGCGCGTGACGATGTCGAAGAACTCGTCAGCGGGGAAGAAGTTGGCCCAGTCGCTGGGGGTCAGGCCGACCAGCGCGCCCGCGGTGGTCGGCAGGACCGCGTAGGCGAGGTACGCGCCGCCCAGGAAGAGCGGGGCACCGGCACCGACGAAGCCGAGGGCGTACTTCTTCTCGTGCCGGTGGAGACCCGGCGCGAGGAAAGCCCAGAGCTGGTAGAGCCACACCGGGGTGGAGATGACGACACCGGTGGTGAGGGACACCTTGAGCATGATCGTGAACGGTGCGAGCAGACCGTTCGCCACGATCTGGGCACAGGGGTGGGTGCGCGGGCCGGAGGGCGCCTTGTCGCAGCCGACCGAATCGATGACCGGGCCCGTGACGAAGTGGGCGATGGCGTCGTACTGCCACATCGCGATGACGGTGATCACCATGATCGCCAGCACCGATTTCAGCAGCCGGTTACGCAGCTCACGCAGATGCGCCGCGAGCGGCATCCGCCCCTCGGGGTCCTTATCCTGCTTGCGGGCAGACTTGGGCAACCCACTTCCTCGTCTCGTACATCAGCCGCTGCCGACCGGGCCGGTGCGACGGGGTCGGTTCGGTCAGCTCTGGTTGGTGCGGTTCGGCTCGGCCACGGGGCGCGAGCTGCTCACATCACCGGGAGCCGCCTGAATCGTACGAGGGGCCTGCTGGGCAGCATCGGCGGAAGCCTCGGAGGAGGTGCCGGTCGAGGCGGCACCGTCCGCGTCGCCGTCCTTCTTCATCGCCTTGGCCTCGCTCTTGAGGATGCGAGCGGACTTGCCGAGCGAACGCGCCATGTCCGGAAGCTTCTTCGCACCGAACAGCAGCACAATGACGACGAGGATCAGAATGATCTCGGGGGCCCTCAAGTTGCTCAACATCTGCGACTACCTTCTCGCCGGGGCGGCGTGTGCTGTGGTGCCTGCCGAATGGGGGTCGGACTGGCGTCCTGGTCCTGGCTCGCTCGATCGTAACGTTTCGTGGTGAACGCTGGGCAATGCCCATGCATCTTCCGAATTGCCTCGACTGCCGCGCGCTGTGAACCGCAGGAGGAAGCCTACCCCTCTGCTCTGCGGCGGAGCAGGGGCGCGCATCCGGACGGCGACGCCTCAGTCCCGGCCGGCCTCGTGCATCCGGGAGGCGAGCGGCACCGCCGCCCGCTCCAGGTCCTCACTGGCCCGCTGGATCCGCTCCGAGGTGGCCCCGACCTGGCGGGCCAGCCGTCGCACCTCGACGAAGACGCGGATGGCGAGGATGCCGAGCACGGCGATCCCGGCGAAGCCGAGGGCGATTGCGATCATGGGCCAGAGCATGGGACGAGCCTAACGGTCAGCCCATGTGCAGCCGCAGCGTGCGGACGCCGCCACCGGTGAGCAGCTCGACGATCCGCTCGCCGGCCGGTTTGCGCACCGCGCGGCGGCAGTCCGGGCAGGTGAAGGAGTAGAAGGTGGTGCGGCTGCTGGCGCCGATCGCCAGCCGGAAGGCATCCGAGGCCAGTTCGAAGCGGCCCCGGCAGTCCGGGCAGGCTGCCTTGTAGAGCACCGGAGCGGGCCGGGCCGGCACGGTGGTGGTCGCCATCGTCATCCTTCGCTGCCTCGTCCTTCGCCCCGCGCGGTTCGGCTCGCCCGGCCCGCCGAACGGCCCGCCGCGCTCACTCGCCGTACGCCACGAGGGCCTGCTCGGCGGCCTGCCGCGAGCTGTCGGCGAGGGCCTGCGGCGCCACGATCCGGCCGTCCCGGCCCAGCCGCAGGGCCAGCCGCCGCAGCGAGGCCGGGTCGGGGGTGCGCAGGGTGATGCGCAGCCCGCCGTCGGGCAGCTCCTCGGCGCTGTCGTGCGGGTAGTACTCGGCGACCCAGCGGCCGCCGGGCCCGACCTCGATGGAGACCTCGGGGTCCTCGGCCGCGGGCTGCACCAGGCCCTCCGACAGATCACGCAGCTCGACCGGGGGCGGGTCGGCGGGCGCGTCCAGCAGCTTGATCTCGGCGACCCGGTCGAGCCGGAAGGTGCGCCGGGCCTCCGAGAGCCGGCACCAGGCCTCCATGTAGGTGTGGCCGACGGCGAAGAGCCGGATCGGGTCCACCTCGCGCTCGGTCAGCTCGTCGCGGGCCGGGGAGTAGTAGCGCAGCCACAGCCGCCGCCGCTCGGCGATGGCGCGGTCCACGTCGGCGAACACCCCGCCCTCGGATTCGAAGGTCACCGAGAGCCGGGAGCTGGCGCCGGCCGCCTCACCGGCCGCCGCCTCCAGCTTGGCGGTGGCGCGCAGCAGTGCCTGCCGGTCGCCCTCGCGCAGTCCGGGCAGGGTGGCCACCGCGCGGGCCGCGACCAGCAGCGCGGTCGCCTCGTCGGCGGCCAGCCGCAGCGGCTCGGCGACATCGTCGGGGTTGTGCCACCAGATGCGGTCGCCGTCGGTGTCGATGTCCAGGAGGTCGCCGCCGCGGAAGCTGGTGCCGCACATCGGCAGGATGTCGAGGTCGGCGATCAGCTCGTCCTCGGTGATGCCGAAGGCGCGGGCGACGTCCCCGACACGGGCGCCGGGGCGCTCGCGCAGGTAGGTCACCAGGGACAGCATCCGGCGGGTCTGGTCGATCGCGTTCGTCGCCATGGGTCTCGTATCCCTCTCAGCCCTTGGCCACGGCACGCAGCCGGTCGATGACATCGGCGCGCAGTTCGGCCGGTTCCAGGACGACCACGTCGGGGCCGAACTCCACGAGCCAGGCGTCGAGTCCGTGCCCGTTGGGGATCTCCAGCTCGTCCCAGCCGTCGCCCAGCTCGCGGACGGTGAGCGCACGGGCGCGCAGCGGGTACCCGTGCTCGGCGCGCAGCTTGATCCTGGCGGTGCCGGTGGCGGTCTCGCCGGCCCAGCTCTCGACGGTCTCGCGGACGGTGACGTGATCGGGCACCGGCGCGGTGAACGCCCCTTGCCGGGAACGGACCTTGCCGGTGATCCGGGAGAGCCGGAAGACCCGCTCGGCCCGGCGCTCACGGTCCCAGCCGGCGACGTACCAGTGGCCCCGCCAGCATTCGAGGATCCAGGGTTCGACCTGCCGCTGCTCGGGGTGCGCGGCATTCGACTTGCGGTAGTCGAAGACGACCGGCCGGCGGTCGCGGCAGGCCAGCATCAGCGGCTCGAACGCGGCCTCATGGGCGGGGATGCGGGGTTCCAGCGCGCTGTGCGGCTGCCCGGCGTCGTAGTCGGCACCGTCCCCGGCCAGCGGCATTCCGGCGGCACGCAGCTTCTGGAGCGCACCGCTGGCGGCGCCCGCCAGCCGGGCCTGCTGCCAGATCTTGGCGGCGAGCCCCAGGGCGGCGGCTTCCTCGGCGTCCAGGGTGATCGGGGGCAGACGGTTGCTGTCGCGGCGGGCGAGGTAGCCGATGTCGCCCTCGATGCCCTCGACGGTCTCGATGACCAGGCCCAGCTCGCGCAGATCATCCTTGTCCCGCTCGAACATGCGGTTGAACGAGTCGTCGCTGCTCGCCTCGATATAGGCCTCGATGGACGACCGCAGTTCACGTTTGGTCAGTGGGCGTCGCGTCCCCAGCAGGCACAGCGCCAGATTCATCAGCCGCTCGGCCTTGGCAATGGCCATCGACGCCCTTTCTCGTTTGAACTTCCGATCGTTGACCGTACCGCTCGCGGTGGTCAGGGCAAAGCCGGACGGAGTAAGCCCCCACTCCTTCCGTCCGCCCGACGGGCGCTGCCGGCGGCGTCCGGCGCGTGTGCCAGAGGCCGTCGGCCGGAAGGGAGTGGGGGCTTACTCGTCCGAGGGCCCGTGCCATGACGGCACGGGCCCCGGTCACGTCAGCAGCGGCCGCGTACGGCGACCGGCACCTGGTCTCAGACGGAGACCAGGTCGCAGACGAAGATCAGCGTCTCGCCGGGGGCGATCAGGCCGCCGCCGGCGCCACGGTCGCCGTACGCGAGGTGCGCGGGGATGGTCAGCCGGCGGCGGCCGCCGACCTTCATGCCCTGCACGCCCTGGTCCCAGCCGGCGATGACCTGGCCGGCACCGAGCTGGAACTGGAGCGGCTTGCCGCGGTTCCAGCTGGCGTCGAACTCCTCGCCGGTGCTGAAGGACACGCCGACGTAGTGGACGGAGACGGTGTCCCCGGCCTTGGCGACCGGCCCGTCGCCTTCCGTCAGGTCCACGATCTCGAGCTCGGTGGGAGCCGGGCCCTCAGGAAAGTCGATCTCGGGCTTGTCGATGCTCACGGATGTGCTCCTACTTACGAATCTTTACGATTACGGCGCCAGTCTCGCAGATCAGCGTCAGTTCACGCTGAGGACGTCCACCGAGAACACCACATCGGAACCGATGGACTTCTGCTGGTCAGGGCTCAGCTTGCTCTTCGGGACCACGACCAGCACCCGGCTGCCGGCCTTCTGGCCCTTGAGCCCTTCCTTCCAGCCCGGCAGCTGTGCGACCGGCACATCCTGCGCCCCGGGCTGCCCCGGCGCCCAGGTGTCGGCTACCACCTTGCCGTCCTTCCAGGTGACCGCCGTGTAGTGGGCCCGCACGGTGCTCTTCGCATCGACCGTCGCGCCCTTGCCCTTGATGATCGTCGCGCTCTCGATGTCCTTCGGCGCGTCCTGGCCCTTGGGGAGGGTGATCTTCGGCGCCTTGCCGTCGATGTTGGTCCCGACCTTGGGGAGATCGCTGTTGTCCTGCGCGACCGGCTTACCGTCGATCTTGCTCGGCATGATCTTCTTGAGGTCGACGACGAAGACCAGCGTGGAGTTGGCCGGAATGCTCTGCTGAGCCTGCGCGCCGTACCCCTTGTCCGGCGGGATGACCAACTCGACGCGGCTGCCGAGCTTCTGGCCCACCAGGCCCTCGTCCCAGCCCTTGATGACCTTGCCGCTGCCGATCTCGAAGGTGGCCGGCGCGCCGCGGTCCCAGCTGTTGTCGAAGGCCTTGCCGTCCCAGGTCTGGCCGAGGTAGTTGGCGTTGAGGGCCTCGCCCTTCTTCACCGCCGGCCCGTCGCCCTTTTTGAGGACCTTGACCTGAAGCTTCTTGGGCGGGGTGCCCTGGCCCTTCTCGACCTTGGGCTTGGCATCCGCCTGCCCACTCACCTTCGGCGCTGAGCCGCCCTCGGATGAGTCGTCATTGCCGCAGGCCGCTGCGGAAACGAGGAGCAGGGGCACGGCGATCAGGGCTGCGATTCGGCGTCGGCGCACGTATATCCCTCAAAACGGGCTGCGATCAATGAATGGACGAAGCCACTCTAGCCACGCCAAGCGGAAGTGGCGGGGCCGTGCCACACGGACCCCGCCACTCTCCCATCCGGTCGGCACTCTCACCGGCACCACACGCTCGGGACACCGTCACTCGACCGGGTCGGATCCCCACCCTGAGTTACGCAGGGAATCCGCCCCCGATACCGGCAGCGGCATACGTCCCGCAGCCCGCTCACATTCCTGCGATCAGCTTCTCCACCCGGTCGTCCACGGAGCGGAACGGGTCCTTGCACAGCACCGTGCGCTGCGCCTGGTCATTGAGCTTGAGGTGCACCCAGTCGACCGTGAAATCGCGGCGCTGCTCCTGCGCCCGGCGAATGAAATCGCCGCGGAGCCTGGCACGGGTGGTCTGCGGCGGCACCGACTTGCCCTCGAAGATCTTCAAGTCATTGCAGATCCGCGCCGCTTGACCCTTCCGCTCCAGGAGGTAATAGAGCCCCCGGCGGCGGTGGATGTCGTGATACGCGAGGTCTATCTGCGCCACTCGTGGGTGGGACATGGTGATGTTGTTCTTTGTCCGGTACCGCTCGATGAGCTGATGTTTCATCACCCAGTCGATCTCGGTCGAGACCCGGTCGAGCTCCTCGTCCCGGATCGCTTCGAGCGTACGGCCCCACAGTTCCAGGACCCGCTCGACGAGGCCCGTACGGATTCCGCGGCGGTCGCAGAAATCCACGGCCTTTTCGTAGTACTCCTGCTGGACCTCCAGCGCGGAGGCCTCGCGCCCGCTGGCCAGCCGCACCTTGCGCTGACCGGTGATGTCATGGCTGACCTCACGGATGGCCCGGATCGGGTTCTCCAGCGTCAGATCGCGCATGACCGTGCCCGCCTCGATCATGCGCAGCACGAGATCGGTGGCACCGACCTTCAGCATCATGGTCGTCTCGGACATGTTGGAGTCACCGACGATGACATGCAGCCGGCGATAGCGCTCGGCGTCCGCATGCGGTTCATCGCGGGTATTGATGATCGGGCGGGAGCGGGTGGTCGCCGAGGAGACGCCCTCCCAGATGTGCTCCGCGCGCTGGCTGACGCAGTAGACGGCGCCGCGCGGAGTCTGTAGCACCTTGCCCGCGCCGCACAGCAGCTGACGGGTGACGAGAAACGGAATGAGGATGTCCGCGAGCCGGGAGAACTCGCCATGGCGGGCGACGAGATAATTCTCGTGGCAGCCGTAGGAGTTTCCCGCCGAATCGGTGTTGTTCTTGAAGAGATAGACGTCGCCCGCGATTCCCTCCTCATGCAGGCGGCGCTCGGCGTCGACGAGCAGGCCTTCGAGAATGCGCTCGCCGGCCTTGTCGTGGGTGACCAGCTCGGTCACGTTGTCGCACTCGGGAGTTGCGTATTCCGGGTGCGAACCCACGTCCAAGTACAGGCGGGCGCCGTTCCGCAGGAAGACATTGCTGCTGCGGCCCCATGACACGACACGGCGGAAGAGGTACCGCGCCACTTCGTCAGGCGACAGTCGGCGCTGTCCCCTGAACGTGCACGTGACGCCGTACTCGTTCTCCAGCCCGAAAATGCGGCGGTCCATGACTGAACATTACGCCTGATGGCCTGCTCTGAAACCGGGTTCGGCGGCCCCGTTTCGATCATTTTCCGTCGTGGGACCACCCGGCGTACGCCGCACGGGATCCCCGAGAAATCGCTTCGTCGACAAAAGGACGAGCATCGCGGCGATCCCGCCGGCCCCCGCCACCGCGAAGCCCGCGACCGCGCCGCCGCTCTCCACCGCCGGGCCCACCACCGCGGCCCCCACCGCCGCGCCGACGCCGAACGTCGTCACCAGCCAGGAAAACGCCTCCGTCACCGTGCCCTTGGGCGCGTGCCGGTCCACCACGACGAACGCGCAGGCCAGCGCCGGCGCCAGGAACACACCGGCGACACCGGTCAGCACCGTCATCCCGGCCACGTCCGGCACCAGCACCAGCGGCACATAGCCCACCGCCAGCAGACAGACCAGCAGCCGCAGCCGGCTCTCCGGCCGACCCGGCCACTCCCGGGCGCCGTAGACGAGACCGCCGGCCAGCGCACCGACCCCGAGCGCGGACAGCAGCACGCTGGAGACCATTCCGCCGCCGTGCTCATCGGCGTACGCCACCGCCGCGACCGCGATCGCCCCCATGGCCAGCCCCACGAAGAGGAACGCCCCGATCAGCACCAGCATCCCGACCGAGCGCAGCGCCCCCAGCCAGTGCGCCTCACGGGGCCCGCTGCGCCACTCCCGGGACGGCCTGGACACGACGACGGAGAGCGCGCCAAGCACCCCGAGCAGATTGATCACCAGCAGCGCCACCCCCTCCGACCAGGCCGCCACGCACAGCGTCACCAGCAACGGCCCCACCGCGAACATGACTTCCTGGGCCACCGCGTCCAGTGCGTAAGCGGCGTGCACCCGGTCCGCGCGCTTGAGGACCCCGGGCCACAGCGCCCGCAGACCGCCCTCCAGGGGCGGGGTGAAGAGACCGGCGATCACCATGGCGACGTAGGCGAGCCACAGCACATCCAGGCCGACGGCCGCCAGCAGCGCCATGCCGAGCGCGGAGAGCACCGCGGCGGGCAGCATCACCCGCGGCTGCCCGTAGAGGTCCACGGCCCGGCCGAGCAGCGGCTGCCCGATGGCGTTGCAGACGCCGTAGACCGCGGAGAGCGCACCGGCCAGGGCGTAGCTGCCGCCCTCGGCGCGCACGAAGAGGACCACGGCCAGCGCCGCGGTGGCGTTCGGCAGCCTGCCGACCAGCGTCCCCGCCAGGAGCCGGGCCGCATGCCGGGTCCTGAGCAGCTCCGCGTATCCCGCGGCCATCCGCGCCCCTTTCCTGTCCGGCCGGACCGGACGTGTTACGTATAACCTGCGCCGTTATACGTATCATGACGACCACCCGTGGTCCACCCGCGGTGGCCGAACGTGAGGAGCGAAACACCCGGTGAGCAGCAACGAGGCCGCACCGTCCCCCGGTGAAGACACCGTTCCCCCGGCTCACGAATCCACTGGAGCAGGGCAGGCCCCCCTCACCGGAGCGGCCGGCGCCGCGCGCCCCGGCGGCCCGGCCACCGCCCGCGTCACCAGCCGGGACGTGGCCCGCGCCGCCGGGGTCTCGCAGGCCGCCGTCTCGCTCGTCCTGGGCGGCAAATGGCGCGGCCGGGTCTCCCCCGGCAAGGCGGAAGCCGTCCGCGCCGCCGCCCGCGAGCTGGGCTACCGGCCCAACCTCGCCGCCCGCAGCCTGCGGATGGGCCGCACCCGTACGGTGCTGCTGGTCGTCCCCGCCCTGACCACCGAGTTCTTCGCCCGCGTCTACACCGGCGCGGCCCGGGTCGCCGCCGAGCACGGCTTCGGTGTGGTCCTCTACCCCTCCCCCGAGGGCATCGGCCCGGCCCGCGACCCCTTCGACTCCGCCGCGGCCACCCTGGACGGGGTGATCGCCTCATCCATGGCCGCCGAGGCGCTCACCGCGCTCCGGGACGCGGATCTGCCGCTGGTCATGCTGGACAGCGACCCCGGCGACGACCGGGCCGGCGCCACCGTCAACCTCGATATCGCCGACGGCGTACGGCAGTTGACCGGCCATCTGAGCGCCCTCGGCCACCGCCGCATCACCCACCTCGCGGCCGATATCCGCTCCTGGACCTTCGAGGTGCGCGCCCGCGCCGTCGCCGAGAGCCTCCAGGGCGTGCCCGGCGCTCTGCTGCGCCGTCAGCCGGCCGCCCTCGGCGTGGACGCCGGGCTGCACGCCGCGCACGCCGCCCTCACCGGCCCCGGCCCCCGCCCCACGGCGCTGCTCTGCGACGACGACATCATCGCCGCGGGCGCCTGCAAGGCCGTCCGCCGCCTGGGCCTGCGCGTCCCCGAGGACGTCTCCGTCACCGGCTTCGACGACCTGGCCCTGGCCGTGGCCGTCGAACCGGAGCTGACGACCGTACGGCTGCCCGCCGAGGAGTTCGGCGAGGCCGGGATGCGGGCCCTGATGACGGTGCTCGACGGGCACCCGGCGGACGCCCCCACGCTGCCCGTGGAACTGGTCACCCGCGGCTCCACCGCCCCGCCCCGGGACGCCTCCTGACATGCCACGCGCCCCGGTGGGCGGTGACCCACCGGGGCGCGTGAACCGGGCCTCGAAAGCGGTACCTCGTCAGAGCAGCGGGCCGGACTCCCCCTCGGAGTCGTCCTTGCCCTTGGCTCCCTTGGCGCCCTTGCCGCCGGCTCCTTCGTCGGACGCCCCGGCCTCGCCGGCACCGGCGTCCGCGTCCGCCGCCGGCTCCTTGGCGTCCGCGGCGGCGTGCTCGTCCAGGAGCCGCGACAGCTGCCGCCCCAGGATCCGCTTGAACTTGCGCTGCTGCGGTCGCGTGCGGTCCAGGGTGGCGACCTCGAGCTGCTCGGCGGTCAGTGTGCGCTCACCGCCGTTGGTGTCCCGCGACAGCGAATCCACCGCCAGCTTCAGCGCCTCGGCCAGCGTCATGCCGTCGCGGTGCCGCTGGTCGAGATAGCTGCTGATCTGGTCGGCATTGCCGCCGACGGCCACCGAACCGTGCTCGTCCACGATCGAGCCGTCGTGCGGCAGCCGGTAGATCTGGTCCTCCTCGGGCGCGCTGCCGACCTCGGCGACGATCAGCTCGACCTCGTAGGGCTTCTCGGCGGCGCTGGAGAAGATCGTGCCGAGCGTCTGGGCGTAGACATTCGCCAGACCGCGCGCGGTCACGTCCTCCCGGTCGTAGGTGTAACCCCGCAGATCGGCATAGCGCACACCGCCGATCCGCAGATTCTCGAACTCGTTGTATTTGCCGACGGCCGCGAAGGCGATCCGGTCATAGATCTCGCTGACCTTGTGCAGGGCGCGGGAGGGATTCTCGGCGACGAAGACCACGCCGTCGGTGTATTGCAGCACCACGACACTGCGGCCGCGCGCGATGCCCTTGCGGGCGTACTCGGCGCGATCGGCCATGGCCTGCTGGGGTGAGACATAGAACGGCGTCGACACCGGCTATCCGTCCCTTCCTGTCAAGAGCTCTCTCAGTGGCTGGGGGCACACCCAGCGGGAGCTGGGGGAGCATTGCGGAACATCCGTCCCGTCAGAGCAGCGCGGCGCGCGGACCGTCGGGCTGCTCCAGGCGGCGCTCATGAATGGCACGGGCGACCTCCGCGACCTCGGATTCGGTCCGCTTCTTGAAGCCGTCCTCGGTGATCACCGTGACGATCGGGTAGATCCGCCGTGCCATGTCCGGTCCGCCGGTCGCCGAATCGTCGTCCGCGGCGTCATAGAGCGCCTGGACGACGGCCGTGACCGCCTGATCCTCCGTGAAGTCCTCCTGGAAGAGCTTCTTCAGGGCGCTGCGCGCGAAGACCGAGCCGGAACCCGTCGCCGCGAAACCCTGCTCTTCCGAGCGCCCGCCGGTGACGTCGTACGAGAAGATACGGCCCTTCTCGCGGTCCAGGTCATAGCCGGCGAACAACGGCACCACGGCCAGGCCCTGCATGGCCATCCCGAGATTGCTGCGAATCATCGTCGACAGACGATTCGCCTTGCCCTCCAGGGAGAGTTGGGCACCCTCGACCTTCTCGAAGTGCTCCAGCTCCAGCTGGAAGAGCTTGACCATTTCCACCGCGAGACCTGCCGTGCCCGCGATGCCGACCGCCGAATACTCGTCGGCCGGGAAAACCTTCTCGATGTCACGCTGCGCGATGACATTGCCCATGGTCGCTCGCCGGTCACCGGCGAGCACCACGCCCCCGGGGAACGACGCGGCGACGATCGTCGTGCCGTGCGGCGCCTCGATGGCACCCTGTACCGGCGGCAACGGGCGATTGCCCGGCAGCAGCTCGGGAGAGTGCGCGCCGAGGAAATCCATGAACGACGAGGATCCAGGCGTCAGGAAGGCAGCTGGTAGACGCCCGGTGCTTCGAGTATTGGCTTCCACACGTTTCCTTCCGGATATGCGATGGCCCTGCGCATGGCGACGGGGTCATCCCTCAACTTGCCGAGTGCCGAGTTGCAGTTGATGCACCGTACGCCTCGGACCTTACCCGTATCGGGGGTGTGATCCACATGCCCGGGGCCCGGCTCGGGACGGATCGGGCGGAGACCGGCCGCTCCTTGATCATCGCGCCCGCCCGGCGGCGCCCGCGCCCGCCGGGACCGGAGGACCGGCTTTCGGTGTACGGCATCGCCGCCACGGGGGCGGGCGCGTGCCCTGGTGTATTCCCGGGCCTACGAGGTGCCGGGGTGCCGGCGGCCGTCGCCTCTCCCCGGACGCCGCCCGAAGGCTGCGCGCGGTCATTCCCTT
Source organism: Streptomyces sp. bgisy130 (assembly GCF_057708345.1). Taxonomy (NCBI): domain Bacteria; kingdom Bacillati; phylum Actinomycetota; class Actinomycetes; order Kitasatosporales; family Streptomycetaceae; genus Streptomyces; species Streptomyces sp. bgisy130. The sequence continues at coordinate 15,446 of NZ_JBYISA010000007.1, forward strand.
CCGCACCGCGCGCAACGCTTCAGCCCCCCTGCACCGAACGTGTCCGGTCCGCTCTACTGCCCGCCCTTCTGGACAAATGACCTCACGAAATCCTCTGCGTTCTCCTCGAGGACATCGTCGATCTCGTCCAGCACCGAGTCCACGTCGTCCGACAACTTTTCCTGGCGTTCCTTGAGGTCTTCCGAAGCCTCCGCGTCCTGCGTCTGCTCCTCGACCTCTTCGGTGGAACGCGTGGCCTTGGCCTGTCCGCCGCCGCTGTCCTTGGTCGCCATGTCCCTCACCCCGCTCGGTTCGCCCCGCTCGATGTGACCTTCAAGATCCGACCCTACAAGCAGGGTCCGACATCGGCCCTGCACTTGCTGCAACGCCCGGGAGTCACCTCGATGATTCCCGCCCCGCGACGATTTCAGCCGCGGATCGGCCGCGGATCGCCACAAAAATTGTCGTGCACCTGCCGCGGCTCAGCGACCGGAGAGCGTCCTGACCAGCTCCTCCGCGGTACGGCAGCGGTCAAGGAGCTCCTTGACGTGCTTACGGGTCCCCCGCAGCGGCTCCAGTGTGGGAACCCGTTGCAGGGAGTCACGACCGGGCAGATCGAAAATGACCGAATCCCAGGAGGCCGCGGCGACATCGTCCGCGTACTGCTCCAGGCAGCGGCCCCGGAAATACGCCCTGGTGTCCTCTGGGGGCTTCTGCTCCGCCCGGGTGACGTCCGACTCGTCCAGGAGCCGCTGCATCTTGCCGCGGGCCGCCAGACGGTTGTACAGGCCCTTGTCGGGGCGCACGTCGGCGTACTGGAGGTCGATGAGGTGCAGCCGCGCCGCGTCCCAGTCCAGGTTGTCCCGGCGCCGGTAGCCCTCCATGAGCTCACGCTTGGCGACCCAGTCCAGCTCGCCGGACAGGCTCATCGGATCGTTCTCCAGCCGGCCGAGCACGTCCTCCCACCTGGTCAGGACGTCCTTGGTCTGATCGTCCGCATCCGCTCCGTAACGGTCCTCGACGTATTTGCGGGCCAGCTCGAAGTACTCCATCTGGAGCTGTACGGCGGTGAGCGTGCGGCCGCTGCGGAGCGTGATCAGATGTTGCAGGGTGGGGTCGTGGGAGACCTGGTGGAGGGTGCGGACGGGCTGGTCGACGGCCAGATCGACGGCGATGAACCCGTCCTCGATCATGGAGAGCACCAGTGAGGTGGTGCCCAGCTTCAGATAGGTCGAGATCTCGGAGAGGTTGGCGTCGCCGATGATCACGTGGAGCCGGCGGTACTTCTCCGCGTCCGCGTGCGGTTCGTCGCGGGTGTTGATGATCGGCCGCTTGAGCGTCGTCTCCAGGCCGACCTCCACCTCGAAGTAGTCCGCGCGCTGGCTGAGCTGGAAGCCGTGCTCGTGGCCGTCCTGGCCGATACCGACCCGGCCGGCGCCGGTGACCACCTGGCGGGAGACGAAGAACGGGGTCAGGTGCCGCACGATGTCCGAGAACGGGGTCTCCCGCTTCATCAGGTAGTTCTCGTGCGTGCCGTAGGAGGCGCCCTTGTTGTCGGTGTTGTTCTTGTAGAGGTGGATGGGCTGGGCGCCGGGGACCTGGGCGGCCCGCTCGGCGGCCTCGGCCATGATCCGCTCGCCGGCCTTGTCCCACAGGACGGCGTCACGCGGATTGGTGACCTCGGGGGCGCTGTATTCGGGGTGGGCGTGGTCGACGTAGAGCCTCGCGCCATTCGTGAGGATCACATTGGCCAGGCCGATGTCCTCGTCCGTGAGCTGGCTGGCGTCGGCATTTTCCCGTGCGAGGTCGAAGCCGCGGGCGTCCCGCAGCGGGTTCTCCTCCTCGAAATCCCAGCGGGCACGGCGTGCCCGGTGCATCGCGGCCGCGTAGGCGTTGACGACCTGGGACGAGGTGAGCATGGCATTGGCGTTCGGGTGGCCGGGGACGGAGATCCCGTACTCCGTCTCGATTCCCATTACTCGCCGTACAGTCATGCGGCCCTCCTAGCCCGGCGGCGCCCCCGGATGGGGTCGGCGCTCAAGTACCGCTGTGCTTCCGGTCCGTGTGCGTGCCCCACGCCCGCACAGCGTGACGTAGCGGTACCGAAGAGCCTAGAACGCCTTAGCGGCGCTGGGGAGATCATTACAGTCATTGCTCCAGTCCGGTTTTCCCTGGTTCACCGCGCCCTTATGGGGAGCGGTTCTGGCGCCCCCGGAAAAGCGTCCGGCTGCGGACGCCCCGTGCAGGACATCCGCAGCCGGAGAGCGGTGTTACAGGTATTGGCCGGTATTCGCCACCGTATCGATGGAGCGACCGGTGTCGGCGCCCTGCTTTCCGGTGACCAGCGTACGGATGTATACGATCCGCTCGCCCTTCTTTCCGGAGATCCGGGCCCAGTCGTCCGGATTGGTGGTGTTGGGCAGGTCCTCGTTCTCCTTGAACTCATCCACGCATGCCTGGAGGAGGTGGGAAACCCGAAGCCCCTTCTGATTGTGTTCGAGGAAGGCCTTGATGGCCATCTTCTTCGCACGTCCTACGATGTTTTCGATCATCGCACCGGAGTTGAAGTCCTTGAAATAAAGGACTTCCTTGTCACCATTGGCGTAGGTGACCTCCAGGAAGCGATTTTCCTCGGATTCCGCATACATCTGCTCGACGACCGACTGGATCATTCCGCTCACTGCGGCCTTCCGCGAGTCGCCGTGTTCGGCGAGATCGTCGGAGTGCAGCGGCAGCCTTTCCGTGAGGTACTTCGAGAAGATGTCCTTGGCGGCCTCCGCGTCCGGGCGCTCGATCTTGATCTTCACGTCGAGACGGCCGGGGCGCAGGATCGCCGGGTCGATCATGTCCTCGCGGTTCGAGGCGCCGATCACGATCACGTTTTCGAGGCCCTCGACACCGTCGATCTCCGAGAGCAGCTGCGGGACGATGGTGTTCTCCACGTCCGAGCTGACGCCGGAGCCCCGGGTGCGGAAGAGGGAGTCCATCTCGTCGAAGAAGACGATGACGGGGGTGCCCTCGCTCGCCTTTTCCCTGGCGCGCTGGAAGACCAGCCGGATGTGCCGCTCCGTCTCGCCGACGTACTTGTTGAGCAGCTCGGGGCCCTTGATGTTGAGGAAGAAGCTCTTCCCCGCGGGCTGCCCGGTCACCTCGGCGACCTTCTTGGCAAGGGAGTTGGCGACCGCTTTGGCGATGAGGGTCTTGCCGCAGCCGGGCGGGCCGTAGAGCAAGACGCCCTTGGGCGGGCGGAGTTCGTGCTCCTTGAAGAGGTCGGGGTAGAGGTACGGAAGCTCGACCGCGTCCCGGATCAGTTCGATCTGGCCGCCCAGACCGCCGATCTTGGTGTAGTCGATGTCCGGGACCTCTTCGAGGACGAGTTCCTCGACCTCGCTCTTCGGGATGACCTCGTAGACGTAGCCGGAGCGGGGCTCGAGGAGCAGGGCGTCGCCGGGGCGGATGGTGATGTCCAGCAGCGGCTCGGCGAGCCTCACCACCCGTTCCTCGTCGGTGTGCCCGATCACCAGGGCGCGCTCGCCGTCCTCAAGGATCTCCTTGAGGGTGACGATGTCGCCGGCGCTCTCGAACTCCATGGCCTCGACCACGTTGAGCGCTTCATTGAGCATGACCTCTTGGCCGCGCCTGAGGTCCTCGGTCTCCACACTGGGGCTGACATTCACCCGGAGCTTTCTGCCGCCGGTGAAAATGTCGACCGTGCCGTCATCGTTCGTCTGAAGGAAGACCCCGAAGCCGGCCGGCGGCTGCGCGAGCCGGTCGACTTCCTCCTTCAGGGCGACGATCTGGTCGCGGGCCTCGCGGAGAGTATTGGCGAGACGCTCGTTCTGCGCCGAGACGCCGGCCAGGTTGGTCTGCAGCTCGACGATCCGCTCTTCGAGAATCCTCGTGTGACGCGGAGAGTCGGCGAGCTTGCGTCGCAGGACGGCGATCTCCTGCTCAAGATAGGCAACCTGGCCGGCGGGATCTTCAGACCCTCGCCCGGGCCGGATGCCGCGGTTGATGTCGTCGTCGTGGGCTGCCACGGTCCTCACCTCCTCCAAGGAGCTGGACGCTTCCTGACCCTACCTGGGCCGGTGCAGGTTGAAACCCCTAGATCGAAAAGACTGTCGGGGCGTGTCCGATCTTCACCCTTGCGCACGTCCTCACGCCAAGGGAATACCCACCCAACAACATCGGAAAGCGAGCGGTTGTATCGTCGACTTGGTCAACACCCGTCAGGGCTGGCGCCACTTAGACAAAAACGGTTCACGTACGCAGGAACGGCAGGCGAGATGACCGCGCAGGACGAAGCCCCAGAGCTGGAAGTATGGATCGACCAGGATCTGTGCACCGGGGACGGCATCTGTGCGCAGTATGCGCCGGAGGTCTTCGAGCTCGACATCGACGGCCTGGCCTACGTCAAGAGCACCGATGACGAGCTGCTCCAGGACAAGGGGGCCACAACGCCCGTCCCACTGAAGCTGCTCGATGACGTGCGGGATTCCGCGAAGGAGTGCCCCGGGGACTGCATCCACGTCCGCCGCGTCAAGGACCTGGTCGAGGTCTACGGCCCGGACGCGGAGTAGCCCCGCCACAGCGGAACGCTCCCGGTGCACACACCGTGTGACCGGTCAGACGCGCCGGGTGCTCACAGCGGCGGGGAGTTCGCTCTGGACGAACTTCCCGCCCTTCCATTGCCACTTGAGGCTCTTGCGCACGTCCGGGCAGCAGCGCGGGACGTCCTGCGTGGAGTAGCCCAGGACCGCCGCAGAGATCGCGCCATCCTTGACGGCGAGGGTTTGGACGCTGCGCTGCTGCGCGGGCGCGAGGAGTGTCGCCACGACCCGCGGGGCGGCCCGGCGCCCGTCCGGCTGCGCGAGGACGTAGACGCCGCTGGGCGGGGAGCCCGTACCGCTGTGGCAGCGGACCACCGCGACGGTCTCGGTCGTCCCGTCGCCGTCGAGGTCTCCGGACGCCCTTTTCACCACGTCGAGGCGGTTGGGGCCGCAGTCGACCGGAAAGGTCACCCGGCTCGGGTCGGGGGCGGCGGCGGGGTGCCGGCCGGTGGCGCCCGGGGAGGTCGTGGCCGTGGCGTCGGGGGGCTGGACGAAGGACGCGGCCGCGACGACCGCCGAGATGGCGGTGGCGGTGGCGAGCCAGTGCATGGGGCGCGGCTGGGTGTGCAAGAGGTCCTGGCCTGCCATGGGCTGCACGCGGGCTAACTCCTGTGAAGTGCTGTAGCGGTGGGAGTGCCCAGCATCGTTCCACAGGAGGGTGCGGCAAGGAACCAGCGGGGCCGGAGTTTTCCGTGCAGATCCGGGGTGGAAACGCAGCGGCGCCGCCGGCGGATTCCCGTGCGGGAACTCGTCGGCGGCGCCTGGTGGTTCGGTGGCCGGTTCCGGACGGTCAGCCGCGGTCGGCGGAGCCGCCGCCGGATGCCGCCGCCGCGTCCTTGCCGGGGCCCGTGTAGTCCTCGCCGTACGCGCCCTTGGCGGGGCGGCGGCGGCGCAGCGGGGGCTCGACGCCGTCGGCGAGGCGGCGGGCGGTCAGCAGGAAGCCGGTGTGGCCGATCATGCGGTGGTCCGGGCGGACGGCGAGGCCCTCGACGTGCCAGGTGCGGACCATGGTTTCCCAGGCCGACGGCTCGTTGAAGGTGCCGTGCTCGCGGATCGCCTCGACGGTGCGGGCCATCTGCGTCGTCGTCGCGACGTAGGCGCAGAGGATGCCACCGGGGACCAGGGCCTTGGAGACGGCCTCCAGGCACTCCCAGGGGGCGAGCATGTCGAGGATGACGCGGTCGACGTCGGTGTCGGAGAGGTTGTCCTGGAGGTCACCGACGGTGAGCGTCCACGCGGGGTGCGGACCGCCGAAGTAGCGCTCCACATTCTGCGTGGCGATCTCGGCGAAGTCGGCGCGGCGCTCGTAGGAGTGCAGCATGCCGTCGTCGCCGATGGCACGCAGCAGGAAGCTGCTGAGCGAGCCGGAGCCCACACCTGCCTCGACGACGCGGGCGCCGGGGAAGATGTCGGCCATCGCCAGGATCTGCCCCGCGTCCTTGGGGTAGACCACGGCGGCACCGCGGGGCATGGACAGGACGTAGTCGGGGAGCAGCGGGCGCAGCGCGAGGTAGGCGACGTTCCCGGTGGTACGGACAACACTGCCCTCGGGAGCACCGATCAGCTCGTCGTGGGGGAAGGCTCCCTTGTGGGTGTGGAAGCTTTTTCCCTCTTCGAGCGTGAAGGTGTAGTGGCGTCCCTTGGGGTCGGTGAGCTGGACCTGGTCCCCGACCTTGAAGGGCCCGCGACGGCGGGCGGCACCGGTCGGTTCGGACATGTGACCAGCCTACCGGCCCGTCGGGGCCGCGCCGACCAGTGGGCGGGCCGTGCGGGAGCGAGCCCTAAGAGGACACCTTCCGGGCCATGGCCGAGACGAAGGCCCGCTCGACGTCGCCGGTGGACAGCACGCCGTAGATCTCACCGGTCTCCTCGACGACGAGGTATTCGGTGGCGGGGGTCGCCCGCAGGTACTCCAGGAGGTCCTCGCCCGCGAGTTCGGCGGAGACCCGCATACCGTCCTTGAGGTCCTGGGAGAGGGTGCCCACGGGGACCCAGGGGCGGCGGTGGTCGGGGACACCGACGATGGCGGCCTCGCGGACGAGGGCGGTGGGCGTGCCCTGGCGGTCGACGACGACCAGGGCACGGGCGCCGGCGTCGTTGGCGCGGCGCAGCGCCTCGGAGAGCGGGGTGTCGGTCTCGACGGGGACGGCGCGCCGGGTCAGCGTGCGGGCGGTGAGGTCGGGGAGGCGTTCGCGCAGCCGGGCCATCCGCAGGCTGTTGCCGGCGCCGGTCCAGATGATGGCGGCGAGGATCGCGGCGAGCAGCGCGTCGGTGAGCGAGTCGGCGCCGCCGATCTCGGGTCGGGCGGCGCCGAGGGCGCCGGTGTGGGTGAGCAGCGGCAGCCCGATGAGGACGGTGACGGCCAGCGCGCGGCCGACCCAGGCGGCGGCGATGGTGCCGCTCATGGGCCGCCCGGTGAGCTTCCAGACCAGGGCGCGCAGCATCCGGCCGCCGTCCAGCGGGAGGCCGGGCAGCAGGTTGAAGACCGCGACGATGAGGTTGGAGATCATCAGGCCCGCGAGCAGGACCCCGGGGACGGTGCCGGGCTCGACCAGCTGCATGCCCGCGTAGAAGACCCCGGCGAGGACGAGGGAGAGCAGCGGGCCGACGAAGGCGAGGACGAACTCCCGGCCGGGGGTCTCGGTCTCCTTCTCGATCTCCGAGACGCCGCCGAAGAACTGGAGCTGGATGCGGCGTACGGGGAGCTTGAAGCGGATCGCGGCGACGGTGTGGGCCAGCTCGTGGACGAGCACCGAGGCGTAGAAGGCGACGGCGAAGAAGAGCGAGACCAGATAGCGGGCGGCGCCGAGCTCGGGCAGCACGCGCTCCAGCTGGCCGCCGAAGACCCAGGTGATGAGGGCGGCGACGAGGAACCAGCTGGGCGCCACGTAGACGGGCACGCCGAAGGGACGGCCCATCAGAATGCCGCCCCCACTCCTCTTCTTGCCCGGGCCCGGGGTGGGTCCCTTCGGTGCGTTGTTGCGCTCGGGCGGCTCGGGCGGCTGGGGCCGCACGGACTCCTCGGGGTCCTGCGACTTCCCGCTCTCGTCCACGGCGTCCCCTCATTGACTACGGCATTCGCCCCTGCTCGGCCTGATATCTCGATCATGCAGGGCGAAGGGGTCCGCCGTCGATGGTATGCGGAGCAACCGGGCCAGGTCCGCCTCGGGGGCCCCGCGCCGGTGACCCGTCCGCGCCTGTCAGTGGCGGGCCGTAGGGTTTTGTGGCATGGGATGGAGCACGGAGCAGGCCGGGGCGGACACGCAGAGTGGGCAGGGCGGCGGCGAGCCGGGCGCGGCGGCGGCCGGGGCGGGGCCGGGCGACGGGGAGCGGGCGCGGCCGCCGGTGGCGCTGTCGCCGTCGCGGGCGAGCGATTTCATGCAGTGCCCGCTGCTGTACCGCTTCCGGGTGATCGACCGGCTGCCGGAGAAGCCGAGCGCGGCGGCGACCCGGGGCACGGTCGTGCACGCGGTGCTGGAGCGGCTCTTCGACGCCCCCGCGGCGGAGCGTACGGCGGCCGGGGCGCGGGCGATGGTGCCGGGCGAGTGGGAGAAGCTGCTCGCCAAGCGGCCGGAGCTGGCCGAGCTGTTCGCGGACGATGCCGAGGGCGAGCGGCTGGCGGGGTGGCTGGCGGAGGCCGAGGCGCTGGTGGAGCGGTGGTTCTCGCTGGAGGATCCGACGCGGCTGGAGCCGGCGGACCGTGAGCTGTATGTGGAGACGGTGCTGGAGTCGGGGCTTCAGCTGCGGGGCTTCATCGACCGGGTGGATGTCGCGCCGACCGGCGAGGTGCGGATCGTCGACTACAAGACCGGCAAGGCGCCGCGGCCGCAGTTCGCCGAGGGAGCGCTGTTCCAGATGAAGTTCTACGCCCTGGTGGTGTGGCGGCTGCGCGGTGTGGTGCCGCGGCGGCTTCAGCTGGTCTATCTGGGCAGCGGCGATGTGGTGACGTACGACCCGGTCGAGGCCGATCTGCGGGGCGTGGAGCGGAAGTTGCTGGCGTTGTGGGAGGCGATCCAGCTGGCGACGGTGAGCGGCGACTGGCGGCCGCGGCCGACGAAGCTGTGCGGCTGGTGCGACCACCAGGCGCACTGTCCGGAATTCGGCGGCACTCCCCCGGTGTATCCGCTCCGGGTGCGCCCGGCGGAGGGCGGTGTGCCGCCGCAGGGCAGAATGGGGGAGATCTAACGAAGGAGAGCTCGTGGCCATCCGCGTCCTGCTGGTCGACGACCAGCCCCTGCTGCGTACGGGATTCCGGATGATTCTGGAGGCGGAGCAGGATCTGGCGGTCGTCGGGGAGGCCGGGGACGGCCTCCAGGCACTGGAGCAGGTCCGGGCGCTTCAGCCCGATGTGGTGCTGATGGACATCCGGATGCCCCGGATGGACGGGGTCGAGGCGACCCGGCAGATCACCGGCCCGGCGAACGACGGCCCGGCGAAGGTGCTGGTGCTGACGACCTTCGATCTGGACGAGTATGTCGTCGAGGCGCTGCGGGCGGGGGCGAGCGGCTTTCTGCTCAAGGACGCGCCGGCCAATGAGCTGGTGCAGGCGATCCGGGTGGTGGCGGCGGGCGAGGCGATGCTCGCCCCGAGCATCACCCGACGGCTGCTGGACAAGTACGCGGGGCATCTGCCGTCGGGCGAGGAGCCGGTGCCGGACACCCTGCACACCCTCACCGAGCGCGAGGTGGAGGTGCTGAAGCTGGTGGCCCGCGGGCTGTCGAATGCGGAGATCGCCGCGGATCTGTTCGTGAGCGAGACGACCGTCAAGACGCATGTGGGCCATGTGCTGACGAAGCTGGGGCTGCGCGACCGGGTGCAGGCGGCGGTGTACGCGTACGAGAGCGGTCTGGTGCGCCCCGGCGCGCAGTAGGGCGGCGGGGCCTGACGGCCCGGCAGACGGACGACGGCGGGGCCGGCCCGGGGAGATTTTCCCGGGCCGGCCCCGCCGTGGTGTGCAGATGTCCGGTCAGGCCTCGGTCGGCTTGCTGATCTCCCAGAAGCGGAAGACGGTCGACGGGTCCAGGGTCCATTCCAGACCGGAGACCCCGTCCCGGGCCACGGCGTACTGCTTGCCCTGCCAGATCGGGATCATCGGCACGTCCTCGGCGACGATGTCCTGGAGCTCCCGGAACTGGTCCTTGGTGGCACCGCGGTTCGGCTGGTCGGCCGTCTTGGGCAGCAGCCGGCCGGTGATGGCGGGCGAGCTGTAGTTGTTAGCGACCACACTTTCCTTGCCGAAGAACGGTGCGGTGAAGTTGTCGGGGTCCGGATAGTCGGGGATCCAGCCCTTGACGTAGGCGCCGAACTTGCCGTCGGCCATGCCCTGCTCGTACTCCTTGGTGGGCAGGGTCCGCACCTTGGCGTTGAACAGCCCGCTGGCGTTGAGCTGTTGGGCGATCTCCTCGAAGGCCGGGACGGTGCCGGGGCCGTAGCGCCCGGGGGTGGCCCACAGCGTGAGCGGCACCTTGCCGTTGTAGCCGGCGGAGCGCAGCGCGTCCTTCGCCTTGTCGGGCTTCGGGCGGTCGCCGTAGGTGTTGAAGAAGGAGGTGCTGTGGCCCGTGATGCCGGCCGGGACGATCGAGTACAGCGGCACCGCGGTGCGCTGGTAGACGTCCCGGACCAGGGTCGAGCGGTCCAGGAGGTAGGCGATCGCCTTACGGACGCCGAGCTTGCCGGCGACCGGGTCCTTGAGGTTGAAGACCAGGTGCATGACCTCGGCGCTGGCGCCCTCGACGACCTGGGTGCCGTGCTGCTGCTTCAGCGAGGCGTTGTCGAGTGCGGCGATGTCCTTCATGGCCAGACCGCGGTAGGCGACATCGACGTCGCCCTTCTCGACAGCGTTCTTGAGCGCGCCGGGAGCGTTGAAGAACTTCACGGTCATGCCGGAGTTCTTGACCTTGGCCGGGCCCTTGTAGGAGCCGTTGACGGCGAAGACGGCCTTCTGGGAGTTGTAGTCCTTGAGGGTATAGACGCCCGAGCCGACGGCCTTGCCGTCGGTGCGCAGCCGGTCGGCGGGGTACTCCGCGTGGTTGACGATGGAGCCGGCGCCGGAGGCTATCTTCATGGGGAAGGTCGCGTCGGGTGTCTTCAGCCGGAAGACCACGGTCTTGGAGTCCGGGGTCTCGACCTTGTCGAGCGCGGAGAACATCACGGCGGGGCCGTCCTCGTCCTTGATGCGCCGGGTGCGGTCGAAGGAGTACTTGACGTCCTTGGCCGTCAGCTTGTCACCGTTGCTGAAGGTGAGACCGTCCTTCATGGTGCAGCGGTAGACCTTGCTCTCCCGGTCGGTGAAGCCGCAGCGCTCGGCGGCTTCCGGCTCGGGGGTGGTGCCTCCCTTGGGGAAGCTCAGCAGGGACTGGAAGACGTTGTTGAACAACAGCCAGGAGCCGGGCTCGTAGCCGGACGCGGGGTCGGTGGACACGACCTTGTCCGTCATTCCCATGACCACGGCCTCGCCGTTGCCGGCCGCTCCCGAGTCGTCCGTGCCGCACCCGGCGACCGCGAGCAGAGCTGTGGTCAGCCCCGCCCCGATCGGGGCGGCCAGCCACTGGTCACGCTTCCTCACTAAACGGTCCTCACGTTCTGGGTCATGCCTGTCGGGCCGCGGCGGGGAGGCCACGGCGGGGGTGTGCTGCATGGGCGCTATCCGCCGGCTCAGTCGGCGACGCCGCGGCTGAGCTCCCAGATCTGGAGCCCCGAGGCGGAGTTGAGGGCCCATTCAAGGCCGGTGATGTCATCGCGGGCGGCGACGTACTGCTTGCCCTGCCAGAGCGGGAGGAGCGGTACGTCGTCGGCGATGATGTCCTGCGCCTGCTTGAAGTCGGCCCCCGCGGCGTTGCGGTCCGACTGCTGGCGGCTGGACGGGATCAGCTGCGACTCGATCTTTCCGTTGCGGTAAGGGGAGCCGAGGAAGTTCTGCTTGCCGATGAAGGGCGCGATGTAGTTGTCGGCGTCCGGGATGTCCGGGAACCAGCCCATGTTGTAGACGGAGTACTTGCCGTCCAGGGCGTTGGTGCGGAACTGCTGCCAGCCGTCGACACCCTTGATGCTGATGTCGAACAGCTTGGTGCGGTTGAGCTGGCTCTGTATCGCACGGACCTCCTTCACGGTGCTGGATCCGTAGTGGTTCGTGGTGTACGTGAGGGTGAACTTCACCGGAGTGGTGATCTTCGCCTCGCGCAGTGTCTTGCGGGCGGCCTCGACGTTAGGGTTCCCGTACTTGTTGAAGAACGAGTTGATGTGCCCGGTGAGGCCGGTGGGCACCATCGAGAACAGCGGGTCACCGGTGTACGAGTAAACGTTTCGCACCAGGTCCGAGCGATTGATGAGCTGCGCCATCGCCCGCCGCACGGCCTTGTTGGAGACGGCCGGGTCCTTGGTGTTGAAGGCCAGGTAGCGGATCTCCTGGCCCGGCATCGTCTGGAGCCTGATGCCGTTGTCCTGGGCCTTCTCCAGGCCCTTGACCTGGTCGGGCGACAGGCCGCGGTTCATCACGTCGACGCTGCCCTTGCGCAGCGCATTCTCCGTGGACACCGAGTCGTTGAAGAAGCGCATCTCGACCTTCTCGTTCTTCACCTCCACCCCGCCCTTGTAGGTGGGGTTCTTGGTGAAGACGACCTTGGTGATGCGGTTGCCGCTGTGCTCGGCCTTGAGCGTGTACGGGCCGGAGCCGACCACGTCGAAACCGCTGTAGAGGCGGCCCTTGGGGTACACCTCGGGGTCGACGATGGCCGCGGCGGGCGTGGTGAGCTTCTGCGGGAAGGTGGCGTCCGGCTTCTTGAGGTGGAAGACCACCTCGCTGTCACTGGGCGCCTCGACCTTGTCGATGCCGTCGAGCAACGACACCGGACCATTGGTGTTGTTGATGGTCTTCATGCGGTCCATGGAGAACTTGACGTCCTGCGCCGTCAGGGCATGGCCGTTGGAGAACTTCAGGCCGTCGCGCAGGGTGCAGCGGTACTGCTCGTTCTGGGTGTCACGGAACCCGCAGGACCGGGCGGCCTCGGGCACCGGGGCGGTCCCGGACCGGGGCAGCCGCATCAGCGTCTGGAGGGTGCTGCGCATGACGTTCCACGCGTCGACGTCGTAGGCCTGCGACGGGTCGAGCGGCGCGGGGGCCGCCTTCGTGGCCTCGATGGGGGTGGCGACACCCACGACGATCGGATCGACGCCCTCGCCGGCACCGTCCGAGCCGCCGCAGGCAGCAAGAACGGGAGCGAGGAGACCGGCCAGCGCCGGCAGCACCAGGGTCTTGCGATTCATCGTGGGCAGGTTCCTTATCAGCGCAGCAGTGTTGCTCGCGTCGACATTAGTAGGAACGGCCAGCCGCGCTGGGACTCAATGGAGTTGTATCGATATGGCACCTGGATATCGATGGCAAGCCGCTCGATATCCGGACGGTGGAACGATTCACACGTTGCTCCACCAATCCGGACACTTACCCCCGCCTTAAGCACCCCGGAGACCCCCTGGAACACCTGTGGGGCCCGCTGTCGACGGCCAGGCACGTGAGAAACGTCACGCGTTCAAGGATCCCTGGCGAAGCAACAATTCAGTCAGTGTATTCGTCACGGAAAATGAGCGGGCGGCTCCCCTCGGTTCCCGTCGACTTTCCCGGAGTACGCTCAGTGCACGGTGCCCCGGCTTTCCGTGATGAGCGTCCGGAGAAATGGGAGATCAACTTCTTCCAGCGAACGGACGACCGTACGCCCCAGGGCCGGCGGGATCGGCGTCACCGAGGGCACCGCGACGACCGGGCAGCCCGCCGCCTCCCCCGCCGTCACCCCGGTCAGGGTGTCCTCGATGACCGCACAGCACGCCGGGTCCGCCCCCAGCCGCGCGGCGGCCGTCAGATACGGGTCGGGGTGCGGTTTCGTGCGCTCCAGGTCATCGCCCGCCAGGGTCAGCCGGAAGTTCTCCGCGCCGAGTGAGTGCAGCATCTGGTCGACGATGGCGCGGTGCGAGGCGGAGACCAGGGCGGTGGGGATCCCGTGCGCGGCCAGCTCGGCCAGCAGCCTGCGGGCGCCGGGCATCAGCGGGACACCGCGCCCGATCCGCGCCAGGAAGGCGGCGTTGAGCAGCACGCTGAGCTCGGTCAGGCTGATGTCGACGCCGGTGGCCTGAATCAGATAGCCGGCGCTGCGGGTCATCGGGCCGCCCACCACGACCTCGCGGTGCGCGTCGTCGAGGATGTGCCCGAGCTCGGCGAAGACCTCCGCCTCCGCCTCCCACCAGAAGCCCTCGGTGTCGACGAGGGTGCCGTCCAGATCGAGGAATACGGCCTGGAGGGTCGCGGCTTCGGCCGTGCGGGTGCCGACTGCGGGGATGCTGCTGGTCATCCATCCACCTCCGTTACGACGTCCCCCAAGGGACGAAAGGGCCGGTCGCCATCCCCGGCTGGGGAAACGACCGGCCGCCACCGGACCGATAAGTGTACGACGGTACGTGCCGGAATGCGTGGTGATACAGGTCAGGGCCGTCCTGGGGAGTTCCCCGGGACGGCCCTGGCCGGTACACGCAGAGTTACCACTTGGTGCTGCCGTGACCGGAGGCCATGCCTGGGTTCCGGTCAGGGCGCTCGCCCGTTACCGCGCGTTGAAGTACTTGGCTTCCGGGTGGTGGATGACGATGGCGTCGGTGGACTGCTCCGGGTGGAGCTGGAACTCCTCGGAGAGCTCGACACCGATCCGGGCCGGCTCCAGCAGGTCGGCGATCTTGGCGCGGTCCTCCAGGTCGGGGCAGGCGCCGTAGCCCAGCGAGAAGCGCGCGCCCCGGTACTTGAGCGCGAACATGTCCTCGACGTCCTGGGGGTCCTCGCCCGCGAAGCCCAGCTCGGCGCGGACCCGGGCGTGCCAGTACTCGGCCAGCGCCTCGGCCAACTGGACGGACAGGCCGTGCAGTTCGAGGTAGTCGCGGTAGGAGTTGGCCTCGAAGAGCTCGGCGGTGGCGGCGCCGATCTTCGAGCCGACGGTGACGACCTGGAGGCCGACGACATCGGTCTCGCCGGACTCCTCCGGACGGAAGTAGTCGGCCAGGCACAGCCGCCGGCCGCGGCGCTGCCGGGGGAAGGTGAAGCGGGTGCGCTCGGTGCCGTCCTCGTGCAGCAGGATCAGGTCCTCGCCCTTGGACACACAGGGGAAGTAGCCGTGTACGACGGCGGCTTCGAGCAGGTTCTCGGTCTGGAGTTTGTCGAGCCAGCCGCGCAGCCGGGGGCGGCCCTCGGTCTCCACCAGCTCCTCGTACGTCGGTCCCTCGCCGGTGCGGGCCTGCTTGAGGCCCCACTGGCCCTTGAACAGCGCGCCCTCGTCCAGCCAGGAGGCGTAGTCGGCCAGCTGGATGCCCTTGACGACCCGGGTGCCCCAGAACGGCGGCGTCGGGACGGGGTTGTCGACGGCCACGTCGGAACGCACCGCGCCCTCGGGCTCCTCGACCTCCAGCGCGGCGGTGTCCCGCTTGGGCACCCGGCGCTGCTTGAGCTCGGGGAGGCTGGCGCCGGGCACCCCGCGCTTGACCGCGATCAGGGCGTCCATCAGGCGCAGCCCCTCGAAGGCGTCCCGGGCGTAGCGGACCTCGCCCTCGTAGATCTCGTGCAGGTCCTGCTCGACGTAGGCGCGGGTGAGGGCGGCGCCGCCCAGGATGACGGGGAAGTCGGCCGCCATCTTGCGCTGGTTGAGCTCCTCCAGGTTCTCCTTCATGATCACCGTGGACTTGACCAGGAGTCCGGACATCCCGATGACATCGGCCTTGTGCTCCTCGGCGGCTTCCAGGATCGCCGAAACCGGCTGCTTGATGCCGAGGTTGACGACGTTGTAGCCGTTGTTGGACAGGATGATGTCGACGAGGTTCTTGCCGATGTCATGGACGTCGCCGCGGACGGTGGCCAGCACGATGGTGCCCTTGCCCTCGTCGTCGGACTTCTCCATGTGCGGCTCCAGGTAGGCCACCGCGCTCTTCATGACCTCAGCGGACTGGAGCACGAACGGCAGCTGCATCTGGCCGGAGCCGAACAGCTCACCGACGACCTTCATGCCGGCCAGGAGGGTCTCGTTGACGATGTCGAGCGCGGGGCGGTCCTGGAGGGCCTCCTCGAGGTCGGTCTCCAGGCCGTTCTTCTCGCCGTCGATGATGCGGCGCTGGAGGCGCTCGTCCAGCGGCAGGGCCAGCAGTTCCTCGGCCTTGCCGGCCTTGAGCGACTTGGCGGTGGCGCCCTCGAACAGCTCCATCAGCTTCTGGAGCGGGTCATAGCCCTCGCTGCGCCGGTCGTAGATCAGGTCGAGGGCGGTCTTGACCTCTTCCTCCTCCAGGCGCGCGATCGGCAGGATCTTGCTCGCGTGCACGATTGCCGAGTCCAGACCGGCCTTGACGCACTCGTCGAGAAACACGGAGTTCAGCACGATCCGGGCGGCCGGGTTCAGACCGAAGGAGATGTTCGACAGGCCCAGGGTCGTCTGGACGTCCGGGTGACGCTTCTTCAGCTCCCGGATCGCCTCGATGGTGGCGATGCCGTCCTTGCGGGACTCCTCCTGGCCGGTGCAGATGGTGAAGGTCAGGCAGTCGATGAGGATGTCGCACTCATGGATGCCCCAGTTGCCGGTCAGATCGTCGATCAGCCGCTCGGCGATGGCGACCTTGTGCTCGACGGTGCGGGCCTGGCCCTCCTCGTCGATGGTCAGCGCGATCAGCGCCGCACCGTGCTCCGCCGCCAGCTCCGTGACCTTCGCGAACCGCGACTCGGGCCCGTCCCCGTCCTCATAGTTGACGGAGTTGATCACCGCGCGGCCGCCGAGCTTCTCCAGGCCGGCCTGGATGACGTTCAGCTCCGTGGAGTCCAGGACCACGGGGAGGGTGGAGGCGGTGGCGAACCGGCCGGCCAGCTCCTCCATGTCCGCGACGCCGTCCCGGCCGACGTAGTCGACGCACAGGTCGAGCATGTGGGCGCCCTCGCGGATCTGGTCGCGGGCCATCTCCACACAGTCGTCCCAGCGCGCGTCCAGCATCGCCTCACGGAACTTCTTCGACCCGTTGGCGTTGGTCCGCTCGCCGATCGCGAGGTAGGAGATGTCCTGGCGGAAGGGCACGGTCTGGTAGAGCGAGGCGGCGCCCGGCTCGGGGCGCGGCTCGCGCGGCGGCGGGGTGATCCCGCGGACCCGCTCGACGACCTGGCGCAGATGCTCGGGGGTGGTGCCGCAGCAGCCGCCGACCAGCGACAGGCCGTACTCGCCGACGAAGGTCTCCTGGGCGTCGGCCAGCTCGGCGGCGGTCAGCGGGTAGTGCGCGCCGTCCTTGCCCAGCACCGGCAGGCCCGCGTTGGGCATACAGGCGATCGGGACCCGGGAGTGCCGCGCCAGGTAGCGCAGATGCTCGCTCATCTCGGCCGGGCCGGTGGCGCAGTTCAGGCCGATCATGTCGATGCCCAGCGGCTCCAGCGCCGTCAGCGCCGCGCCGATCTCGGAGCCCAGCAGCATCGTGCCGGTGGTCTCGACGGTGACCGAGCAGATCACCGGGAGGTCGCTGCCGGTGGCTTTCAGGGCGCGGCGGGCGCCGAGGATGGCGGCCTTGGTCTGCAGCAGGTCCTGGGTGGTCTCCACGAGCAGCGCGTCCGCACCGCCGGCGATCATGCCCTCGGCGTTCTGCTGGTAGGCGTCGCGCAGGGTGACGTACGGGGCGTGGCCCAGCGTCGGCAGCTTGGTGCCGGGGCCCATCGAGCCGAGCACATAGCGCTGCTGCCCGGTCGAGGCGGTGAACTCGTCGGCGACCTCGCGGGCGATGCGGGCACCGGACTCCGACAGCTCGAAGACCCGCTCGGGGATGTCGTACTCCGCCAGCGCGGCGAAGTTCGCGCCGAAGGTGTTGGTCTCCACGCAGTCGACACCGACCGCGAAGTACTCCTCGTGCACGGACCGCACGATGTCGGGTCGGGTCACATTGAGGATCTCGTTGCAGCCCTCCAGCTGCTGGAAGTCCTCCATGGACGGGTCCTGCGCCTGAAGCATGGTGCCCATCGCGCCGTCGGCGACCACCACCCGAGAGGCCAGGGCCTCCCTCAGGGATTGGGCGCGGGACGTGTTGACGGACGTTGGCGTGTTCGAGGCCATGGAGATGCTCCCGTGGTTGCGACGGCTGTCGGCTTTGCACCCTCCTTGAGAGGGCGCACCCGGCCAGCGTAGCTGCCGGTCCGGTACACGTGTTCCCCGTTTCACGCCCTGGACAGCACCACTCCACCCCCCTGCCTGCACTATCCGTGATCGTTGGCAGACTCCGGTGCGTTTATCAAGAAACTGCAGATCGCTGACTTCAGTCGGCATGGACCGATATCGTTCAGCATTGTCGAACCGCACACTTCGGAGGTTGCCCGATGGCACGCACCATCCAGTCGCTGGAGCGCGCCGCAGCGATGCTGCGGCTGCTCGCAGGAGGGGAACGGCGGCTGGGGCTCTCCGACATCTCCTCCTCACTGGGGCTGGCGAAGGGCACCGCGCACGGAATCCTGCGCACGCTCCAGCAGGAGGGCTTCGTCGAGCAGGACGCCGCCTCCGGCCGCTACCAGCTGGGCGCGGAGCTGCTCCGGCTGGGCAACAGCTACCTGGACGTGCACGAGCTGCGCGCCCGCGCCCTCGTATGGACCGACGACCTGGCCCGCTCCAGCGGTGAGGCGGTCTATCTGGGTGTCCTGCACCAGCAGGGCGTGCTGATCGTCCACCACGTCTTCCGGCCGGACGACAGCCGGCAGGTGCTGGAGGTGGGCGCGATGCACCCGTTGCACAGCACCTCACTGGGCAAGGTGCTGTGCGCGTACGACCCGGTCGCGCACAGCGAGGTCGTCGAGGCGGAGCGGGAGGCGATCACCCCGCGCACCGTGACCGGCCTGGGGGACATCGAGGGGCTGCTGGACCTGACCCGGGCGCGCGGCTGGGCGGCGGACGTGGAGGAGACCTGGGAGGGCGTGGCCTCGGTGGCCGCGCCGATCCACGACCGGCGGCGGATGCCGGTGGGCGCGGTGGGGGTCACGGGGGCGGTGGAACGGGTGTGCCAGGACGGCGAGCTGCGGCCGGAAATCATCGCTGCTGTGAGGGATTGCGCACGGGCGGTGTCCCGTGATCTTGGTGCAGGGCGATTCTGACCGGATTCGCCCGTTAAGTTCACCTAAGTTTTTCGCCACGGAACCCTTGACGGGGTTCTACCGGTGAACAAAACTGCCGTTCGTCGGTCGGCATTGTCGAACACCTAACGGCAATATTCGCTATGGTGGGGCATTGCCGCGGGCCGACCACCGCCCTCTAGGAGGGTGCGGACCACCGGACGGGACCCGGGGTTCGTCTTCCCCTGGACGAAGGACAAAGGAGTCGCGGGTGTCCAGCTCCGACATCTTCATCAGCGAGACCATCGGTACCGCTGTTCTGCTTTTGATGGGTGGCGGCGTCTGTGCCGCCGTTACGTTCAAGCGCTCCAAGGCGTTCAACGCCGGATGGGTCGCCATCGCCTTCGGGTGGGGCTTCGCCGTCCTCACGGGTGCCTACATCGCCGCGAAGTCCGGCGCACACCTCAACCCCGCGGTCACCATCGGCATCGCCATTCAGGGCGGCATCGAGTGGAACCAGGTGCCCGTCTATGTCGGCGGCGAGATGCTCGGCGCCATGATCGGCGCGGTCCTGGTGTGGATCACCTACATGGGGCAGTTCCAGGCCCATCTGAGTGACCCCGAGGTCCTGGCCGACCACACCAGCGAGGAGGGCCTGGTCGACCAGTCGGCCGCGCCGAAGGCCGGACCGGTCCTGGGCATCTTCTCCACCGGTCCGGAGATCCGGAACGTGGCGCAGAACCTGCTCACCGAGATCGTCGCCACCGTCGTACTCGTGCTGTCGATCCTCACGCTCGGTCTGAGCGACAACGGCAAGGGCGTCGGCGTCATCGGCACGCTCCTGGTCGCGCTGGTCGTCACCGGCATCGGTCTGTCGCTGGGCGGCCCGACCGGGTACGCCATCAACCCGGTCCGTGACCTCGGTCCGCGCATCGTGCACGCACTTCTGCCGCTGCGGAACAAGGGCGGTTCAGACTGGGGCTACGCCTGGATTCCGGTCGTCGGCCCGCTCATCGGCGGTGCCCTCGCCGGAGGCATCTACCAGCTGGCGTTCGCCTGAGCCGCCGGACCGACCCGTCTCCGCCCGCACAGACTTCTTGGAGCAACCCATGAGCGACACCCCCAGCACCTCCTCGCACGGCCACGGCACTTCCTCCCACGGGCACGGCCCGTTCATCGCGGCCATCGACCAGGGCACCACCTCCAGCCGCTGCATCGTCTTCGACAAGGACGGCCGGATCGTCTCGGTCGACCAGAAGGAGCACGAGCAGATCTTCCCGAAGCCGGGCTGGGTGGAGCACGACGCCACCGAGATCTGGACCAACGTCCAGCAGGTCGTCGACAGCGCCGTCCACAAGGCCGGGCTCACCGCCGCCGACGTCAAGGCGATCGGTATCACCAACCAGCGCGAGACCACCGTCCTGTGGGACCGGACCACCGGTGAGCCGGTCCACAACGCCATCGTCTGGCAGGACACCCGCACCGACGCGCTCTGCAAGGAGCTCGGCCGCAACGTCGGCCAGGACCGCTTCCGCCGCGAGACCGGTCTGCCGCTGGCCTCGTACTTCGCCGGTCCGAAGATCCGCTGGCTGCTCGACAACGTCGAGGGCCTGCGCGAGCGCGCCGAGCGCGGCGACATCCTCTTCGGCACCATGGACTCCTGGGTCATCTGGAACCTGACCGGCGGGGTCGACGGCGGCGTGCACGTCACCGACGTCACCAACGCCTCGCGCACCATGCTGATGAACCTGCACGGCCTCCACTGGGACGAGAAGATCCTCGCCTCGATGGACATCCCGGCCGCTGTGCTGCCGGAGATCAAGTCCTCCTCCGAGGTCTACGGCCGCGCCACCGGCGGCGTGCTGGCCGGCGTCCCGGTCGCCTCGGCGCTCGGTGACCAGCAGGCCGCGCTGTTCGGCCAGACCTGCTTCGAGCAGGGCGAGGCCAAGTCCACGTACGGCACCGGCACCTTCATGCTGATGAACACCGGCCACGAGCCGGTCAACTCGTACAACGGTCTGCTGACCACGGTCGGCTACCGCATCGGGGACCAGGAGCCGGTCTACGCCCTGGAAGGCTCCATCGCCGTCACCGGTTCGCTCGTCCAGTGGATGCGCGACCAGATGGGGCTCATCAACAGCGCGGCCGAGATCGAGACCCTGGCCAGCACGGTCGAGGACAACGGCGGCGCGTACTTCGTGCCGGCCTTCTCCGGCCTGTTCGCCCCCTACTGGCGCTCGGACGCGCGCGGCGTCATCGCGGGCCTGACCCGCTATGTCACCAAGGCGCACATCGCGCGTGCCGTGCTCGAGGCCACCGCCTGGCAGACCCGCGAGATCACCGACGCCATGACCAAGGACTCCGGCGTCGAGCTGACCGCGCTCAAGGTCGACGGCGGAATGACCTCCAACAACCTGCTGATGCAGACCATCTCGGACTTCCTGGACGCCCCTGTGGTGCGCCCGATGGTCGCCGAGACCACCTGCCTCGGCGCTGCCTACGCGGCCGGACTGGCCGTCGGCTTCTGGTCCAGCACCGACGAACTGCGCGCCAACTGGCGCCGGGCCGCCGAGTGGACCCCCCGGATGGATGCGGCCACCCGTGACCGCGAGTACAAGAGCTGGCTCAAGGCCGTCGAGCGGACCATGGGCTGGATCGAGGACGAGGAGTAAACATGAGCACCCTGCAGAGCGTCCCGGCACTCGGGACGCACCCGGCCAGTGGTTCGCACGCGAGCCGTGCCGAGACCCGGGAGCAGCTTTCCCAGGCGACGTACGACCTCCTGGTGATCGGCGGCGGCATCCTGGGCATCTCCACGGCCTGGCACGCCGCACAGGCCGGGCTGCGGGTGGCACTGGTGGACGCCGGTGACTTCGCCGGCGCCACCTCCTCCGCCTCCTCCAAGCTGCTGCACGGCGGTCTGCGTTACCTCCAGACCGGCGCGGTCAAGCTGGTCGCGGAGAACCACTTCGAGCGGCGTGCGGTGTCCCGTCAGGTGGCACCGCACCTCGCCAACCCCCTGACCTTCTACCTGCCCGTCTACAAGGGCGGCCCGCACGGCGCGGCCAAGCTGGGCGCGGGTGTCTTCGCCTACTCGGCGCTGTCCGCGTTCGGCGACGGCGTCGGCCATGTCATATCCCCGGCCAAGGCGCAGCGCGACGTGCCGGAGCTGCGGACGGACAACCTCAAGGCCGTGGCCGTGTACGGCGACGACCAGATGAACGACTCCCGGATGGCCCTGATGACCGTCCGCGCGGCGGCCGCGGCCGGCGCCACGGTCCTCAACCACGCCGAGGTCACCGGGCTGCGCTTCACCCAGGGCCGGGTCACCGGTGCGGAGCTCAAGGACCGTGTGGAGGGTGCGGAGTTCGGCGTCAACGCCCGCCTGGTGCTCAACGCCACCGGCCCGTGGGTGGACCACCTGCGCAAGATGGAGGACCCGAACGCGGCCCCCTCCATCCGGCTGTCGAAGGGCGCCCACCTGGTCCTCAAGCGGACCGCGCCCTGGAAGGCGGCGCTGGCCACCCCGATCGACAAGTACCGCATCACCTTCGCCCTCCCCTGGGAGGACATGCTGCTGCTGGGCACCACGGACGAGGAGTTCGAGGGCGACCCGGCGGATGTCGCGGTCACCGAGAAGGACACCGCCCAGATCCTGGACGAGGCCGCCTTCTCCGTCCGTGACCAGCAGCTGTCGCGCGATCTGATCACCTACTCCTTCGCGGGTCTGCGGGTGCTGCCCGGCGGCCCCGGCGACACCTCCAAGGCCAAGCGCGAGACGGTCGTCACCGAGGGCAGCGGCGGCATGCTGTCGGTCGCCGGCGGCAAGTGGACGACCTTCCGGCACATCGGCCGTACGGTCATGAACAAGCTCGCCGCGCTGCCCGGCCACCCGCTGGCCGAGGACATGGAGCCGATCGCGCATCTGCCGAAGAAGCTCCCGCTGCCCGGTATCGCCAACCCGAACGCGGTCGCGCACCGGCTGCTGGTCGACGGCGGTACGCCCGGCCCGCGGATGGCCCCGGAGACCGCCCGGCACCTCGCCACCCACTACGGCTCGCTGTCCTTCGACATCGCCCGGCTGGCGAACGACAACCCGGCGCTGGCCGAGCGCATCCACCCCGACGCCCCGGAGATCTGGGCGCAGGTCGCCTACGCCCGCGACCACGAGTGGGCCGAGACGGTCGACGATGTGCTGCGCCGCCGTACGACCCTGATGATCCGGGGCCTCGACACGGAGGACGTCCGGGCCAAGGTGAAGGACATGCTGGCGGGCTGACGCCGGCACAGCACGGCCGAGAGCGGCTGAGAACGGCCGAGAGCGGCTGACGGCACGCCACGGCGTGCGCGGTGAGTGACGATGGGGCGGTCCACGGGGCCGCCCCATCGCCGTTTCCGCATGCGCAGCAGGGGCGGGGCGGCCGCCGGCGGTGACTGTCAGTGGCGGCTGCGATGATGTGAGCCGGGAATCAACCGGGGGGATCCGGAATGCAATGGCGGGGGATGACGCGGGCGTGGCCACGAGGGCGGCGGGCGGTGAAGTGGGCGGCCTGGACGGTCGCGGTGCTGATCGTGCTGCCGGTGACGCTGGCGGGGACGGCACTGCGCGCCCAGTACGCGGGCGAGGCCGCTCCGGAGGCCAGGACCCGCGGGCGTGACGCGCTCTGGCTCGGGCATGCCTGGGTCGACGGCCGGCGGGACGCCTCCGACGTGGCGGCGCTGCGCCGCCGTGTCCAGGGCACCGGCATCCGTGATCTGTACGTCCACGCCGGGCCGTTGGAGCACGACGGCACCCTGCCTCCGGCCCGCAAGGCCCATCCTCAGGCCGGCCGGCTGATCTCCGCGCTGCACCGCGCGCTGCCGTCGGTGCGGGTGCATGCCTGGCTGGGTGACCGGCTGGTCTATGGGCCGGGCGAGCACGGCGGGCTCCGGCTGTCGGACGCCTCGGCCCGTGCGGCGATCGTGGCGAGCGCCCGTCAGGTGCTGGCGGCCGGGTTCGCCGGGGTCCATCTCGATCTGGAGCCGCTGCACTCCGGCAATGCCGACTATCTGCGGCTGCTGGACCGGCTCGGGCCCGTGGTCCGGGGCCGGGGTGCGGTGCTCTCCGTCGCCGTCCACCAGATCGACCCGCTGCCCGGACTGCACGCGGTCAGCGGGGCGCTGACGGGCCACCGCAAATGGATATCCCAGCGGTTCTTCGGGCAGGTGGCGCGCCGGGTCGACCAGATCGCCCTGATGTCGTACGACACCGGGCTGCCGGCCGAGAGCCTCTACGGCGGTTATGTGGCCCAGCAGACCCGGCTGGCGCTGGCGGCGGCGGGGCCGCACACCGATCTGCTGATGGGGCTGCCGTTCTTCCACACCGAGAGCATCGGCCATCACGCCTCGGCGGAGACGGTACGGGCCGCGGTGCGGGGCATACGTCTGGGGCTGACCCGTGCGGACCCGGGCCGTCGGCGGTTCGGAATGGCGCTGTATGTCGACTTCGCCGCCACGGACGAGGACTGGGCCGCGTACGGGACGGGCTGGGGACGGCGTCACCGGTCATAATGGGCGGCCAGACATCGGATGTCTGGGCGGTATCCGGGCGGGTCCAGCGGGGAGGTCGGCATGGCGGTCACCGACGAGGCCATCGAGAAGATCAAGGGCATGATCGTCTCCGGGGCGCTGCGGCCGGGCGACCGGCTGCCGAAGGAGAGCGAGCTGGCGGCCGACCTCGGACTGTCCCGCAACTCCCTGCGCGAGGCGGTGCGGGCGCTCTCCCTCATCCGCATCCTGGACGTGCGCCAGGGCGACGGCACCTACGTCACCAGCCTCGATCCGCAACTCCTGCTGGAGGCCATGAGTTTCGTGGTGGACTTCCACCGCGACGACACGGTGCTGGAGTTCCTCGCCGTCCGCCGCATCCTGGAGCCGGCCGCCACGGCGATGGCGGCCGGCCGGATCGGGACAGCGGAACTGGACTCCCTGGAGGCCCAGTTGGACGCGCTGGGGCCGAGCCCCTCGGTCGAGGATCTGGTCGCCTGCGATCTGGAGTTCCACCGGGGGATCGTGGCGGCGTCCGGCAACTCCGTGCTCTGCTCGCTGCTGGACGGACTGTCCGGCCCGACCACCCGGGCCCGGGTCTGGCGGGGGCTGACGCAGAAGGACGCGGTGGCCCGCACCCTGACCGAGCACCGGGCGATCCTCGGTGCGCTGCGCGACCGGGACGCGGAGGCGGCGCGGGCCTGGGCGACCGTGCACATCGCGAGCGTGGAGCAGTGGCTGCGCTCCTCGCTGTGAGGCCGGCCGGCCTACGGGGCCGGGCCCGGCCGGCACCGCCTCCGGCCGGGCACCGCGTGGCCAGGCACGGCAGGCCGGCAAAGCGTCCGGCCGGTGCCCGCCGCCGCGCCCGGGGTCAGGCCGCGAAGCCGCCGTCCACCGCGATCGAGGCGCCCGTGATGTACCGCCCGCCGTGGCCCGCCAGATGGGCCACGGTCGCCGCGACATCCGAGGCCCGGCCGTAGGCACCCAGCGCGGTGAGCCCGGCCTGCATCGCCGCGCTCTCGCCGTCGGCGGGGTTCATATCGGTGTCGATCGGGCCCGGGTGCACGAGGTTGGCGGTGATGCCGCGCGGCCCCAGCTCCTTGGCAAGGGTCTTGGTCAGGCCGGTGAGCGCGGCCTTGCTGGTGGCGTAGAGGGTGCCGCCGGGGAAGGCGACCCGCTCGGCCATACAACTGCCGATGGAGATGATCCGCCCGCCCTCGGTCAGATGCACCGCCGCGGCCTGCGCCGCCAGGAACGGCGCCCGGACATTGGTCCACAGCACCCGGTCGACATCGTCGAGCGAGATGCCCTCGAACGGTCCGATCACGCCGATGCCCGCGTTGTTCACCAGGATGTCCAGCCGCCCGAACCGGTCGACGGCGCCGGCCACCGAAGCCCGGATCTCTTCCGCGTCCCCGCTGTCGGCCCGTACCGCCCAGCCCTGCCCGCCGGCCCGCTCGATCTCCTTGACCACCTGGCCGGCCTGCTCGTGCCCGTTCCGGAAGGTCAGGGCCACCGCCGCGCCGTCGGCGGCCAGCCGCAGCGCGATCGCCCGGCCGATCCCCCGGCTGCCGCCGGTCACCAGGGCCGCCTTGCCGGCGAGCGGCCGGGGGCCGTTCGCCGCCGCCGTCGTCTCCGTCAGCACCGTCGCCGTCATCGTCATCACCTTCGTCGAGTCGTCCGTGGTCGGGCGCGGCCGTGCGGAATGCCGTGGCTTCCGTAGGGGCCGCACCGTGTCGCGGGGGTTTCTCCGCGGTACGACTCGATCTTCCGGCGCGGCGGGCGCCGGAGCTGGCGGAATCCGGACGCCACGTCAGCGGCCGGGCGGCTCCGCCTCCGACGGCTCCCCGACCCCGTAGACCCGCCCGGCGGTCCCCCCGAAGACGTCCGACCGTTCCGCAGCCGACAGCTGCCCGGTGGCCGCCTCCGCGAGCGCCACCACGTCCTCGTAACCGGCGGCCAGGGTGCACACCGGCCAGTCGGAGCCGAACAGCACCCGGCCGGGGCCGAAGGCGTCCAGGACGTGCCGGGCGTAGGGCAGGATCTGCTGCGGCCGCCAGGCGTCCCAGTCGGCCTCGGTGACCAGGCCGGACAGTTTGCAGCTGACGTTCGGCAGCGCGGCGAGGGCGGTGACGGCGTCCGCCCACGGCTGCCACTCCCCCGTGACGACCGGCGGTTTGGCGGCATGGTCCAGTACGAAGGCCAGCTGGGGCAGGGCGCGTACCGCGGTGTGTGCGGCGGGCAGTTCGCGCGGGGTGACCAGCAGGTCGTAGACCAGCCCGGCGTCGGCCAGGACCGCGAGGCCGCGCAGCACGTCGGGGCGGGTGAGCCAGTCGGGGTCCGGTTCGTCCTGCACCTGGTGCCGGATGCCCACCAGACCGGCGGGCAGCGCCGCGAGGACCTCGGCGAGCGCCGGGTCGCGCAGGTCGGCCCAGCCGATGACGCCGGTGACCGGGCCCTCCCCCGCGGCGACGGTGAGCAGTTCGGCGGTCTCCTCGTACGAGGACGACGACTGGACGAGGAGGGTGCCGTCGATGCCGTGCCCGGTCAGCTGCGGGGTGAGGTCGCAGAGGCGGTAGCTGCGGCGGATCGGGTCGGCCCAGGGCCCGTCCATCCAGGGCTGTTCGCGCCGGCTGAGGTCCCACAGGTGGTGATGGGCGTCGATACGCATCAGGGGCGTGCTCCGGGCTCGCTCAGTCGTTCAGGGGCAGCGGCAGATCGGGGTCGAGCAGGCCGCGGGCGACGAGCGTATGCCACAGCCGGTCGGGGATGTCATGGGTGAACAGCCGTGCGTTCTCGGCCACTTCGTCCGGTGCAGCGGCTCCCACCACGGCCGCGGCGACGGCACGGTGCCCGAAGGGGAAGCGGAGCGCCGCCGCTTTGAGCGGCACATCGAACTCCGCGCAGACGGACGCAAGTTGACGCGCCCGGTCGAGCACCGGGCCGGGCGCCGCTGCGTAGTTGTAGGGCGCACCGGGTGACGGGTCGGCCAGCAGGCCGGAGTTGTAGACGCCACCGACGACCACCGAGGTGCCGCGGCGTGCGCAGACCGGCAGCAGATCGTCCAGGGCGGTGCGCTCCAGCAGGGTCCAGCGGCCGGCGCACAGCACCACATCGACATCGAGGTCGGCGACCAGGCGGGCCAGTACGTCGCTGTGGTTCATGCCGAACCCGATGGCCCGGACCACTCCCTGGGCGCGCAGCTCGGCGAGGGCGGGGAAGCCGGTCTCGTACACCTCGGGCAGCCGGTCCTCGACGTCGTGCAGATAGACGATGTCGACGGCGTCCACCCCGAGCCGGGTCAGCGACGCGTCGAGCGTGGCCCGGATACCGTCGCGGGAGAGGTCCCACACCCGGGCCCGCGCGGGGGTGTCCACGAAGCCCTCGCCCGCCGCCCGCTCCCCCGGGGCGAGCGGGCGCAGCCGACGGCCGACCTTGGTGGAGAGGGTGTAGGTGGTGCGGTCGTGGCCGCGCAGTGCCCGGCCCAGGCGCTCCTCGGACAGGCCCACGCCGTAGTGGGGCGCGGTGTCGAAGTAGCCGGCGCCGGTGGCGAGGGCGGTGCGGACGACCTCGCGGGCCCGCGCCTCCGGGACGGCGCGGTAGAGGTTGCCGAGCGGCGCACAGCCCAGCCCCAGTGGCGGGACGGTGACGCCCGAGCGCCCCAACTCCCGTGGCCCGTACGGCGGATAGCGCATGGCGGCCGCTCAGTCCTGCTTCTCGCCGCTGGTGAAGCGGGAGATGACCAGCGCGACGATGATGATCATGCCGTTGAGGAACTGGGTCCACAGCGGTGGCACCCCGCCCAGCGTCATCACATTGATCACCAGCTGGAGCGTCAGGACGCCGGTGAGCGCGCCGAAGAGGGTGCCCCGGCCGCCCTTGAGCCCGATCCCGCCGATCACCGCGGCGGCGAAGACCTGGAAGATCCAGCCGTTGCCCTGGCTCGCGGAGACCGCGCCGTAGTGGCCGGTGTAGAGAATCCCGGCGAAGGCGGCGAGCACCCCGGCCAGGGCCAGCACGATCCAGGTGAGGCGGTCCACCCGGATACCGGCCGCGCGGGCCGCCTCCGGATTGCCTCCGATGGCGTACAGCGCCCGCCCGTGCCGGAGATAGCCCAGGGCCGCGCCGCCGAGCGCGAAGAGGGCGAGGCAGATCCAGACGGCGGCCGGCACGCCCAGCCAGTCGGCCTTGCCCAGATAGGCGAAGGACTCCGGAACGTCGCCGATGGACCGGCCCTCGGAGAGCCCCACATGCAGCCCGCGGAGCATGGTGAGCATGCCGAGGGTGGCGATGAAGCCATTGACCCGCAGGGTGAGCATGAGAAAGCCGTTGACGGCGCCGACCGCCGCGCCCACGGCCAGACAGAGCGGGAGCGCCGTCCAGGCCGGGAAGAGCTCCAGCCCGGCGAAGCGGGTGCCGTCGGCGGGCATCACCAGCCACAGGGCGAGCACCGGCGCCAGGCCGATGGTCGATTCCAGCGAGAGATCCATCCGCCCGGTGATGAGGATCAGCGCCTCGCCGAGCACCAGCAGGCCCAGTTCCGTGGACTGCTGGATGACGCCGATGAGGTTGTCCTGGGTGAGGAACGCGGGCGACACGATGAAGCCGATGACGCCCAGTACGAAGATCACCGGCACCAGGGAGAAGTCCCGCCACCGGGCCGGCCCGGTCCAGGGCCGGCGGCGCGGCGGCGGCCGGTCCACCGCGTCGGCGGCCGGCGGCGTTGCGGTCTCGGTCATGGCGCGGTCCCTTCCGTTCCTTGCGTGGTCCGTGGGCCCGGTGCGGCGTCCCGGCCGCCGCCCGCGCCGGGCGGGCCGCCCGTCGTACGGCCGGCGACAGCCACCCCCTCCATGGCGGCGACCAGTTCGTGGTCGCGCCAGCCGGCCGGGAATTCGGCGGTCACCCGGCCGTGGAAGACGGCCAGTACCCGGTCGCAGACCCGTAGGTCGTCCAGCTCGTCGGAGACGATCACGGCGCCGCTGCCGCCGTCCGCGACCTCCCGTACGACCCCCAGCAGCGCGTCCTTGGACTTGACGTCGACGCCGTTGGTGGGCCGGATCGCGATCAGCACCGCGGGCTCACGGGCCAGCGCGCGGGCGATCACGACCTTCTGCTGATTGCCGCCGGAGAGCCCGGACACCGGCTGGCCGGGCCCGGTGGTCCGGATGTCGAGCGCCGCGATCATCCGCCGGGCGAACGCCCGGGTCCGGGAGGGCAGTACGGTGCCCATCGGCCCGAGCCGGCCGGTGACGGTGAGGGTGGCGTTCTCGGCGACGCTGCGGCCCGGGATCAGCCCCTCGCGGTGCCGGTCCTCGGGGACATAGCCGATGCCGGCGTCGAGGGCGTGCGGGACGCTGCCCGTACGGACCGGGCGGCCGCGCACCGCGATCCGCCCCGCGTCCGGCGTCCGCAGCCCCACCAGGGTCTCGCCGATCGCGGTGCTCCCGCCGGCCGTGGCACCCGCGAGCCCGACCACTTCACCGGCCCGTACGGTCAGGTCGAGCGGCGCGAAATGCCCGTCCAGCGCCAGGGCTTCGGTCCGCAGCACCGGCTCGCCCGTGGGACGCGCGCCCGTCCGGGGCTTCCGTACGGCGGCCGTCTCCTCCCCCGTCATCGCCGCCACCAGTGCCTCCTTGGCCAGCCCGGGGACCGGCGCGGTCAGCACCTGCCGGGCGTCGCGGAAGACGGTGACGGTGTCACAGAGCTCGTGGACCTCCTGGAGGTGGTGCGAGATGAACAGGAAGGCCACGCCCTGGGCGCGCAGCCCGCGCAGTTTGGCGAAGAGCCGGTCGATGCCGCCCGCGTCGAGCCGGGCGGTGGGCTCGTCGAGGATGATCAGCCGGGCGCCGCAGGACAGCGCGCGGGCGATCTCCACGAACTGCCGCTGCTCGACGCCGAGATCCCGGATCCGGGCGGCGGTGTCGACCTCGACGCCGTATTCGGCGAGCAGCGCGCGGGCACGGGTGTGCAGCGCCCGCCAGCGGATGGTCCGGGTGCCCTGGAAGCGGCCCAGGTAGAGGTTCTCCGCGACGGTCAGCTCCGGCACGGTCATCGACTTCTGGTAGACGCAGGCGACCTTGCGCTGCCAGGCGGCGGTGTCGCCCCAGCCGGGCGCCGGTGCGCCGCCGAAGGTGACCCGGCCGGCGTCCGGGCGTTCCATGCCGGTCAGCACGGACACCAGGGTGGATTTGCCGGCGCCGTTGCGGCCGACGAGGGCGTGCGCCTCGCCGGGCCGTACGGTCAGCCGGGCGCCGTCGAGGGCGACGGTGGGCCCGTAGCGCTTGACGATCCCCTCGGCGTGCACTGCCGCCGCCCGCTCATGGCTCGCCACGGCGCTACTTCTTCTTCGCCGGCTGGTTGGCCCACAGCTTCTTGTCGTCGACGGTGTCCTTGGTGACCAGCGGCGCCGGCAGCTGGTCCTCCAGACCGTTCTTGATCTTCACGATGGTGGAGCCGTGATCGGTCGGCCCCGGCCGGAAGGTCTTGCCGTCCAGGCCCGCCCTGGCGTAGTAGAGCGCGTACTTGGCGTAGAGGTCGGCGGGCTGGGAGAGGGTGGCGTCGATCGTGCCGGCCCGGATCGCGTCCAGTTCGTCCGGGATGCCATCGTTGGAGATGATGGTGATGTGCCCGTCGGAGCCGGCCGGTGCGAGCCGCTTCTTCTGCTCCAGGAGGGCGAGCGTGGGCCGGAGGAAGGCGCCGCCGGCCTGCATGTAGATCCCGTCGAGGTCCGGGTGCTGGGCGAGCAGGCTCTGGAGCTTGCCGGAAGCGACCTCGCCCTTCCAGTCCGTGGCCAGCTCATGCACGGTGATCTTCGGGAACTTCTTCTTCATACAGGCGGCGAACGCCTCCGAGCGGTCCCGCCCGTTGATCGAGCTGAGGTCGCCCTGGAGTTCGGCGACCCGGCCCTTGCCGCCCAGCTTCCTGCCGAGGTAGTCGCAGGACTTCTCGCCGTAGGCGCGGTTGTCGGCGCGTACGACCATGTAGACCTTGCCCTCGTCGGGGCGGGTGTCCACGCTGACCACCGGGATCTTCTTCTCCGCCAGCCGTTGCAGCTCGGCGGCGATGGCGCCGGTGTCCTGCGGTGCCATGACGATCGCTCTGGCGCCCTGGTCGGTCAGTGCCTGCACATTGGAGACGACCTTGGCGATGTCGTTCTGCGAGTTGGACAGCGGCAGCGCGCCCGGCCCGCCGTGGTCCAGGTCCCTTTCCAGGTACTGCTGGTAGGAGTTCCAGAAGTCGGTGTCCGTACGGGGCAGATCGATGCCGATCCTGCCGCCCGCGGTGTCGCCGCCGCGGTTGCAGCCGGCGAGCGCGGCGATGGCGAGCACCGCGGCACAGGCCGCCGCGCCGGTGGTACGCAATCTCATGCTTGGTCCCTCGGTCGTGGTGTGCGGCTCCTACGGCTCTCCCCGACAGCCCGGTTCACGTGTCACCCCGCAAACGCACGCCCTGCATCCCGCCGTCCACCGCGAGTGCCGTGCCGGTGATGCCGGAGGCGGACGGGGACGCCAGCGAGGCGATGGCGGCGGCCACTTCGTCCGCCGTCAGCATCCGGCCCATCGGCTGACGGGCGTTGAGGGCGGCGCGTTCGGCGGCCGGGTCGTCGGCGTGGTCCAGCAGGCGGCCGATCCACGGGGTGTCGGCGGTGCCCGGGTTGACGCAGTTGACGCGGATGCCCTCGCGGAGGTGGTCGGCGGCCATCGCGAGGGTCAGCGAGAGCACCGCGCCCTTGCTGGCGCTGTACAGCGCGCGCTGTGGCAGGCCCGCGGTGGCGGCGATGGAGCAGGTGTGGGTGATGGAGACCCGGCCCGGGGCGCCGGCCGCGGTGCGGCGCAGGGCCGGCAGCGCGGCACGGGCGGTGCGCACCAGGCCCAGCACATTGACGTCCAGGACCCGGCTCCACTCCGCGTCGTCGTTGTCCTCGACGGTGCCGATGGCGCCGGTCCCGGCGTTGCCGACAAGGGTGTGCAGGGCGCCCAGCTCCCCCACCGCCTCGGCGACGGCGGCCCGTACGGCGGCGTCGGAGGTCACATCGGCGGTGACCGGGATCGCCCCGGCGGGCGCGCCGGCCGGGTCCCGGTCCAGGACGGCGACCCGCGCGCCGCGCGCCAGCAGCAGCGCGGCGGTGGCCGCCCCGATGCCGGAGCAGCCGCCGGTGACGAGGGCGGCCATCCCCTCGAAGTCGGCCGGGTGGTGGCCGGTCCGCGGTCCGTCGCTCATACGGAGACCTCCTGTTCGCCGTGCGGGCGCCGCGGCTGCTGACGGGCGCGCCACACGGGCCCGTCGGGGAAGCGGTGTGCGGCGAGCGACCCGGGTTTCATCCGGGCCGAGAAGCCGGGCGCGGTCGGGGCGCGGTAGCGGCCGCGGTCGATGACGACGGGGTCGCTGAAGTGGTCGTGCAGATGGTCGACGTACTCGATGACCCGGTCCTCCCAACTCCCGGACACCGCCACGTAGTCGAACATCGCCAGATGCTGCACCAGCTCGCACAGCCCCACCCCGCCCGCGTGCGGGCACACCGGTACCCCGTACTTCGCGGCCAGCAGCAGGATCGCGAGGTTCTCGTTGACCCCGGCGACCCGGGCCGCGTCGATCTGTACGAAGTCCACGGCGCCCGCCTGGAGCAGCTGTTTGAAGACCACCCGGTTGGCGACATGCTCACCGGTGGCGACCTTCACGGGCTGCCCGGAGCGCACCGCGGCATGCCCGAGGACGTCGTCGGGGCTGGTCGGCTCCTCGATCCAGTGCGGGGTCCAGGGCGCCAGCGCGGTCATCCAGCGGACCGCTTCGGCCACGTCCCAACGCTGGTTGGCGTCGACGGCGATCCGTACGCCGGGGCCGACCGCTTCCCTGGCCAGCCGCAGCCGCCGTTTGTCGGCGTCGAGGTCGGCGCCCACTTTCAGCTTGATCTGGCCGAAACCGTCGGCCACCGCTTCCTTGGCCAGCCGCACCAGCTTGCCGTCGTCGTAGCCGAGCCAGCCGGGCGAGGTGGTGTACGCGGGGTAGCCCTCGGCCTTGAGGCGGGCGGCCCGGGTGGCGCGGCCGGGTTCGGCGGCGCGCAGCAGGGCCAGCGCCTCGTCCGGGGTCAGGGCGTCGGAGAGGTAGCGGAAGTCGACGAGCGAGACCAGTTCCTCGGGGGTCAGCGCGGCGAGGAACTCCCACACCGGGAGCCCGGCCCGGCGCGCAGCCAGGTCCCAGGCGGCGTTGACCAGCGCCCCGGCCGCCATCTGCATCACCCCCTTCTCGGGGCCGAGCCAGCGCAGCTGGGAGTCGTGGGTGAGGTCGTGGTGCAGGGCGGCGAGATCGGCGGCGGTGGCGGGGGCGGGGCGGCCGACGACGTAGGGCGCGAGGGACCGGATCGCGGCGGCCATGACCTCGTTGCCGCGCCCGATGGTGAAGCAGAGGCCGTGGCCCTGCGGTCCGCCGCCGGTGTGCAGGACGGCGTAGGCGGCGGAGTAGTCGGGGTCCGGGTTCATGGCGTCCGAGCCGTCGAGCCGCTCCGAGGTGGGGAAGCGGACGTCGTGGACCTCGAGCTCGGTGATGGTGCCGGTCCCTGCCATGCGCATGCCCCCTGGGATGTTGCGGAAGAACATCGGACCTTTGACGGACATCCGATGTATAGACCCGCGCGTAAGACCGCGTCCAGACCCCGTACGGAAGTTGAGCCAACGACCCTCGGGACAGGTCGGATGAATCGCTACCGCTTCCTGCAAAGGGGCTACGGACCGGCACCACGGAAGCCGTAGTCTTGGGATCGCACGTAATGGAACTGCTGCCGGCGGCCGCCCCAGGCGGCCGGGCCGGTCGGAAGGAGGCGCTGGGTGATCGAGCTCGAGGGGGTACCCGAGCTGATCGACCCGGTCATGGTGGCCGCGTTCGAAGGCTGGAACGACGCCGGCGACGCCGCCTCCGCCGCGGTCGCCCATCTCGACCGGGAATGGAAGGGCGAGGTCTTCGCCGCGCTGGACGCGGAGGACTACTACGACTTCCAGGTGAACCGTCCCACCGTCTTCCTGGACGGCGGGGTACGCAAGATCACCTGGCCGACGACCCGGCTCTCCGTGGTGCGCGTCGGCGACACGAACGGCAAGGGGCGCACCCGCGACCTCGTCCTGGTCCGCGGGATCGAGCCCAGCATGCGCTGGCGCTCGTTCTGCAACGAAATCCTCGGCTTCGCCCATGAGTTGGGCGTGGAGATGCTGGTGGTGCTGGGCTCGCTGCTCGGCGACACCCCGCACACCCGCCCGGTGCCGGTCAGCGGGGTCACCTCCGACGCCGACCTGGCCGCCCGGCTCGATCTGGAGGAGTCCCGCTACGAGGGCCCCACGGGCATCGTCGGCATCC
Source organism: Streptomyces sp. bgisy130 (assembly GCF_057708345.1). Lineage (NCBI taxonomy): Bacteria > Bacillati > Actinomycetota > Actinomycetes > Kitasatosporales > Streptomycetaceae > Streptomyces > Streptomyces sp. bgisy130. The sequence goes on from NZ_JBYISA010000007.1 coordinate 49,982, forward strand.
TCCAGGAGGCGTGCACCCATGCCGGTGTCCCCGCGGTGAGCCTGTGGGCCGCGGTGCCGCACTATGTCTCCCAGCCGCCCAACCCGAAGGCCAGCCTCGCGCTGCTCAACCGCCTGGAGGACCTCCTCGACGTCCGTATCCCGCTGGGCGAGCTGACCGAGGACGCCCGCGCCTGGCAGCTGGGCGTGGACCAACTGGCCGCCGAGGACAGCGAGGTCGCCGAGTACGTCCAGTCGCTGGAGGAGGCGCGGGACACCGCGGATCTGCCCGAGGCGTCCGGCGAGGCCATCGCCCGCGAGTTCGAGCGCTATCTGCGCCGCCGCGACCCGCAGTCCGGTCCGGGCGTGGCGACCGAGGGCGGGCTGGCCGACGGCCGCGACAGCTCCTACCTCCGCGACACCACCAGCGGCCGCACCCGTCCGCCCCGCCCGGTCTCCAAGGAGCCCCGCGAGCCGAAGGCCGGCGACGAGACGGCGACGGGACCCAAGGACACGGCCAAGGGCAACGGCACGCCGGAGAGCCCGGATGCGTCGGGCGGCACGGACCCGGCCGACTCCCCGGGGCCGGAGGACGGCCCGGAGAGCAGCGGAAGCTGAGCGCGCCGGGGACCCGCTCCCCGGTGGGGCGCCGGACGGCCTGCGGGCCGGTGCGGCGCCCCTGGCGTTTCCCCTCCCGGGCCTCCCGGGTCTCCCGCGCCTCCCGGGCCCTAAGTCCCCGGCCCCGTAAGGCGAAAGGGGCGCTTCCACCGGCCGGCGGAAGCGCCCCTGAGGGTCGGATATGACGGGTCGTTACAGGGCCACGCCGAGCAGCGCGTCGACCGCGCGGGAGACGAGACCGGGGGCGCCCTCGTCGGTGCCGCCCTCGGCCTGCTGCGCGGCGGCCCAGCGGTCCACGGCCGCCAGGGCGGCCGGGGAGTCCAGGTCGTCGGCGAGCGCCGTACGGATCTCCTCCAGGAGAGCGTCGGCGGACGGACCGTCAGGACGGGAGACGGCGGCCCGCCAGCGCGCCAGCCGCTCCTCGGCCTCCGCCAGCACCGCGTCGGTCCACTCCCAGTCGGCCCGGTAGTGGTGCGCGAGCAGCGCCAGCCGGATCGCGGCCGGGTCGGTGCCGTCGCGCCGCACCGTGGAGACGAAGACCAGATTGCCCTTGGACTTGGACATCTTCTCGCCGTTCAGGGCCACCATCCCGGCGTGCACATACGCCTTGGCGAACGGGTGCTCGCCGGTGAGCGCCTGGGCGTGCGAGGCGCCCATCTCGTGGTGCGGGAAGGCGAGGTCGGAGCCGCCGCCCTGGACGTCGAAGCCCATGCCGAGGTGGTCCAGGGCGATGGCGACACACTCGATGTGCCAGCCGGGCCGGCCGCGGCCGAGCGAGGCCCCGTCCCAGCTCGGCTCGCCGTCCCGGGCGGCCATCCACAGCATCGGGTCGAGCGGGTTCTTCTTGCCCTCGCGCTCCGGGTCGCCGCCGCGCTCGGCGGACAGCAGCCGCATCGCCTCGGCGTCCAGCCCGGAGACCTCGCCGAAGTGCGGGTCGGAGGCGACCGAGAAGTAGATGTCACCGTCCAGCTCGTAGGCGGCGCCGGCGTCGCGCAGCCGCTCCACCAGCGGGACGATGCCGGGTATCGACTCGACGGCGCCTATGTAGTGGCGGGGCGGCAGCATCCGCAGGGCCGTCATGTCCTCGCGGAAGAGGGCGGTCTCGCGTTCGGCGAGCGCCGTCCAGTCGTCGCCGGTGGCCACGGCCCGCTCCAGCAGCGGATCGTCGACATCGGTGACGTTCTGTACGTAGTGCACCTGACGCTTCGTGTCGAGCCACACGCGCTGAACCAGGTCGAACGCGTTGTAGGTCGCCGCGTGCCCCATGTGGGTGGCGTCGTAGGGCGTGATGCCGCAGACGTAGATACGGGCGACGGGACCGGGGTCGAGGGTTACCCGTCCGCCGGTCGCGGTGTCGTGGATCCTCAGGTCGCGGCCCTGGCCAGGCAGGGCGGGGACCTCAGAAGCGGGCCATGCATGCATGCCTTGAGCGTAACCGGACGGATGTTCCGCATACGAACCGGACCGGAGGTCTGGCCGGAAAGGCGGTCTTGTGTTCGACGGCCGTACGTGCATGCGCCCCGTCGCCACGGCACGGATTCCCGACGGCTCAGACGGGCGGCCAGGGGGTCGCGGGCCATTCGCCGCTCGGCTCCGGGTGCCGGCCGCTGCGCAGCAGCCCCGCCACCCGCGCCCGCAGCGCCTCGGTCTCGGCGTCCGTGATCAGTTCGGCCAGTCGGGCGGCGAGCGGCCGGCCGTCCGCCAGCGCCCGCTCCAGGCCCCGCAGGACCTCCAGCGTCTCGTCGGTCAGCGGCTCCCCCGCCCACCCCCACAGCAGCGTGCGCAGCTTGTCCTCGGCGTTGAACGTCACCCCGTGATCGATGGCGAAGAACTCCCCGCCGGCGCCGGGCAGCAGATGACCGCCCTTGCGGTCACCGTTGTTGATCACCGCGTCGAGCACCGCGAGCCGCCGCAGCCGCGGATGGTCGGCGTGCACCAGCAGCGCGGTGCGGCCCTCACCGATCTGGGCGAGCCCGACGGCCTTCCAGCCGGGCCCCGGCTCCTCGTCCTCCACCAAGGCCAGCAGCTCGGGCACCTCGTCGCTGCTCTCCGGCGGATCGATCCACTCCTGGACCATGCCGGTCCCGTACGGGCCGTCCCGCAGCACCGTCGGGGGGATCAGGTCCCAGCCGCAGGCCCGGGAGACCTCGTACGCGGCGACCTCCCGCTGGGCGAGCGTGCCGTCGGGGAAGTCCCACAGCGGGCGCTCACCGGCGACCGGCTTGTAGACACAGGCGGCGCTTTGACCGTCGTACGCGACCGTGCAGTACAGCACCGCGTTGGACGCTTCCTCGATCCGGCCGCGGACGGTCAGCTCCCCTTCGGCGAGCAGCGCGTCCGACGGGTTCCCGGCGGGCTCCGACGCGGCGGCCGGCGGGTCCTGCGCCCGGGCGGGGCCGGGCAGCGGCGTGGCGGGCTCTGCGGCGGACTCCATGGCGCTCAGGCGTCCCGCCGGTATCCGTTCTGGCGCGGGCATACGTGTCCCTCCGGGTCGAGCGGCAGGCTGCACAGCGGGCACGGCGGGCGGCCGGCGTTGACGACCTCCAGCGCCCGCTTGGCGAACGCCCTGGCCATGGTGCCGGTGAGGCGCACCCGCAGCATCGGGGGGCCGTTCTCGTCGTCCTGGAGCAGCCGCTCCTCGGCGTCCGCGAGGTCCTCGTCGCTGTCCGCGTCCAGCTCGACCAGGGCCTGCGCTTCGACGATCATCCGCTCGTCCTCGCCGTCCCAGGCGAGCGCCATCGTGCCGACCCGGAACTCCTCCTCGACCGGCGATTCCAGCGGCGCGGTGTCGGACAGCTCGGCGGGCGAGACCGCGGGCACCGGGGCGTTGCCGCCACTGCGCCGGACGACCTCGTCCAGCAGCTCGTCGATCCGCTCGGCGAGGGCGGCGACCTGGGTCTTCTCCAGGGCGACGCTGGTGGTGCGGCCGGCCGCGGTGGCCTGGAGGTAGAAGCTACGGCGGCCAGGCAGCCCGACCGTACCGGCCACGAAGCGGTCCGGCGCGTCGTAGAAGAACACCTGACGGGACAACGTCCTGCTCCGATTGCTCGACTGCGGGGTCACTGCGGTCGCTGCACGTCCTGCGGTCACTGCGCGGATCGCAGGTGCGTGGCGGGCAGCGCCGTCGCACCACCCTACTGCGCCGACTGATCACGCTGCTCCCGCACCACCGCCGACTGCCGCGTCCCGCTCGGCCGCCGCGGCACCGCCTTCCTCCCGGGGCGCGAGCGATCCGAAGTCACCGGTGTCCCCGAGCCGGACGAGGTAGGGGCGCAGCCGGGTGTAGCGGATCGCGGTGACCGAACAGGGCTCGACGGAAATCCGCTGAAAGAGGTCGAGGTGCATGCCCAGGGCGTCGGCGACCAGGGACTTGATGATGTCGCCGTGCGAGCACATGGCGTAGGTCGCCTCGGGGCCGTGCGCCTCCTCGATCCGGGCGTTCCAGTCCCGTACCGCGTCCACCGCGCGGGCCTGCATCGCGCGCATCGACTCCCCGCCGGGGAAGGCGGCCGCGGACGGGTGCTGCTGGACGATCTCCATCAGCGGCTCGTCGCCGAGTTCGGCGAGTTTCCGGCCCGACCACTCGCCGTAGTCGCATTCGTTGATCCGGTCGTCAAGGTGCAGCGTGAGCCACGGCCGGGCCTCCAGCAGCGGCGCCAGGGTCTCCCGGCAGCGCTGGAGCGGGCTGGAGACGACGGCGGTCAGCGGCACCCGTGCCAGCCGTGCGGGCAGCTCGGCGGACTGGGCCGCGCCGCGCTCGTCGAGCGCGACTCCGGGCGCCCGCCCTGCGAGCACCCCGGCGGTATTGGCGGTGGAGCGGCCGTGCCGCACCAGGATCAGCGTGGGCATGACCGCCACCCTACGTTCCCCGTATGCCTTCCCGGCAGGTGGCCGTGCGCTTCCTGGCGGGTGGCCGGGCGACGCGCGAGAATGCCGGTGTGATCGTCGACAGCGCCATCTACCGGGAGGGCCGTCGCACCGAGTGCACGACCGACTTCTCGCACGCCCTGGAAGAGGCGCGGGCCGAGGGGCACTCCTTCCTGTGGCTGGGGATGTACGAGCCGACGGAGGAGGAGTTCGCGCGCGTCCGGTCCGAATTCGCGCTGCACCCGCTGGCCGTCGAGGACGCGCTCAAGGCGCATCAGCGGCCCAAGCTGGAGGTCTACGACGACTCGCTGTTCATGGTGCTGAAACCGGTCACCTACGACGACCAGGCGGACACGGTGACCGCGTCGGAGCTGATGGTGTTCGTGGGCGACTCGTTCGTCGTCACCGTCCGGCACGGTGAGGCCAGCCCGCTGGCGGCGGTGCGGCACCGGCTGGAGGAGCATCCGGAGATCCTGCGGCACGGCCCGGGGGCGGTGCTGTACGCGGTCAGTGACGCGGTGGTGGACCACTACATCGACGTGGCCGCCGAACTCCAGCTGGATCTGGAGGAGTTGGAGGCGGAGGTATTCGCTCCGGTACGCGGCCGGGACACCCGGAACACCGCCGCCGAGATCTACGCGTTCAAGCGCGAGGTGCTCGAATTCCGCCGGGCGACCGGCCCGTTGGCGGAACCGATGGCCCGGCTCCAGAACCCCGGGGTGCCCTTCGTGCACGCGCACGCCCGGCCGTTCTTCCGCGATGTCGACGACCATCTCACCCGCGCCAACGAGTCGGTGGAGGGCCTGGACCGGCTGTTGTCGGACATTCTCTCCGCCCACCTGGCGCAGATGGGCGTACGGCAGAACGACGACATGCGCAAGATCTCGGCCTGGGCGGCGCTGGCGGCCGTGCCCACCCTGATCGCCGGTGTCTACGGCATGAACTTCGACACCATGCCGGAGCTGAAGTGGGATCTGGGGTACCCGGTGATCCTGGGAGTGATGATCATCATCGAGGTGTCGCTGTACCGGCTGTTCAAGCGCCGCGGCTGGCTCTGACGCCGGTTCCGCGGCCGGGGGCGGTCCGGGCCGTGCGGCCGGTCCGCTCAGGCGAATTCCGGTGCGGAGGTGGCCGGTCCGCCCAGCGCGTTCCGCCGCTCGGGCATCCGGAGGCTGACCATCCGACGCCAGCCGGCCAGCCGCTCATAGCCGTACACCGCCCAGATCCCGGCGGCGAGCGCGGCGGACTTCGCCGCGGGCCACTCCAGGATGCGGCCCATGTGGGCCATCACCGCCAGGCTGACCTCCCGGTAGACGACGATCTCGGCATGGGCGCACTCCCGCAGGGTCCGCTGGATGGCGCGGCCGTGCCCGGCGCGGGCCAGCCGCAGCAGCTCCTCATGGCAGTACGCGAGATGGTTGTCCTCGTCGTGGGAGATCATCCGGACCGCTTTGCCCAGCTCGGGGTGGTCGCCGAAGTGCTTGGTGAGCATCACCATCTGGTCGGCGGCGCGCTGTTCGGTGACCCGGCTGTGGGAGAGGTAGATGACGATGTCGCGCTCGCTGAGCGGCTGCTCGCGGCGCAGCTTGTCGTGCGTCAGGCCGATGCCCCGCCGCTCCAGCAGCGCGGTGTAGTCGGTCTCCACCGGGACGCCGGTCGGCGTCAGTCCGCGCTTGCGCATCAGGGCCTGGAAGATCCTGCCGTGCTTGTCCTCGTCGGCGCCGTGCCGGGTGACCTTGGGTGCCAGCTCCCGCATGGACGCCGGAAGCAGCGCGGCGATCCGGCCGTTCTCCCAACCGCCCTGCGCCTCGCCGCTGGCCGCGATGGAGCAGAACAAACGGAAGGAGTCGTCGTTGTCGACGATCTCCTGGAACAGGCTTCGGGCCGAGAGCATCTTTGCCACCTCCGAACGACACACCCGTAATGGACGAGTCAATGGGGGTGCTCCATGGGCGGCAACCGGAGCGGCGGCCCGTTCGGCCGTTCGGGCGAGCGGTGTCCCCGTCGCGGGCGTAACCAGCGTGCCCGTGGCCGCGTTGTGATGCTGACGGCCGTGGTGGGGAAGACCCCCGAGCCCCCACCACGGCCGCGGGGCCTCGCCGGCCCGGCGCTCCGGCGCCGGGCCGGGTGGGAGGCCGAGGGGCCCGGCCCCCCGGTGGGCGTTACGCCAGACCGGCGCGCTCCAGGGCCTCGGTACCGGCCCGCAGGGACGCCAGCCGGTCCTCCAGGGAGAAGCCCGCCGGGGCGAGCGTCAGAGTGGTCACGCCGGCCGCCGCGTATGCCTGCATCCGGTCGGCGATCCGGTCGACGGAGCCGAGCAGCGTGGTCTGGTCGATCAGCCGCTCCGGGATCGCCGCGGCGGCGCCTTCCTTGTCGCCGGACAGGTACTTCTCCTGGATCTCGGCAGCTTCCTTCCCGTAACCCATGCGCTGCGCGAGCTGGTTGTAGAAGTTCTGCTTGGGGCTGCCCATACCGCCGACGTAGAGCGCGGTGTAGGGGCGGAACATGTCGGCCAGCGCGCTGACGTCCTTGTCCGCGCCGACGGCCAGCGGCAGCGTCGGACAGACGTCGAAGCCGTCCAGCGTCTTGCCCGCCTTCTCGCGGCCGGCCCGGAGGTGCGCGATCGCAGTCTCCTCCAGGTGGTCGGCCGAGGGGAAGATCAGCAGCGCGCCGTCGGCGATCTCACCGGTCTGCTGGAGGTTCTTGGGGCCGATCGCGGCGATGTAGAGCGGGATGTACTCGCGCTGCGGGTGCACGGTGAGCTTCAGCGGCTTGCCCGGACCGCCCGGCAGCGGCAGCGTCCAGTGCTCGCCCTCGTAGGACAGCCGCTCGCGCGACATCGCCTTACGGACGATGTCCACGTACTCGCGGGTGCGGGCCAGCGGCTTGTCGAACTTGACGCCGTACCAGCCCTCGGAGACCTGCGGCCCCGAGACGCCGAGGCCCAGGCGGAACCGGCCCCCGGAGAGCGAGTCCAGGGTCGCGGCCGTCATCGCGGTCATCGCGGGCGTACGCGCCGGGATCTGGAAGATCGCCGAACCGATGTCGATCCGCTCGGTCTGCGCCGCGACCCAGGAGAGCACGGTGGCGGCGTCGGAGCCATACGCCTCCGCCGCCCAGCAGACGGAGTAGCCGAGGCGATCGGCCTCCTGTGCCACCGCGAGATTGTCGGAGTCCATCCCGGCGCCCCAGTAGCCGAGGTTGATGCCAAGCCTCATGCCGCTCCCCTTACCCATCAGTAACGTCGCTGTTCCGGGGACTGTAGCCGCCGGCCGCGCCGGCTGTCATCGGCGGGTTGTCCACAGGTCCCCTGATGCCGGCTTCGGCCCAGTAATCTCAAGGCCCATGGAGCAAAGGCACCTCGGCCGTACGGGCCTGCGCGTGACCCGCCTCGGGCTCGGCACCCTGAACTGGGCGCGCGACACGGACGAGCAGGAAGCCGCCGAGCAGCTCAAGGCGTTCTGGGAGGCCGGCGGCAGCCTCGTGGACACCGCCGACATCTACGCCGACGGCGGCGCCGAATACCTCCTCGGCCGGCTGACGGAAGAGCTGATTCCGCGCGAGGATCTGGTGATCGCCACCAAGGCGGGCAGCGTCCTGGAGACGGACCGCCGGGTCGACGGCTCCCGGCGCCATCTCCTCGCCGCCCTGGACGCCTCCCTGGAGCGGCTGGGCACCGACTACGTCGACCTGTGGCAGCTGCACGCCTTCGATCCGCACACCCCGCTGGAGGAGACGCTCCAGGCCCTCGACCTCGCCGTCACCAGCGGCCGGGCGCGCTATGTGGGGCTGGCGAACTTCTCCGGCTGGCAGCTCGCCCGGGCCGGCACCTGGCAGCTCGCGGCGCCCGGTGTACGCCACCGTCTCGCGAGCGCGCAGATGGAGTACTCCCTCCTTCAGCGCGGCATCGAACGGGAGGTGCTGCCCGCGGCACTCGACCTCGGCATCGGCCTGCTGCCGTCGTCGCCGCTCGGCCGTGGGGTGCTGACGGGCAAGTACCGCCATGGGACGCCGACCGACTCCCGTGGTGCCTCGGAGCATCTGGCGGCGTTCGTCGCGCCCTATCTCGACGAGACCGCGAGCCGGGTCGTCGAAGCGGTCACCACCGCCGCCGACGGACTGGCCGTCACCCCGCTCCAGGTCGCGCTCTCCTGGGTCCGCGACCGCCCCGGCGTGACCGCGCCGATCCTGGGCGCCCGCACAGCGCAGCAGCTCAGAGCCGCATTGTCAGTGGAGACCCTTAGTCTTCCTGACGAGATCCGCCAGGCGCTGGACGATGTTTCGGCGCCGGTGCACCACTACCCCGATCACGACTGGAGCACGCTGTGAGCACCGACCGCCTCGCCGGCGAAACCCCGCCCGGGCAGGAGGCCGCACCCGGCACCGCGGAGGCTCGGACACCCGATGCCGCGGCGGGGCCGGGAGACGCGGAAGCGCCGGAGAGCGCGGCGGCGCCGGGCGAGGAGGCGACGGGGCGCGAGGAGGGCGCCGACGTGGCCGGAGCGGAGGCTGAGGCGGCCGGACCGGAGACCGTGGCTGCGGCTTCCGGGGCGGAGGCCGGCGCTGCGGCGGCCGGGGAGGAGCGCGGCACGACGGCTCCTGAGGCGGAGTCCGCCGCTCCGGCATCCGGGGCGGAGAGCGGCACGCCCGCAGCCGGGGGCGAGACCGCGGACCCCGGTGCGGCAAGCGGAAGCCCGGAAACCGGTACGCCGTCTTCTGGCTCGGAATCCGGTCCGCCGTCTACTGGCGCGGAGACTTCCGGCCCGGCGTCCGGAGCCGAGGCGTCAGCACCCGGTGCGGCGAAGGGAACCCCGGCATCCGGCTCGGCCAAAGCAACCGCCGACGCGCTGGCGGCGGCCGTGCGGGCCGTGGAGAGCGGCGAGCGGTCGGCCGCTTCGTTCTTCAATGCGGCACCCCGCCCGGCCCGGCCGGCCGCATCCGCCGCCCAGCCGGCCAAGGCCGCGCCGCAGGGCGCAGCGCAGGGCGGGTCCACGGGCCCGGGCCCGGAGGTGGCCCGGCAGCGCACCACGCAGGAGCAGGAGAACGGCGGACCGGCCCGTCCGGGCGGGCCGCAGGGCAGTGCCACCGGCCCGGCCGCCGCCGCTCCGGCAGCCACCGGCCCCGCCCCCGCTCCCCGGCCCGCCGTTCGGGCCCTCCCCGGGGTCGAGGGCGTACGGCAGGTGCTCGCGGCGGGCGGTGCCCCCGAGACGCTGGCCGAGCAGATCGCGGAGGTCCTGGGTGAGCGGGCCGCCGAAGCGCTGGGCGAGGACCCCTGGCTGCTGCTCGGGGTGCCCGGGGTCCGCCCCGAGCAGGCCGACGGTTTCGCGCGGGCGCTGCTCGGCCCCGCCTGTGGGCCGGGCGACGAACGGCGCGCACAGGCGCTGGTCGGCTGGCTGCTGGAACAGGCCGCGCTCGCGGGCCACTCCGCCCTGGAGGCCACCGCGCTGCGGGCGGCCCTCGCCCAGCGCGCGGTGCCCGAGCCGGATGACGCCCTTCAGGCGGCCATCGCGGACGGTGCCGTGCTGGTCTTCCAGGACGCGATCGACGAGCCGGGCGGCCGACCACGTCCGGCCACGGGTGACGACGACGAGGAGGAGGAGCAGCCGGTCCGGATCCTGCTCGGCCTGGACCGGTTCGCGATGGCCGAGGAAAGCGTCGCCGACGGTCTGGCACGGCTGCTCAACACCTTCGCAGCGGTGGCCGAGCCCACCCAGGACCCGGATCCGGCCGAGGCCGAGGCCGGCGAGGCCGACGCCGACGGGGCCACGGCCGGCGGAGAGGCGCAGGTCGCCGACGGGGCAACGGCCGGGGAGAGCCCCGCCACCACGGCCCCCGCCACCGACGCCCCCACCGGTACGCCCACCGACGACGACCCGTCCCCCCGGCCCGCCCGGCCCTCCGCCGCCCGCTGGGAGGCCGTGGCGGCCGCCGCGCCCTCGCCGTCGGCCGCCGAGCTCATCCGTGCCGCCGCGCACAGCGGCCTGGTGGCCCACACCGGTGCGGAGGCGGCCCGCACCGAGCCGGCCGCGCTGATCGCCGCGGCCCGCTCGCTGGGGCTGCGGGCCTTCGGCGCCACCCACACCGAGAACGGCCGCCGCCGCCTCGCCGCGCACCTCACCGGGAGCGCTCCCGACGCCCCGGCCGCCGGCTCCCCGGACCCCGCCACCGCAGCGGTGACCGTCTCCGGCCTGCTGTCCGGACGGGAGGGGCCGGGACGGGACGCGGACGGCGCCCTCGCGCTCGATCTGCTGGTCGTGCTGGACGCCCCGCAGCTGGATCTGGAGACCGCCGCCCTGCTCGTCGAGTCGCTGACCGACGGGACCCGGCTGGTGCTCAGCGGGGACCCGGGCGTGCTGTGGTCCGCCGGGCCCGGCCGGCTGTTCGCCGATCTGCTCGCGGCCCGTTTCTGTCCGCAGGTCGCCTCCCGTACCCCGGACTTCGGTCCCATCGGCGAGCTGGTGTCGGGGATCGGCATCGGGGAGCTGAGCCAGGTCGAGGCGCCCGGCAAGGAGGTGGTGATCGTCCCGGTGCGGGATGCCGGTGAGGCGGTGCACCGTAGCGTCCAGCTGGTCGCCGATTCCGTGCCCCGGGCCTTCGGTGTCCCCGCGGATCACACCCAGGTCATCACGGTCGGCCACGGCGGCGCGGCCGGCACCCGCGCGCTCAACGCCGCCCTCAAGGAGCGGCTCAACCCCGGCCCCGGCCGGTTCGGCGGCTTCGACCCCGGCGACCGCGTGGCCTACACCCCGGCCCCCGGCCGCACGGTGCCCGGCACGGTCACCGGCGCGGACGCGGCCGGGCTGCATCTCGACTGCGACGGCTCCGCGGTCGTGGTGCCGCGCGAGCAGGTCGGCACGGGAGCGGTACGGCACGGCTGGGCGCTCACCGCCCACCAGGCGGCCGGCACGCGCTGGCCGGCCGCGGTGGTCGTCCTGCCCGGCGACGCCACCGGCGGGTTGACTCGCGCCTGGGTCTACACCGCCTTCAGCCGCGGTGAGCGGCATCTGTCGGTCGTCCAGGGCGCCGACCAGGCGCTGGCCCGCGCGGTCGCCGAGGTGCCCGTGAAGGAGCGCACGACCCGGCTGCGCAGCCTGCTCCAGCAGAGCGTGCAGACCGGCGAGGAGCCGGCGGCCGACTGAGCCCTGGGGGCTTCGGCGCCCTCCGCTCGGCCCCTGTATGCCGCTGCCCCGGCCCGTCCGCAGAACAAGCGGACGGGCCGGGGCAGCGGCGTATGCGGATCAGCGGGCGGCGCCGGGGCGGCACAGGGCAGCCCGGCGCCTCCCTCACCGTTCGTTGTCGAGCGGCTCCATCAGGTCGTCCTCGCCCAGTCCCTCGTCGAAGACGGCGCTGACGTCGAAGCGGCACACCACCCGCTGGGGATCCGCCTGGTCGAACGGGGCGGACAGCCACTCCCCCGGCTCGGCCGGGTCGTCGGCGGCCGCCACCCACAGGGTGGAGTCGCCCTCCTCCAGGCCGAACTCCTTGTGCCGGGTGGCGATCTCGTCCGGTTCGAACTCTCCGAAGAGGACGCCGAGCGCCGCATGCACGCTGGTGCCGACGACCGCGGCGGCATCGGCGGCGCTGCCGGCCGCCTCGTCGGCGGCGTCCGGATCAAGATCGGCGATGCGCTGTGCCTGATGCAGCAGTCGCTGCGGTGCGGCGACGGTGTAGTCCCGGCGGATCAGCACGCTCAGCGCGCTCGGCTCTTCCGGGCCCGCGTATGCGGGCAGCGCCTCGTTTCCGGGGATCTCGAAGGGGGTGACCTCGTCGTAGGTGTCGTAGAGCAGCTCGTCATAGACCTCAGCCGCCGCGGCGAGCTCGTCGAACGCGGCGTACACGGCCGGATCGTCCTGCCCCGAGCGGCGTTCGACCGCGTCGAGGTGACGGTCCAGTGCGGCTTTGACCGCCTCGGCGGCGGCACGTACCTCGGCAGCGGAAGGCTGCGCAGCATCAGACATAGTGCAGACGCTATCCGTACCGGGGCCGGTCCCGCACAATAGATGCGATGCCGGAATACGAATTCTGCGATGTGTATGTGCCCCGGGGAGTCTCCCGGAAGGCCACCACACGCCTGCTGACGGACCATGCCGAGTACGGACACTGGGAGTTGGACCGACTGCGTCTGAACCCCGACGGGAGCCGTAAGGTACGGCTGCGCCGCCGGATCATCCGCCAGCTTCGCGCGACGTGGTGAGCGTCGCCGGGGGCTGAGAACAGCAGAGCGGGTCCCGTCGAGACGGGGCCCGCTCCATGAGCTGCCGGTGGGCTAGCTGCTGATGATCACCGGCGGGCGGCGCGCGTCTTGCGGTAGAGCAGGACGCCACCGAGCAGCATTCCGGCGCTGGCCGGAACCGCGTAGCCGATCGAGCCCGCACCGGTCTGCGCGAGGTGCCCGACGGGCTTGGCGGGCGCCGCCTGCTGGCTGTGCCCCCCGGTCTGCGGCTTGCCCGGCTTGTGCGGGGTCTGCTGGCTCGGGTTACCCGGCTGGTGCGGCTTGCCGGGGTGGTGCGGCGTGCTCGGGTGGTGCGGCTTACCCGGCTCGTGCGGCTTACCCGGCTGGTGCGGCTTGCCGGGGTGGTGCGGCGTGCTCGGGTGGTGCGGCCTGCCCGGGGTCGCCGAGGACCCGTTGGCGCAGTGGTTGCCGAAGGCGGGGTTCAGCAGCCCGCCTGCCGAGACATTGTTGCCGCAGGCGTTGACCGGTACGTCGACCGGAGCCTGGACATTGTTGCCCGACACGACACCCGGCGAGTTCGCGGTGGTGCCGGCGGCGCCGGCCCCCGTGTGCCCGCCCTGGTGGTGGTTCCCACCCTGGTGCCCACCCTGGTGCCTGCCACCGCCGTCGTTGGCGCAGCGGTTGCCGAACGCGGGGTTCAGCAGCGCGACCACATTGACGGTGTTCCCGCAGGCGTTCACCGGCACATGGACCGGTACCTGAACGTTGTTGCCGGATCCCACGCCCGGCGAATTCGCCGCCCCTCCGGCGGCTCCCGCGTCGGCCTGTGCGTAGCCGGCGGCCATGGCGAGTACGCCACTGGCGGCGGCCGCGGTGATCAGGCCCTTTCGTGCGACCTGTCTCATAGGTTGTTCCCCTGCCTAGTGCCTTACAGGAATAGGGACGAGTGGCGGTCCTCGAAAAAGACCGCCCCGCCCGCCGAAATACTCAGCGCCTCCGGAATGCGTGGCACGCCTCCGGAGAGCCGAGTCAGCCCCTTACGGGTGTAAATACAACGCCAAAGGACGTCAGAAGGTCACTTGTTGACGCAGCCGCCACCGAAGTCGGAGTTCAGCAGACCCACCACGGAGACCGTGTTGTCGCAGACGTTCACCGGGACCTGGACCGGCACCTGAATGGTGTTGCCGGACACCACACCCGGAGAGTTCAGGGCCGCACCCTGGGCACCCGAGTCGGCAACGGCCAGGCCGGCACCGGCGAGTACGACGCCACCAGCGACTGCCGCAGCTGCGACGACCTTCTTGATCATTAGTCCTCCTTGTAGGCAATACGATCCCAGCCGCGGACCGCACTGACTGCAACGAGGAAAATGCCGTTCAAGCTACGAACACATCGGTGCGTTCACTCTTTTCAGCGAAGCCGGCGCGAAAGGCAGGAAAATCGCGCCGAATTCAGCTCTGGTCGATGAACCGGTCGAGCACCCGCACCCCGAACTTCAGTCCGTCCACCGGCACTCGCTCGTCCACGCCGTGGAACATCCCTGCGAAGTCCAGCTCCGGCGGCAGCTTCAGCGGAGCGAAGCCGAATCCGCGGATCCCGAGATCGTCGAAGGACTTGGCATCCGTACCGGCGGAGAGCATGTACGGCACCGCCCGCGCGATCGGGTCCTCGGCCTGGAGCGCCGACTGCATCGCCTGCACCAGCGCACCGTCGAAGGTGGTCTCCAGCGCCTTGTCCGCGTGCACGTCCTCGCGCCTGACGCGCGGGCCCAGGAGCCGGTCCACGTCGGCCAGGAACTCCTCCTCGTAGCCCGGCAGGAAGCGGCCGTCGACATGCGCGGTGGCCTGCCCCGGGATGACATTGACCTTGTAACCGGCGCCCAGCTGCGTGGGGTTGGCGGTGTTCTTGAGCGAGGCGCCGATCAGCTTGGCGATGCCGCCGAGCTTCGCCAGCGTGGCGTCCATGTCCTCCGGGTCGAGCTCGGTGCCCAGCGCGTCGCCGAGCTGGTCGAGGAAGGACCGCAGGGTCTTCGTCACCCGCACCGGGAACTCGTGCCGGCCCAACCGTCCCACGGCCTCGGACAGTTCGGTGATGGCATTGTCCTTGTGGATCATCGAACCGTGTCCGGCGCTGCCGTCCACGGTCAGCTTCATCCAGTGCATGCCCTTCTGGGCCGTCTCGATGAGGTACAGCCGCACCTGCTCGTTGACGGTGAAGGAGAAGCCGCCGACCTCGCTGATCGCCTCCGTGACGCCCTCGAAGAGGTGCGGGTGGTGGTCGACGAGGTAGCGCGCGCCGTAGGTGCCACCCGCCTCCTCGTCCGCGAGGAACGCCAGCACGATGTCGCGCGGGGGCTTGCGGCCGGTGCGCAGCCGGTCGCGGACGACCGCCAGCGTCATCGCGTCCATGTCCTTCATGTCGACCGCGCCACGGCCCCAGACACAGCCGTCGGCGATCTCACCGGAGAAGGGGTGGTGGGTCCAGTCGTCGGCGTTGGCCGGGACGACGTCGGTGTGGCCGTGGATCAGCAGTCCTGGCCGCGAGCGGTCCTCGCCCTCGATGCGGGCGACGGTCGAGGCACGGCCCTTGTGGGACTCGACGATCTGCGGCTCCAGGCCGACCTCGGCGAGCTTCTCCGCGACGTACTCGGCGGCGACCCGCTCACCCGGGCCCGAGTGGTCGCCGTAGTTGCTGGTGTCCATCCTGATCAGGTCCCGACACAGGTCGACCACCTCGTCCTCACCGGTGACCGTGCGCGGCGGCTGCGACTCACTCATGCCGAAACCTCGTTCCGCCCGGCTCCGCACTCGCGCGGCGCGCACCTCTCCACGGTGCGCTCGGCCAGCTCGCTGAGCTCCCTCACAGTGCCTCCTCTGGGTTCACGGCCGCATGGCACGCCCTGAGGAGCGCGACCCGCGGCGGGGGTCCACTGCCATCCTCCACCCGTCGCCCGCTGGGCCCAAGGCCGCAATACTCCCGACATGCCCTGGTCACAGGCCCGCATCCGGCCACATGTGCGGGTGATCGACCACCCTCGAATGTTTGCTATTGTTTTCCACGTCGGAACGGCCCAGGGCCACAACGACAGACACCTTGTCCGGGTGGCGGAATGGCAGACGCGCTAGCTTGAGGTGCTAGTGCCCTTTATCGGGCGTGGGGGTTCAAGTCCCCCCTCGGACACGTAGATACGCACATGTCAGCGGGTTGTGACCGTACGGTCACAACCCGCTGATTTGCGTGGTATTCCAGCTCAAGGCCGAAGTCGGCGTAGAGCGGGGCTTTGTCCTCGGGGTCGGCGGCCTGGAGCCGGTCAGTCATGTTGCCGAGGGTCTTGATCATGTGGTGGATCTGTTCCTCGGTGAGGATCTCCCGCTGAGCGTCGGACGCGCCGGCGAGCTGTTGGCGGGCGGCTGTCTGCTCGTTCTGGGCGGCGGTGATCCAGCCGGCTACGACCGCGGGGTCGGCTCCGGCATCCAGTGCGGCGCGGTATCGGTCGATGCGTCGATTCGTCTCGGTGATGGTCCGCCGTGCGGCTTCCAAGGCGGGGGCGGCAGCCGGTTGCCGCTGCTGGCTCTCACACATGGCCCGGATGGTGCGGCCAAGATGTCCGGGCGCGAAGACGCGGGCGAGCCATGTGTCGAGCGCTGGAAGGATCGCATTCTGGCGCACGTAGACAGTCAGCGGATGTTCCAGGGCGGCGCTCTTGGCGTACTCGGCGGTGTAGCGGCAGCGGTAGTAGGGCTGACCGTTGTTGTAGTTGCCCTGCATCTTGCGGCGGCAGATGCCGCAGCGCAGTCGGCCACGAAGTGGGTAGGCGCGGTTGGTGGTGCGGGGGCTGCGCTCGGCCACCCCCGATCGGCGGGTGAACGTCTTTGCCCGGGCGCGGGTGAAGGTCTCCATGCTGATCAGCGGCTCATGGACCGGCTGCGCCGACCAGATCCACTGGTCTGGTGTGTTCCAGCTGAGTTTGGTGCGGTGTCCGAGGGTGACGTCGTCGATATCGAGGAGGATTTCTTCCTTGTGCTGTTTGTTCCAGACTTCGTGGCCGGTGTAGCGGGGGTTGGCGAGGATGGCGCGCACCGCGCCCTTGGACCAGGCGTGGCCGTCACGGTGCCGGTTGCGGGCGCGGTCATGGGCGGAGGGGCACGGGATGCCGTCGCGGGTCAGTCCTTCGGCAATGGCGTAATAGCCCTTGCCGCGGAGGTACTCGGTGAAGATGCGGACGACGACCGGGGCGGTCTCGGGGTCAGGTTCAAGGCGGCGGAGGTGTTTGCCGTCGGCGGCTTTGGCTGGATTGGGGTGCGGGCCCGCATCGACGAGCTGGTAGCCGTAGGGGGGTCTGCCGCCGAGGTAGCGGCCTTCGATCTTTACCTGGGAGGACATGGCAGTACGAACACGGATCTTGATGCGGTTGCGTTCGCCCTTGCTCATGCCGCCGAAGACGGACATGACCAGGTCGTGGGCCTCGTTTTCCGGGTCGATGGCCCCGCCGACCTCGGGAACCCACAGCGAAACGCCGAAGTGAACGAAGAGGGGGAAGGTGTTGCCGAACTGGTTGCCGTAGAAGGTGCGCTGGGGTTCGCCGATGACGACGGCATCGAAGCCCCTGTCCGGGGTGCGGAGCGCGTTGAGGAGGGCGGCGGCTCGTGGGCGGCGTTTCCAGGGCAAGGCGCGGGAGTGGCCGGCGTCGAAGTACTCGGCGACGATCTTGCCCCCGGCTGGTTCGATGAGCGCGCGGGCACGGGTGAGCTGCCAATTTCGGGAGGTCTCGGGGTCCTGGAGGTCCTCGGTGGAGCAACGTCCCGCGAAGGCGAAGTGGAGCATGGGCGGCTCTCTGGGCTCTGTGCGTCGGGGCACGGCGGATGACGGTGGTCCGTGGTACCTCCTGCTCTGGCCAGAGGGCCAGCCGTCCGCCGTGCCCGGTTGTCTAAGGGGTCGACTGATCCGATGTCGCGTCCCTGCGGCGCTGCCACTCCTTCTGGATGAAGCGCAGTAGTGCTGCTGACGTGTTGTCAGTGAGCTGCGGAGGTGAATCCGGGAGGCTCACCGTCAGCTCAGGAGACGGAGCGGGCGAAGGCTCCAGTCGCTCGGCCTCGGAGGCCATGAGGTTGTTCGCCCTGTTCAGCGGCATCGGTACCTCCTGTCCGTGGGGTCGGCCAAGAGCCAGGTGGGCCGTCAACACCCTCCATGGCCGCCACGCGGGGCTCTGGGGAGGCAGGTTCAAGAGCGGAAACGAGCTACGGATGCTCGCGCGTTGATGTCGCTTGGCAGCCGAGTGAAGACCAGGACGTCCTCGTGCTGGATCACTGAGAGGGGGATGCCTTGTCGGCGGGCGTCACGAACGTTCTTCATCTGGAAGAACGACGGGCGGGAAATGAGTCGGCCGTCGCGGACGCCTGCGAGGAGGGCGACGCACCGTTCGGAAGGCGTGAGGCCAGCGGCTTTGCCTGCGGCGAGGACGGCTGAGGGCAGGTCGATGAGTTCGCCGCGTTCTCGCCAGGGGCGGGTGGTGACGACGACGGTGCCGCCGGGGCGCAGCATGGTGCGGCACTGGGCGAGGATCTCGGTGAAGGCCTCAAGGAGGTGGGTGGTGGAGACGTGGGCGAGATTGTCCTGATCGTGGCCGTAGCGGAAGTTCTTCTTGACGACGCCGCGTTCGCCGGTGTCCCGGGTGGAGCGGACCTGGCCGTGGACGCTTGGACCGTAGGGGGGTGAGGTGAGCACGAGATTTGCCTCGCCGTGGAGCGTGGCGGGGATGAACTCGGTGAGCCGGCGGGCGTCGCCGCGGTGGACGGCGCCGGTGGCTTTTCCTTCTGCTTCCTCGGCGAGGCTGGCGTTGCGGGAGGCGAGGCTGGACCACTTCGGTTCGTATTCGATGCCGAGGGCGTTGCGGCCGAGGTGGAGGGCTTCAACGAGGGTGGTGCCGATGCCGCACATCGGGTCGAGGACCAGGTCGCCGGGCTTCGTGTACGTGGCGACGGCGTGGGCGGCGATGCCTGGGTGCATCTTGGCGGGGTGGGCCGCCGACCCAGGGGTATAGCGGCCTTTTCGTTGAGCGGGGGCGGAGGTGGGCGCGGTGTTCCACACCGAGTCGTAGCAGGGCACGGGAACTCCTCGGGGGTTCAGGGGTGGTGGATCGGCGTGAGGACGATCAGGTCGCTGTGGATGACACCGGGGTCGGCGTCGGCG
The DNA here is from genome assembly GCF_057708345.1 of Streptomyces sp. bgisy130. NCBI lineage: Bacteria > Bacillati > Actinomycetota > Actinomycetes > Kitasatosporales > Streptomycetaceae > Streptomyces > Streptomyces sp. bgisy130. Next base: position 68,807 of record NZ_JBYISA010000007.1, read on the forward strand.
GGCGGCGTGGGGATGAGCTGGTCGGCGCTGGGGTGCGCGTGGGCGACGATGATGTGCTGCAGGTAGCGGAAGCCAGCGGTGCGTGCGCAGGCGATGAGCGAGCCGAGCGGGTCGGTGAGACCCGCGTCGTCGTCCCGGCGCTGGCGGGTGGCCAGAAGCAGGAGTCCGTCCGCGGGCACGATGCGGTGCACACGGTGGAAAAAGCCGGACCAGCCCTCTTCCATGGCTCCGGGCATCTCTCTGACGGCCCCGCCTGTGAGGGCGTCTGTGGGTGCCGGGAGGACGTCGGGGTGGAGCTCGGCGAGCAGCATCGACATCCTGCTCGGCGTGCCGTCGCCATAGGCGACCATGTGGGCCCGGGCATCCATGCCCGGCCCGGTGTCCCGGATGGAGATCTTGAGCAGGGACGCCGGAGGCTGGTCCGGGCGGTGAGTGAACTCGGTGCGGATCTGCTCGATCGCCCAGGCGGGCAGCACAGCGCCCGGTGCGGGCACGGCGTTCGGCTGATCGGGGGCAGGGAGCCAGATCGTGGTCGGCAGGGGACGAGCGGTGTGGCGACGAGCCGTTCCTGGAGCGCGGCGGCGGGTGGAGGACATAGGCAAGCGGCGCCCGAGAACGGGGTCCAAGCCGTCTGGTGCTGACGTGAAGTAATAGGGAAAGGCGCGGGCGATCTCGTCGTGGCCGCGAGGGGCGTTCGAATCGAGAAGCCAACAGCAGGCCTCTCGCGCACGGTAGGAGTCGGCGCTCGGGCGGCTTCCGGCTTTGCCCCAGGTTGGACGATTGGCGGTCCAGTGGCGAGCCACCTGCGAGCCACTGCCGAGCCGCCCTCCGAATGGCGCGGTGCGTTCAGCGAAGACGGGTCGAAAATTCTTTGTGTTCGATTCTGGAGGTACGCCTAGAGGAGCAGTGCTGGTCACCGGAGACGGGCCGGTGGCTGGCCCTCGTACAGACCGGGCCAGTGGTCCGGCCGGCGCGCGGAGCGGGCTCGCGGCCGGTCCGCGGGTGGCACGCGGCGGTGAAAGGGCTTGCGGCGAACGTTGTCCGCCACTCCCGCGAGGAGATGCACATGCGCCACACCCCCTGCTCCGCCAGCCACCGCGTCGCTTGTACGCGTCCGCTCGACCACTCACCGCTGCAGATGTTGGAGGAGTCCTTCCTCGCGCTCGCCACTGCGCCGCAGCCGCTCACGCTGCCCGCGCGCCTGGTTTGTGAGGAGCCTGAGCAGGACGTGCTGCCGGTGGACCAGGTCCGTACCCGGCTCGCTCACGCCGCGACCTCCCCGGCGCTGCGCGAGCAGACCTGGTGTGAGGTGATCCGCCGCGCCCAGCGCCTGGGCGAGCCGTGGGACACGGTGGCCGTCGCGATGACGGTGCCGGTTCTGCGCCGGATGCTGGCGCGCCTGGCCTACCCGGCCCACCTGGAGCGCGCCGAAGTCGAGCAGGAGGCTCTCGCCGCTGTCGCCGTCGCCCTGCCTTCCGTGAACGCGGACGCCGCAGACGTCGCCAGGGAGTTGTTCGCGGCGGCCGACCGGGCCGTGCACCGGCTGGCCTACGCTGCGCGCCGCCGAGCCGAACGCGAGACCGGCCAGAATGCTGCTCACCTGGGCCGCCTCGCCGGCACTGCCCATCGCACGGATCACGCTGGCTGCCACGTCGACGTTCCCGGGGACGAGGTTGGTGAGGAGGGAGACGAGTACGCGGTACTGGTCCACGCCGTGCGGGCCCGGGTCGTAGGCATCGCCGAGGCGCAGTTGATCGCCCGGACGCGGCTGGGAGGCGAGTCGATGCAGCATCTGGCTTCCGAGCGCGGGGTGAGTGTGCGTCAGCTCTACCGCCGCCGTGCTGCCGCCGAGCAGCAGTTGGCCGTCCATCTGCGTCACCAGCTGCGCGAGCAGTAGAGCCGGCGTCGAAGGTCAGAGGCATTCAGTGGCGGACGTCAATTTCCGAGCTGTGAGTCTCTATTAGGGGTACGGCTCCCCGGGTGCGCGCCACGCACCCGGGGCCGTGGCCCCGGCGCAGGCCGCTCGTGGTCTGCTGCCAGGCCGCAGACGTGTGGGGTGGATGCACCGTCTCGTGCTGACACCCGAGCACCGTGTTCCCGCTGCCGCTCCTGAAGGAGGTCGGCCCCGGGCCGGGATCCGTGTTCACCCCACACCGCGCGGCGCCTTGTCGATGAGGTCGCCGCGCCCCCTCTTCCCGTTGCGTTCGTCTCTGCCCACGAGTGCTGGGCCTGCTGGAGGTGCGTCCGTCATGCTCGCAAGGCTTCGTCGGCCGCGCCGACGGCTGATCCGGCTGTTGGGCCGCTGGACGGTCCGGCTCACCATCGTCACCGCGTTCATCTGCTGTGTACTGCTGGTGAGCCCGCCGCAGGTGTGGGCGGTCGCGGACATCCCGACCGTGATCAAGAACCTGCGGAACTGGGTCGTCGGCATGCTCTCCGGGCTCGCCACGCTGTTTCTCACTTTCGGCGGGCTGCGCTATCTGATGGCCGGGGGTGACCCGGGGGAAGTCGAGTCCGCCAAGCGGGCTCTGAAAGCCGCGGCCATCGGCTACGGCCTGGCGATCCTGGCCCCGGTCCTGGTCACCGTGTTGCAGAGCATCGTCGGTGCGGGCACCGATGGCGGTGGCGGGAAGTGAACCCCGGCAAACGCCTCGTACGGGCCGCCCTACTTCTCATCGTCGCCGCCCTCGTTCCGTTCGCACCGTCGGCCTCACCGGCCTACGCGTACGCGGCACCCCATGCGCCCGCTGTCCCGGAACCGCCACGGCCCGAGCCACGCCCTGGGCCCGGCCCCTCCGCCACGCAGCCGCGCACGGGGGCGCCGAAGCCGGATCCCGCCCCTGGCCCGACTCCCGCACCGGGGCCCCCGTCCCCGAAGCCTTCGTCGAAGCCTTCTCGCCCGGCGTCCCCGGAGCCGGCGCCAGGGCCGACGCCGCCGGCGTGCGAGGTGATGGGGAAGGAGTGCGTCAAGGACACCTCCTCGGGCTGGGACGTACTCACCGACTTCCCCGACATGATCGTGGACGCGATCACCTCGTTCCTGGGCATGCTGATCGAGCAGGTCATGAAGCCGGTCCGCGAGTTCCTCGCCGACACTCTTCTGGCAACTCCGGACGTCACCAAGCACGCCGACGTCAAACGGCTGTGGGCCGCCATGCTGAAGATCACCTTCGGCATCTACGTGCTGTTCGTCTCTGCCGGCGGCATCACGGTCATGGGCTACGAGACCGTCCAGACCCGCTACGCGCTCAAGCAGATCCTGCCGCGGCTGCTGTTGGGGATGGTCGCGGCCACCACCTCGCTGACCGTGATGGGCAAGGCGATCGGCCTGTCCAATGCCCTCGCCCACGCGATCATGGCTACGGACATGGCGGATGCCGGGCAAGGCATGGTCGAACGCGTCCTGCCGTTCGCACTGTTCGGCGTCGCGGGACTGAAGCTCTACCTGCTTCTGCTGGCGATCTTGATGGTGGCGCTGGTCCTCGCGGTCCTGATCGGCTTCATGGTGCGCGTCGCGGTATTGGCGCTGCTGGCCGTGTGCGCACCCCTCGCCCTGGCGTGTCATGCCCATCCGCTGAGTGATCCGGTGGCCCGGCTGTGGTGGCGGGCTCTGGGCGGCTGCCTGGTCATCCAGGTCGCGCAGTCGATCACGTTCATTCTCGCCGTCAAGCTCTTCTTCGCTCCCGGGGCGACGACGCTGGGTATCCCGAAGTCCGACCAGCTCGGCACGATGCTCGCCGGTCTCGGCCTGTTCTGGGTGCTGTTCAAGATTCCCGGATGGGCATTGCAGGTGGTCCTGCGTGGCGCCCCCATCCACCAGCCGCACGCGCCTGCTGCCGTACGGATGGTGCGTCACCTGGCGTTGTACCGGCTCATGGACCACTACCTGCCCGGCATCGGGCTGCTGCGGCGCCGCCCCGGTGGCGGACATGGCGGCGGAGGCGGGGGCGGGGGCCGTGGCGGTCTGTCGGGGCTCGGTCCGCGACATGGCGGACCAGGGGGTGGGGGTGGCCGCCCGGGACGTGGCGGGAGGCGTGGTGGCCGGTCTGGTGCGCCCGGATCTGGGAGTGGCGGGGACGGGCGAGGCCGGGCGCCGGTCGCCCGTGGCCGGGTTGGCTTGCATCGCGCCGAAGGGCGAACTGCTGCGCACCGGCTGGCGCTCACAGCCCCGGAGGCTGGTCCAACGCACCAAGCCGGGGCTGCCGGCGTGACGCCCCCACCACCCGGGGGGCCGAAGCGTCGCGGCATCACGTCCCGTGCGCCTGGAGGCCCGGCGCCTCGAAGCCCTGGACCGAAGGGAGCCCTCCTCGCCCCTGCATCAAAGGGCCCCCGTGTGATCCATCCCGCCCAGGCCACCCCCCGTCGCATGCGGCCACTCTCGCCGCCCATCCCCACCGAAGCCGCCCCCGTCCAGCCACTGCCGTCTTCCCGGTGCTTGCCGCCACCGCAACCCTCGCGCCCTGCACCAGCACCGGCGCCGCGTGCGCGCCAAATGCCGCTGCGCGCCCCCGCCGAGCATGTACGCGTGCGCCCGCCCCAGCCCATCCAGCTACGGCTCCCCTTCGAAATGCCCTGGAGGTAACCCCGTATGAATGACCCCGACACCCCGGCAGGCGCGCCGCACTCCACGCGCATTCCCGCGGACATCTCCCGCCCCGACCGGCTCCTGGGCCCCTTCACCGCCCGGCAGACCGCCATCCTCGCCACCGCAGCCGGAGCCCTCTACGGCGGCTGGTGGGTGACCCGGGCCTTCATGACACCCCTCACCTACGCGGCGCTGGTGATCCCCGTCGCCGGGGCGGTGGCCGCGCTGGCGCTCGGCCAGCGGGAGGGCATCGGCCTGGACCGCTTCCTGGCAGCTGCCCTCGCCCATGCCCGCACCCCCAAACGCCGGGTCGATGCTCCCGAAGGCGTCCCACCGCTGCCTGCCGTCGTCCCCTCCCGTTGGGCGAAGGCCGCTGGACCGCCTCCGGCCGCCATGCGTATGCCGTACGACGGCGTGACCGCGGACGGAGTGCTCGACCTCGGTGCCGAGGGCCGTGCCGCCGTGGCGACGTGTTCCACCGTCAACTTCGAGCTGCGTTCGGGCGCCGAGCAGCAGGGGCTGACCGCTGCCTTCGCCCGCTGGCTCAACTCTCTGACCGGCTCAACCCAGCTGCTGGTGCGCTGCCACCGTGTCAACCTCACCTCCCTCGCCGGCGCGCTTCAGCGCAACGCCGCTGCTCTGCCGCACCCGGCGCTGGAGCAGGCCGCCCGCGCCCACGCTGACTTCCTCGCCGACCTGGCCGCCGGCGACAACCTGCTGAGCCGGCAGATTCTCCTGGTTGCCCGCGAGCAGCCCCCGCCCCGCGACGTGCGGCACGGTTCGGGCGAAGGTCGGGTGTTGCAGCGCCTCGACGAAGCCGCCCGCGCCCTGGCATCGGCCGAGATCACCGTTACTCCCCTGGAAGCCGACCGCAGCGCCCGCCTACTCGCCGCGGCGTGCAACCCCGATACCCCCGCCCTCCCTGCCAGCGGATCGGAAGGTGACCGCGTATGACCCGCCTGCTCTTTGGCCGCCGTCGCCCCTCCCCAGGCACGGCCATCGACAGCGCGGCGCTGCTCGATGCGGCCGGGCCCGAAGTGATCGAGGTCCACGCCCGCGCGCTGGCGATCGGCGCCCATCTGGCCACCACCCTGGTCGTCACCGGCTACCCGGCCGAAGTCACTCCCGGCTGGCTGGCCCCGCTGCTGAACTTCCCCGGGCACCTCGACATCGCCCTGCACATCGAGCCCGTGCCCAACCCGGTGGCTGCCGACGGGCTCAAGAAACAGCGCGCCCGCCTCGAATCCGGCCGTCGGTCCCGCTACGACAAGGGCAACCTGGATGATCCGGACGTGGAGGCCGCCGCCGCGGACGCCGCCGAACTCGCCTACCGCATCGCCCGCGGCGAGGGAAAGCTCTTCCACGTCGCCCTCTACCTGACCGTGCACGCCGCGGACGAGGACTCGCTCGCCGAGCAGGCCGCCGCCGTCCGCGCGATCGCCGAGTCCCTGCTCATGTCGGTGGCGCCCACCACCTACCGGGCCCTGCCCGGCTGGCTGGCGACCCTCCCGCTCGGCATCGACACCCTCAAGATCCGCCGCACCTTCGACACCGCCGCGCTCGCCGCGTGCTTCCCCTTCATCAGCCCCGACCTACCTCCTGCCACCGGCACGGACGGCGAGGCCGCAGGGGTCTTGTACGGGCTCAACGCCGTATCCGGCGCACCGGTGCTGTGGGACCGCTTCGCCCAGGACAACTACAACTCCATCACCCTGGCCCGCTCCGGCGCCGGCAAGTCCTACCACGCCAAACTCGAACTCCTCAGGCTCCTGTTCACGGGCGTCACGGCCTCCGTGATCGACCCGGAAGACGAGTACGTGCGCGTCGCCGAGACCGTCGGCGGCACTGTCATCGCGCTCGGCGCAGACGGCGTACGCCTCAACCCCTTTGACCTCCCAACAGGGCAAAAGGACGGCGAACACGAGGATCTCCTGACCCGCCGTGTGCTGTTCCTGCACACCTTCCTCGCCGTCCTGCTGGGCACGGACCTGGCCACGACCGAGAAGGCAGCGCTCGACCGAGCGATCCTCGCCGCATACGCGCGTGCCGGGATCACCGCCGACGCCCGTACGTGGACCCGCACCCCGCCCACGCTTGCCGACCTCGCCGCCGTTCTGGCCGACGACGGCAGCCAGACGGCGGCAGACCTCGCCGACCGGCTCGCCCCCTACACCACCGGCTCGCACGCCCGGCTGTTCAACGGCCCCAGCACGGCCGCCACTTCCGGTCACCTAGTGATCTACGCACTCCGCCAGCTACCGGAAGAGGTCAAAGCGCCGGCGATGCTGCTCGCCCTTGACGCGGTCTGGCGGCAGGTCGCCCATCGCGCCCAGCAGGGTCGGCACCTCGTAGTGGTGGATGAGGCATGGCTGCTGATGCGCGACGGCGCCGGGGCCCGTTTCCTGTTCCGTATGGCCAAGGCCGCCCGCAGGTACTGGACAGGCCTGGCCATGGTCACGCAGGACGCCGATGACGTGCTCGCTTCCCCGCTAGGGCGGGCGATCGTCTCCAACGCCGCCACCCAGATCCTGCTGCGCCAGGCACCGCAGGCCATTGAGACGATCAGCGAGAACTTCCACCTCTGCCACGGCGAACGGGAATACCTGCTCTCCGCCTCCCGCGGTGAGGCACTGCTGCTGACCGGCGACCGCCGCCACAAGGTCGCCCTGATCAGCGTCGCGGCCCCCGGCGAACACGACGTGATCACCACTGACCCCGGCGAACTCGCCGCCCAGCGCCTCGACAGCGACCTCGATCCCGACGGCTCGTACAACGAAGAGTCCTTCGACGACGAGGACTGGACCTCATGAGGGCTCACACGCTCACTTTCCCGTCACAGCCGGGCGGCCCCGCTCTCGACTTCCTGACCGACCCCAACGGCTTCTGGACGGACGTCGGCACCAGTGCCGTCGACTGGCTCGGAACCCGTGCGCCTCTTCTCGCCCCCTGCGCCGCCATCACCGTAGCCGGCGGCTACCTGCTGCGCCGCCACCTAAGCCGGTGGAGGCAGCGCCGTCTCGCCGACGGCGCGCGCTGCGTCGAGATCCTCGTCCCGCCCTTCGTCGCACCCAAAGGCGGCGGAGTCCTCTGGGCCCAGCTCTCCGGTCTTCTCCGTCCGTGGTGGCGGCGTATGACCACTGGCCAGCCTCACCTCGCCTTCGAATACACCTGGTCCCACACCGGTCTGCGTATCCGCCTATGGGTCCCGGGCACCGTCCCCCTGGGGCTCGCGCGCTGCGCGGTGGAAGCCGCCTGGCCCGGCGCCCACACCCGCGTCACCGACCCTGTCCCCCTCCTCCCGCGCGGGCACGCCGTCACCGCCGGACGCCTGCGACCGGCTCGGCCCGGCATCCTTCCCCTGCGCACCGACCACCCCACCGACCCCTTGCGCGCGCTGCTCCAGGCCGCCACCGGTATGGCCGAGCACGAGGCCGCCTGCGTCCAGATCGTGGCCCGGCCCGCCACCGGCCGGTCCCTGCGCCGCGCCCACCGTCAGGCCCGCCGTCTCAAGGCCGGGCGCACCTCTGCCCGCATGCCCGCCCTGGCTGCGCTACTCCTGCACCGCCCCCAGCCCGCCACCGCCAGCAAACAGGACCCCGAACACGGCACCGCTGTAAGACAGTCGGCGCAAAAGCTCTCCGGGCCGCTGTGGCAGTGCGCCCTCACGTACGCCGCTACTTGCGCCCCCGAAAACGAACGCGCCGATGACGTGGTGCGTGGCCGGGCGCACGCCCTGGCGTCCGCCTTCGGCCTGTTCGCCGAGCGCAACTACCTCGCCCGCACCCGCATCGCCCGCCCCGAACCACGTCTGAGCACACGGCACTTCCCCTCCCGTACCGCACTGCTCTCCGTACCGGAACTCGCCGCCCTCGCCCACCTCCCCTTCGACGCCGACGCGCCGGGCGTACGACGAGCCGGCGCCCGCTCCGTCCTGCCACCCCCGCAGATTCCCGAACCCACCCCTGGAGGCGGCGTCAAACCCCTGGGCCGCTCCGATATGGGGGCTCGCCGCGGCGTGGGACTCGCGGTCGCCGATGCCCGCCATCACCTCCACGTCATGGGCGCGACAGGATCGGGCAAGTCCACCCTCATCGCCAACCTCGCCCTCGACGACGTAAGCAGTCACCGCGGCGTCATCGTCATCGACCCCAAGGGCGACCTGGTCACCGACCTCCTGGACCGCCTCCCCGACACCTGCGCCGACCGGCTCGTGCTCATCGACCCCGACGACCCTCACCCGCCCCCGTGCCTGAACGTGCTCGACGGCACGGACATCGACGTCGTCGTCGACAACATCACCGGCATCTTCCGCCGGATCTTCACCGCCTTCTGGGGACCGCGCACCGACGATGTGATGCGCGCCGCCTGCCTGACTCTCCTCAAACACCGTCACCGCACCGGCCAGCTGGTCACCCTCGCCGACATCCCCCGTCTGCTGGGCGAAAGCGCCTACCGCCTGCGCATCATCCCCGCCCTCCAAGATCCCGTCCTACGGGGCTTCTGGGCCTGGTACGAGTCGATGTCCGAGCCGTCGCGGGCAGCGGTGGTCGGGCCGGTGATGAACAAGCTCCGCGCTTTCCTGCTGCGCGACTTCGCCCGCCGCGCGATCTCCGCCGGCCCCTCCACCTTCGACCTCACCCAGGTCCTCGACGGCGGCATCCTGCTCGCCCGCCTGCCCAAAGGTGCCCTCGGCGAAGAGACCGCCCGCCTGCTCGGCTCCTTCATCGTCGCCGGAACCTGGCAGGCCGCAGCCGCCCGCGCCCGCACCCCCGAACGCCGGCGGATCGACGCCACCCTCAGCATCGACGAGGCCCACAACTTCCTCACCCTGCCGTACCCGCTGGAGGACATGCTCGCCGAGGCGCGCGGCTACCGCCTATCGATGCTCCTGGCTCATCAGCACCTCGCCCAGCTCCCCCGAGACCTGCGCGAAGGCATCTCCGCCAACGCCCGCAACAAGGTCTTCTTCAACGCCTCCCCGGAAGACTCCAATGCCCTGGAGCGCCACACCCTTCCCGCACTGGCCGCACACGACCTCGCCCACCTCGGGCCCTACCAGGCGGCTGCCCACCTCCTCACCAGCGGCGCGGAAACTGCCGCCTTCACCCTCACCACCCGGCCCCTGCCATCGCCGGCCCCCGGCCGTGCCAAGGATCTGCGGACGGCTGCAGCCGGGCGTACCGGTCCCCGCACCGCCACCCGCCCCTGAGCACTGCACAGACCTCCACTCCATCGGTGGTGACCTGCCATGCCCTCACTTCCACGGCCAGCCTCCGGCCCCGGCTCTCGCTACACGGCCCGCGCCGCCACCACGCGCAGCCGCCCCATCCGGCGGCACGCGGACGTAGCCACCCTCACCCGCAGTCTCACCAGCCGCGACCTGTGGCTGACACGCATGCTCCATGAACACCGCGTGCTGACCACACACCAGGTCGCCCGCCTCGCCTACCCCTCCCTGCGCTCCGCCCAGCGCCGCCTACGCACCCTCCACCAGCACGCGGTGCTCGACTCGTTCCGGCCTCTCACCCAAAACGGCTCGGCCCCCGAGCACTACACCCTCGGCCCCGCCGGAGCCGCCCTCCTCGCCGCCCACGCCGGCCTGGACGTCTCAGTGCTCGGCTGGCGCCCCACGCACAACGGCCGCATCGCCTACTCCCCGTCCCTCGGCCACGACCTGGGCGTCAACGAACTCCTCACCCATCTCGCCGCCCACGCTCACGCCACCCCCTACGCCGGCCTGTCTCTCTGGTTCTCCGAACGCTCAGCAGCCCGCCGCTGGAGCGACATCATCCGCCCCGACGCCTACGCCCACTGGCGCGACGGCGACCGCCTGCTGCCCTTCTTCCTCGAATACGACACCGGCAGCCAACCCCTCCCCCACGTCGAGGCCAAACTCGCCGGCTACGCCGCCTTCACCACCGCCACCAGCACCCGCCCCGCCCTGCTCATCCACACCCGCACCCAGTCCCGCGACCAGGCCCTGCGCCACCGTCTCAGCGCTGCCGCAAGGGAATTGGACCTGAACGTGGCGACCTCGTCCGCGGACTTCACCACCACCAACCCATGGGGCCCCTGGTGGACACCGCTCCAGCCCGCAGCCCACCGCACCACCCTCACCCACCTCGCCGCCCAATGGCCCAGCCTCAGCCCGGCCTCCGGGCTGGAGCCAACCGACGCCGACACCGCACTCACCCTCCCCGTGCCTCCACTGCCGCCCGCCCCGGACACCGCACCATGAGTTCCCTGATCACGAAGGCGGCCACCGGCATCGGGTGCGCGGTCATCGCCCTGCCAGTCCTCGCCGCCCTCGTCATCGCCGCGCCACTCAGCGGCATGTCCTCCGACAGCAACGCGTCAGCCTCCCCAAGCAAACACGCCCGCACCGACATCCCGCCACGCCTCCTCGCCCTCTACCAGCGCGCCGCTCTGGAGTGCCCCGGCCTGCCCTGGACCACCCTCGCCGCAATCGGCAAAGTCGAGACCAACCACGCCCGCCACCCCACCATGGTGTCCTCGGCAGGCGCCGTAGGGCCAATGCAGTTCTTGCCTTCTACATTCAACGCCTACACCCGCCCCGTACCGCCCGGAGGGAAGAGGCCGCCCACCCCATGGGACGCGGTCGACGCCGTGTACGCCGCGACGAGGCTGCTCTGCGCCAACGGTGCCAGGAACGGCAAGAACGTCCATGCCACGGTCTTCGCCTACAACCACTCCCATGCCTACGTGAACCAGGTCCTCAAGATCGCGAATTCGTACGCGGCCGCCGTACCCACCCCAACAGGTGCTGCCGCCAAGGCAGTCGCCTTCGCCCGCTCCCAGCTCGGCACCCCGTATGTGTGGGGTGGCGACGGACCTTCCGAGGGCGGGTTCGACTGCTCCGGCCTCACCAAGGCCGCCTACCGCGCCGCAGGCATCACCATCCCCCGCGTCGCCCAGGCCCAGTACAGCGCCGGCCCCCGCCTCCCGAAAGGCGCCTCCTTCGCCCCAGGCGACCTGCTGTTCTTCGGCCCCAGCCCCCGGCACATCACCCACGTCACCCTCTACACCGGCGGCGGCAACGCCATCGACGCCCCACACTCCGGAGCAGTCGTCCGCCAAGCCCCGGCACGCACTACGGCTCCCGCCTTCCAGGGCGCTACGCGACCCGCGGCACGAGCAGGCGGTGCCCGGTGAAGCAGATCGAGGCCCGCGAAGCCGTCGAGCTCCTGCGCAACATGACCCGCGTCCTGTGCGTCGTCGGGATCCTGGCGCTCGTCTTCACCACGGTCAACGTCACCCGCTTCGCCACCAGCCGACACGTCCCCCTCCCCATCGCCGTCCTCCTCGACCCCATGATCGGGACCGCGCTCGCCGGCGTCCTCTACGTCGACGCACGCCTGGCCGCCTGGGGCATCCGCCCACCAGCCTGGTCAACCACCCTCCGCTGGAGCGCCGGCTCCACCGCCGCCCTGATGAACACCTGGGAGAGCCTGTGGCCCGACGGCCAGATCGGCTGGCCGAACCAAGCAGATCCGGCAGCCGTCCTGCTCCACCTCACCCCCGCGCTCCTCCTCATCGCGCTCACCGAGACCATCGCCGCCTACCGCCGCACCATCACCGACCTCCTGGACCAGATCGGCCCCGCCGACTCCACCGATCCGACGGATCCGACCGCCCCGTCCACCGCTCTGGCACCCCGATCGGCCCCGCCAGCCACCCAGCCGGACACGACCCCCCTGATGGCCAACACCTCAGATCACATCCCGTCCGGGCGCAACCTCCCAGACGGGCCCGGCACCCGGCCCTACGCGGCCGACAGCGCACCCCACGGCCGATCGTCCATTCCCTACCCGCCAGCACCCCACACCGGGGCGGCAGACGCCGACGTATGGCCGCACGCCATCGTCGTCGACAACGCCGCCCGCGCCGCCACCGGCAAGCCAGCGAGCATCTGGCGCCTTCGCACCGATCTGCACATCGGCCCCAAACGCGCCCGACAGATCCACCACCATCTCCGAAACCGCCACCCCGACCCACCACCCCCCATCGAATGAACCACCCCGCGCTCCGCTCACGCCCCGGAACTGACCCGAGGCCCGGAAGAAACCCACGACACCCGCGGTAGACCGATCGAGATCGGCGAACCGCTCTACCCTCGATCCGTCCCGAACCTCGCGCCACCACTCTGACCAGCACCGATCCCATGCGATCGGGCCGCTTGACTTCCCACCCGGTTCGAGCGTCCATGGTCGTGGCCGACGAGCCGCGGGCCGCATCACGCGAACCCGCGCTCACCACAGCCACGTTCGCCAGGACACACGCGATGCGCACGCGCCCGGCGAACACCCGCGGCCCGCCCACGCGGGCCCGCGCCCCGGCCGGGGACCTCACCACCCGTCTCACCACGGAATCGAGGCCCCCTCATGTCCGACACCACCTCTGGCAGGACACCGACGCAGAACCCCATCCCCGAACCGCTGACCGGGCTGACCGACGCACAAGCCGCCATCTACACCGAACTGGTCGGCCTCACCGAACCGGCCACGGTCATCGAAATCGCCCTCGCCGCAGGCGTAGGCAAGTCCACCGCTGGACGGGCACTCCCCCTGCTGGAGCAGCGCGGCCTGGCCGTACGTACCCCCGGCGGGCACAACGGTCCGTGCCGCACGCCCGACGTCTGGTACCCCACACCCCCAGCGCCTGCCCCCGTGGACACCAGCGGCGAAGCGAACCGTCAGGCACCTTCGGATACCCAGCCTGAACTCCCCATCGCCGATACTCCGGAACCGGACAGCGACAACGCAGTCCACGAGGAAACCCCGCACGACGAGACCGCGCCCAAGCCCCCAACCTCGCCGGACATCAACAGCACGGACACCACCACCGGAGAGGACAGCAACGCGCCCCAGGCGGCAGTACCCCCACAGGGCACCGCGCGCAGCGGGGGCGGCAACAGCTACGACAACGGCGTGCGGAGCGAGGACCACAACGACTCCTCTGCCTTGGAGGAAAGCCCCGAACCGCAGCCGGAGCTGGCGCAACCCATCACTCTGTCTGATCAGAAGAGGCGGCTCGCCCCCGGAGCGCTGCGGCAGATGGTCGTCGACCATCTCCACGCGCACCCCGACGAAGCATTCACCGCCACCAAGATCAGCCGTGGCATCGAGAAGTCCTCCGGCGCAATCGCCAACTCCCTCGCCACACTGGTCCGCCTCGGGATCGCCGAGCAGGTCAGCGACACACCACGCACATTCCGCCTGGCCAGTTCCACCCAGGCCGGCGACACCCCCTAACCGCTGATGCCACGGCCGGGCGCACCCCGCACACCTACGCGGGGTGCGCCCGGCCCTCGGTACCCGTGACGGCGCTCGATGATGCGGCCGCACTGTCCGCTCAGCCCAGCCCAAGGCGTTGTTTGTGCGTGTATCCGGGAACCGGAAGGCCGTCACACACAGGCCCGTGCCGCGCGGCTGGTGTGCGGGCAGTGCTGCTACGACGGCGTGGACGAGATGGAGCGCCTGGCAGCGCTCGCCAAAAAGCCATCGTGAGCGCCGCCGAGCCGGGGACGGACAGGCTGCTGGTCGCGGAACTGGTGGGGCTGCTCAACGATGCCGAGCACTACAGCGGCGGCCCCGGCTCCACCTCCGACAGCCGTCTGGACCACCTCGACCGCCGGGCCGCGCTGCTGCACCGGCTCGTCGACGCCCCCGGTGACGAGTCCTCCCGCTGCCTCTCGCAGGACGCCGAGGACCACGCCGAAGACGTACGGGCCAGGCCGACGCCTTGGCGCGTGGCTTTGTTCATGAGAACGGACAGCAGATGTTCACCACTTCGGGTTCTGGCTCAATTTCTGTGGAGCGTGGACTCTGCGTGACCGTTGATCTCGGTGATGGCTCTGAGGAGGTCGCCCGAAAACAGCCGTCCATGACCATGCCGTGGCTGACAGTTCTCAGCTGTGAACGAGGTCATGCTCGGCCTGGAGGAGCTGCTGTTCCTCTCGGCCCCAGAGATCGCGGTGGTGTCGGCAGAAGAACACGGTGAGGCGATTCGTCTTGGGATCAGATGCCGGACAGCCGGCGCCCTATGTCCGGGTTGTGGAGTCTGGTCGAGTCGGGTGCACGGCTCGTACCTGCGGTTCCCTGCTGATCTGCCCAGCGCGGGACGGAACGTGGTGCTGTGCCTGCACGTCCGGCGTTTCGTCTGCGCGGATCCCTCGTGCGAACGGCGTACGTTCGCTGAACAGATACCGGGGCTGACCCGCCGATACAGCCGATGGACCGAACGGCTGCGGTCGGCACTGGCCGAGGTCGGCCTTGCGCTCGCCGGCCGGGCCGGCGCCCGCATCGCGGACGTATTCGGGATCGCGGTCAGCCGCAGCACGGTGCTGCGACTGGTCGATGCCCTTCCAGAGCCACGGCCACGGGCCCCGCGGGTGGTTGGCGTCGATGAATACGCGATGCGCAAGGGCCGGGTCTACGGGACCGTGCTGGTCGACGTCGAGACCGGCCGGCCCGTTGACCTGTTGCCGGACCGCGAGGCGGGAACGCTCGCAGCCTGGCTCAGCGAACGTCCGGGGATCGAAGTGATCTGCCGAGACCGTGCCCCGTTCTTCGCCGAAGGCGCCAGAACCGGGGCGCCAACGGCTCTCCAGGTCGCCGACCGATTCCACCTCTGGCACAACCTCAGTGAGGCCGCCGAGCGATGCGTATCGCGGCATCGGATCTGCCTGCGAGCACCGTTCACCCTGCCACGTCAGGAGGCCGCAAAGACCCCTCAACCAAGCGACGGGGTACCCGCATCACCCTGGCCAACAGGGCACCGATTTGCCGACCGCACCCGCGAGAAACACGCAACCGTCCACGCGCTGCTGAGCCAAGGCCACAGCAGGCGAGCCATCGGCCGCCAGCTCCACATGACCCACCGGACGGTCAAACGTCTCGCTGACTCCGCAGCCCCCGAAGACCTCTTTCAAGGCCAGTGGCAAAACCGACCTACGAAGCTCGACGACTTCAAGCCCTACCTGCACGGACGGTGGGCCGAGGGGTGCACGAACGCGTGGACCCTTTGGGAGGAGATCAAGGCTCACGGATATGCCGGCGGATACGGACCGGTACGCGCCTATCTTCGCCCCTTCCGCAAAGCCGTACCGGCGGATGCACGCCCACCCACTCCCCGGACGGTCACCAGATGGATCCTGACTCGCCCCGATGCCCTGCCGGAAAATGACCGGCTCAAACTCAAGTCCGTTCTCACGCACTGCCCTGAACTGGAGGCTCTGACCAGGCACGTCCGTGACTTCGCGCAGATTCTCACCCAGCTTCAGGGTGACCGATTCCTTCAATGGATCGCCGCAGTCCGCGCCGACGACTTGCCCAGCATGCATACCTTCGTCAACGGCCTTGAACGTGACATCGACGCTGTCATCGCGGGCCTCACCCTCCCCTGGAACTCGGGCATCGTGGAAGGTCATGTCAACCGGATCAAAATGATCAAACGTCAGATGTACGGCCGAGCCGGTTTCGCGCTCCTTCGCAAGCGGGTTCTCCTGGGTTGACGGCCACTACCGCGTCGCGGATGTCTGATGCGGAGCCATCGCTGTCACGCCGACGGTCGCAGGGAACTCGGTCAGCTTGCAAGAACTCAGAACCGTGAATCATGGTGAGCGCGTCGTACATGGTTATGGCGAACATTTCGATACGCCCAGCAGAACTGAGCGACCTGGACGAGATCGTTGACGTGCACGCACAAGCCCGTACCGCCTACTACCAAGCCGGAGGGCTGCACGAGGCGGACATCGATACCGCCGACGGAGCGGCGCATCGACGAGGAGGATGGGCACGTTCCATTAAATCGAGTAACAAGAGGGTGCTCTGTGCCCTTCACGCCAGCGAGGTGGCGGGCATCGTAGCCATGGGGCCGCCTCTGTCCTCGATCGCGGAGGCGGACACGGCAACTGTCGGCGAGCTCTATCAGATCCACGTCCTGCCAACGCATTGGGGACAAGGAATCGGCAGCCAACTACACGCGACATTCATCCAGTACCTGCACGAAGCAGCTCTGCCCATAGGGCAGGTGGAGGCGTGGGACCGGAATCACCGCGCGCAAGCCTTCTACTTCCGGCATGGATGGCGCCCAACTGGACACCGGCGCCAGGGACCAGACCGCTCCAGCTACATACGCATGCACCTCAACGCAGAGACAGCTTGACCTTCAGCTCCCAGACCCAGCTGTCACTCAGCGTAGGCCGACCACAAAAGTTGATCCAGAACCCGAAGTGGTGAACATCTGCTGTCCGTTCTCATGAACAAAGCCACGGCGCGAGAGTGCGGCGACCCAGCGCCCGCACCGCGCCAGTTGAGTGATGTGCGTACTACAACGGTGCTGGACAGTCCGTGATGTGGATTTATCAGGGCACGCACCGGCGCCTGACTGACGGTCAAACAGCGCGCAGTCGAGGAGGGTCAGGCTGCTCCGGCTCGACCTCCGCAACGACCGTGAGGGGAACTGGGGCCTCGGCGTCGGTAGCCTCCTCCGCCCGGCGGCGCAGCTTCGACTTAAGGCTGATCAGCCCACTCTTGACGTGCGGCGCGGCCTTCATCGCAGCGGCTCCCAGTGCGACGCCCGTGCCGAGGATCACCAGGGCCGTCTTGGTCCCGTCGAACAGCACGGCGTGCGTGTTGAGCGTGTTGTCGTCATCCCGCGCCAGCGGGCTCTTTCCGCCCGGAGTGCTCGACTGCGAGAAGTGTGTGTCGGAGGGACGCTGCGTCAGCATCAGTTCCCAGATCGAGTCGCCCCGGTTGAACTCCATGACGCAACTGTAGAGGCGACCAGGCACGCCGCGGCCCGGAATGTAAATTTCTCCACTTTGGTCAGCGGACGGGGGCCCGAAGTTCTTGACACCCTTTCAGTCAAGGTCTTCGGGTCCCCAAGGGTGGCCTGCCGGCCGCCATAGCGCCGGGCAATCTGTGTCTGTTGGGTACCGTCGTCTACTCCTGAACGAAGTCGTAGATAGCCCGTTGAGGGTCGGTTTTGACGATGAGCCCGTCCGCGCACAGGTCGCGCAGGATCTGCCGGACCCTTTTCTCCGCTGCCCGTTGGTCTTCCCACACGTGACCGTGGTCGCCCAGAGCCTTAATGGCACGCTGCGGGTCCCAGGTGCCGCCGAGGGCGCGAATGGCCTGGGTGAGGACATGCCGGTCGGGATGATCCTTCTTGCGGTGGTTGGCGATGCTGGCAGGGGCGCCACTGTAGTTGCAGTCGGCGCACTTCTCCCACGAGCAGTCCGGATCGGTGACGGCAGCGTGGCGGATGGAATGGTGCGAGCCGAAGCCGTGGGCGTGGAGCAGTTGAGCGACGGACCCGTCGTACTTGAGGGCCATGAGCGCCGCTTCGGCGATCTTGTCGTGGCCGGCGGCGAAGAACTTGCCCAGGCCGACGTCCTTCCCGCAGCCGCACCAGCACTTGCCGGTCGGGATGAGGCGAGGCTTCTCATTACTTGACATGAATCCAAGGTAGCAACCCTTGAATTGAAGTCAAGACATAAACCCAAGGGTGACATTCAAGGGTTGGTCGACGTAAGCGGGCATACAGCCGCAAGCCGACTTCATGCACAGCAGGGTCAGCGGCGTGCGTCGCCGGGGGCGAGCAGGCTGGTCAGCTCAGAGATCGCCTCGGGAGACGGCTCGAAGTACCGGCGGACTTTCTCCGGCTTCTTGTGCCGGGGCTTGGCCATCAGCATCAGCAGGGAGGCACCCTGCTCTCCGCGGTGGGTGAGGGCGGAATGGCGGTACTCGTGCAGGTCCCATCCTGTCCCCGGCCCGCGCATGGGGGTGTGCTCAGGGCGCGGGCCAGCCCGGTGTCCGGGGAAACGCCGTGCGGGCTGGCCGCCTTCCCCGGACCGGGACGGCGATGGGGGACGAACACCGGGTCACGGGTGCGGCCCCGCAGCAGGCGAGGCAGGAGCCGGGCGGTGCCAGCGTCCCAGTAAACCGTCTCCAGCACGAAGTCCTCGCGCGACGGGCCGACGGGTGCTCGGGGGGGGAACCGGCCCCGGATTCGGACTTGGCCGTAGATGGCATGGACGGCTACGGCGCCACCGTCGTACTGGGTGTCGTGGGTGAGGACTGCGGAGCGCTGTTTGAAAGACTCGACGAGTCGGCGTACCCCTTCGCCGCGTGTGATGCCCCATGCCCCGGCCAGAAGAGTGATGTCCGTGTGGGTGGCGTGGTCGAGGTAGACCGGGTGTTCATTGAGCATGCAGCTTTTCTCCTCAGCTTGGGGATTCAGCCTGTGTGTGCGGTGTCGGATGTGCAGGGCCGGCATCAGGATCCGGCCGGTGCGCGGCTTCCCGAGGGACGGCCGGCCTGCTTGCCGCCCCGGGCGGTGCCGGGGCGGCACGGTGGTCAGGTGGTGGTGGTCAGGGCGGCGGTGGCGGCTTTGCCGATGGCGGTGGCGGCCTGGGCCGGTTCGGCCAGTTCCAGCACGGTGGCTCCGGGCAGGGGTCGGGGGTCGGGGGCGAAGGCAAGCCACAACACGGCGCAACCTGCCTTTCGCAGGGCGGTGATGCGGGTAGTGGCGCGGACGGCCTCCTCGGGGGCGTAGTAGCCGTCGGAGGCGATGACCAGCAGACGGCCCGCCCCGTGCCGGTCGAGGCTGAGTGCGGCGGTCAGGGCGTCGGTGGCCTCGGCGAGGCAGTGCCCCCTCCCGTTCGCGCTGAATTGTGTGACGGACCTGGGGACGCGTCCGGGGACGGTGATCGCGGTGACCGAGCGGTCGTAGGCGACGGTGGCGCTGCGGGAGTCGGGGTCGGTCAGCGCGGTGGCCTTGGCAAGGATCCAGGCGGCCGAGGCGATGGGGGCAGTGGCGCGGTGCATCGAGCCGGAGACGTCCACGGCGATCCCAACCCGCAGCGGTGGGGTGGGGGTCGGACGATGCACCGTCCGGGTCCAGGGTGTTGCGGTGGCGGTGGCGCCTGCGGCGCGTTGGGCGTCGCGGGCCAGAGCCTGGCGCATGTTGAGGCGTCCGGGCGGGGCAGCGGAGGCGGTGTGGGTGGTGGTGCGTTCCCGGTAGGCGGCGGCTCGCAGTGCCCTGGCCAGGCGTCCGGCTGCGGCCTTCTCGCCTGCTTGCGGCGGCCGGGTGCCGTTCACCGGTGATCGGTGGCGGCCCTTGTTGGCGTTTTTCGGGGTGAAGGGACGGCCGTCGGAGCCGAAGACCTTCTCGGCGGTCTTCGCGGCCTGCCTCGCTTGGGCGGCCTGGTCGGCCTTGGCCTGTGCGCGGGCCGCTCGGGCTGCGGTGACCTTGGCCTCGGCTGCAGCCTGGGCGGCCTCGTTCGCCTGGACCTGACTGATCACCTTGCCGACGGCTTCGGCCAGTTCTCCCTTCCGACCGTTCGACGGGGCCGGAGTTGGTGCCGGTGCGGCGGCTTCGGCACCGAGGGCCTGGCACCAGGCGCGGGCGTGTTTCATCATCGCCGGGGCGTCCTCGTCGCCGGTGGTGTGGGCTGCCGTCCAGATGTCGGCGAGGGTTTGGAGAAGGTCGGGGCCAAGGATGCCGGTGAGGGTGTTCTCCAAAGGTTCGGTCTCGTCCGGGTCGAGGATTCCGGCGTCCCGGCGGGCGAGGATCAGCCCCGCCGCGAGGGCTGCCTGCCATCGGGTGGTGGGGGCGGTGCTGGTGAAGTCGTCCAGCACCAGGGTGCGCACGGCAGCGCGCAGGTACCGGCGGTCGTTGAGGCGGCGGCGCAGGTGTGCGTGCTCGGCGCGGGATTCCTCCAGCACTTGGCCCGCCTGGTCCAGGGCTGTTCCGCGCAGCGGCGGCGGGGTGTGCCAGCGGCTGTGGACGGCGTGCGCGGCTTCGTGGACGAAGGCTCCCCAGGCAGCGGGGTAGCGGTCCTCGTCGCCGGGCCGGGCGGGGTGGATGGTGGCGGGGGCAAGCGGGGTGAAGAGGGCGGCGTCGATCTCCAGCTCGGCGGTGGTGGGGTAGAAGGCGGCGGGGGCGCCGGAGCGGGTGCCCTGTTTGCAGGTGACGAGGATGTCCTCGCGTCCGGTGAGTTCCGGCAGCCGGGCGCTGAGGGCTGCGGCGATGCGCAGCCAGTGGGCGTGCTGCGCGCTGGGGCGGGGTTCGGCGAGGTTGCCGCCGTCGTCTGCCCAGCGGGCGGTGGCCCATTCGGTTTCGGACAGGGCGGGCGGGGACGGTGGGAGGTGGTTGTGCAGCTGGGCGGCCATGGCTGGGCGTTCCCTTCATGGGAGGTAGGGGTGTGCCGTGGTGGTGTGGGGTCCGCAAGGGGTGGGCCGGTCGGCCCGGCCGGGTGGCCGGGCCCGGCGCGGGGGTTAGAGCTGTCGGCCCAAGGCCAGGGCGGTCACGGGGCGGCCGAGGGCTTTGGTGACGATCTCGGCGACCACATCGCGGTCTTCCAGGGGCGCGACGCCGACCAGGTTGGCGAAGGCGGCCTCGGTGCCCAGGACATCGGCGATCTTCTGGAACGCGATCAACTCCCGTAGCTGCGGGGCCCAGCCGACTTCCCCCGCCTGCTGACCGGTGGCAAGGTGCCGTGCGACGCGCACCGCCGTGCGGTTGATCTTCAAGGAGGCAGCCAGGTCGTAGTCCGAACCGACCTGGATCTGCACGCTGAACCGCGAGGCCAGAGCCTCGGTCAGCACCGCCCCGTGCACGCCCGGGTTGTGACCGGCAATCACGTAGAAGCCGTCGGTGGCGGTGATCGCCTCGCCCTTGTGCGCCTTGACCTGGATCTGGCGCCGTCCGTCCATCGCCGGATACAGGGCGGCCAGCACCTTCGGGGAGATCAGCGTCGCATCGTCCAGCAGGAGGGCACGCCCCTCCTGCATCGCGGTGACCAGCGGCCCGTAGACGAACTCGTACCCGCCGCTGGCGTCCTGGGTGTACTCGCCGATCAGGTCGCCGACCGTGGTGTCACCGTCCCCGGCGACCGTGATCAGGTCGGGGAAAGCGGCCTCGATCAACGAGGTCTTCCCCGTCCCCGGCGGCCCGTACAGCAATACCGCAACCCCCGCTTCGCGCAGCCTGCGCAGCGCTTCGACGTCGGGGAGCTGTGCCAGGGCCCTGGGGTGGTACTGCTGACCGTTCGGGCGGGTGATCGGCTGCGGTCGTCCGCCCGGCGGCGGAGCAGCGGTCGCAGGCTGGGGAGTTGGCCGCGACCGGGGCACCGGCGCAGGCTGACTGGGCCCAGGCGCACTGACCGCAGTCGCCTGCGCTGCGGCGGCGGTCTGGGACGTGGCGCGATACATACGGGGGTTGGAGCCCGCTCGCTCCGCCTCACCCCGGCATACCAGGGTGTCGCAGGCGTTGCCGACAGCGCCTCCCGAATGTCCCAGCATCTTCGCCAGCTCGGTAACGGTGAACATCGAACCTGCGTGATCCACCAGGATCTTCGCCACCCTGGCCCGCAACTCACCTGGGCGCGCCTTCGACGGCGCGGCCAGGGACGCGGGGGCGGCAGATACGGGTTGCGGCTGAGCCTGGGGGTGGGATGGGGATGGGGGCTGCGTCGTCACGGATGACTCCGTTCGTGGTTGCCGGAAGGTGGCAGTCAGCTACTTGTCAGCGGGCGGCGTCTGGCGCGGCACGGCGGGCCGTCGAGGCGGCTGGGGCGGCCGGGAGATGGGCTCGCTGGGGCGTCTGGGCCGGGGGATGCGGGGGATCACGGGGGCGTTGTCGTCCGAGGCATGGCACATGGCGGTTTGCTCCCTCTTCGAGGCGTAGATGGGGCGGGCGATGTCCGGCGGTAATCAGGCACACCGGAATTGTTTTTGGCCGCACTTCACCCGTGCGCGGAAATCCTCCGCGAAGGAATTAGCGGGATTCTCTATTCCCGTTTCCCGGGAACAATTCAAATATAGCTCGACCTGCATTCCAGCTGAAGCCGGATTGGGCTTGATAATGCTGGACTTCTCGCGAATTTACGACGGGAATTCAGGGAGATTCCGTAATGCTCGACACAAGGCGTCGTGGTTCCCGGAATTGACGACCGTTTCCCAGGTGCCTGCATGCGACACGGCCCCCGGCACGGCCCCCGGCACGGCCCCCGGCACGGCCCCCGGCACGGCCCCCGGCACGGCCCCCGGCACGGCCCCCGGCACGGCCCCCGGCACGGCCCCCGGCACGGCCCCCGGCACGGCCCCCGGCACGGCGGCACCTTCGGCTGCGCCTGGGCGCCGCCGCGCTTCCAGGTGTCCGAGGCCGTTCAGTTCTCCAGCAGGAAAAGAGGAGGCTCTTGATTGAGGTGGGAGGAAGTCAGGTCGCGGTGCTGGACGCCGGCATGCACGCAGGTTGCACGGGCCGGCTGCCGGTCACTGGTAGATCGGGATGCGTTGCTGCACAGAGATACAGTCGCTCTCGCCCGCGGGTGGCTCGCAGGCCGCCTGACCTGCGGCTAGGGGCCGGGCGGGGGTGTCGCATCCAAGCGCGTACACCGAAACGGGGAGGGAAACGACGCCCGAAACGACGGGGGAAGCGCCAAAGCGCCTTCGGGCCGCGACGTGGCGGCTCGCAGGCAAGTGACCTGCGATTTCACCCCATCCGGTGTGCGGTGGTCCGCGGTGCGATGAGGGCTTGGGTGGCGGGGTCGGGTTCGAGGCCGAGCTCGGCGAGGTGACGCTCGAGGCGGGTGTATGCGTGGCGAGCAGCGTCGTGGCGGCCAGCGGCCCGGTAGAGGCGGATGGCGTGTTGGGTCAGTCTTTCGTGGTCCGGGTGGAGTGCACCGAGGTGTTCCAGGAGCGCCAGGATGGCGTCCCGTTGCTGCTGGTCGGCAGGGCTGTGCTCGGCTTGGTGGGCCAGGCGGAGGGCGGCGTCGGTGGCCCGGGTGGTGAGGTGCTCGCGGATCGCATCGGCCCACAGATGGTCGGCGCCTTGGGCGAAGGGGCCGCAGTAATGGCTCAATGCCGCGCGCACGTGCGCCAGGGCGTCGGGGGTGGACTCTCCAGTGTTGGAGAAGGCTCTCTTGAGAATTCGAGTGAAATCCGAGAGATCGGTTTCGATGAGGTCAGGGTGGAGTTTATGGAGTTCCCCTTGGCGCAGGATGAATTCCCGGTCGGAGATCCCGGTCGTGGCGCGTAGGGTGCGGCGTACGGCGCGGCGGAGGTTTTTGAGTGCGTTCTGCTCTGTGCCGGGTTCCAGGTGGAGTTTGTCGGCGATATCGGCGGCCAGTAGCCCGGTGGGGTGGGCGGCGAGCAGGGCGAGAAATTCGTGGACTTCGGGTCGCAGGTTGGTGCCGACGGGTTCGTCGTGGCCGCGGACGTAGAGCGTGACGGGACCCAGGACATGGAGGCGTACGGGCGTGGTCTGCTGGAGCCGGGAGGCGGGGGTGGGAGGTGGATCGCTGGTGGCGGCCGGTTCGGGCTCCGGCTCCTCAGGGACGGAGGCGGGCTGCGGCCGGGCTACTCGTGACGGTGGTTGTTGCTTGGGGAGAGCGCGCAGATGAGGGCGCTGGCCGTGGGCACCGAGGAGGACCTCAGTCATGTCACGGCCGGCATCGGGCGTGAGGCGAAACAGTTCCAGCCGGCCTGGATGTCGGGCACTGGTGCCGGACCTGGTGGTGGTGCCGTCGGCGGCAATGTGCCAGTGCTCGGCGCCGGGCAACGGGGTATCGAGGGTGAGCACGGTCAGGATGCCGGGCTGACTGCGGGCGGCCAAGGCCTGGATTTGCCCGGTGTGGGCGGCGTCCGACGTCGCGAGGAGGACCAGCGAACCGGGGCCGCCCGCGTCGGCAATGTTCTCTGCCTCCGGCCCGGGTAGCGACGTATCGCGGTCCTGCTGGGCTCGGGCGTAAGCGACCAGGTGCTGCTCGGCCAGGCGGACCGCCTGCGCGGTGTCGGCAGCCTGGGTCAAGGCGGTGAACTGCGGTGGCAGTCCGATCAGCAGACGGGCGGAGAGTTCTTCGGGGACAACGGCCCTGACGCGCGGTGGACCGGGGCGTTGGCGCTCAGCTGCGGTGAGGATGCCGACCAGCAGGGCGCGGGCGGCGTCCTCGGCGCCCGGGCCGGTCCAGGTGCAGCCACCGGCGGTGGCCAGGGCATCGAGGGGGATTTCGGCGTTGTCGTCGACTCCGATGGTGACCGCGTCCGCGCTGCGGGGTTGCTGCGGTGGTGTGCGGCGGGTGACGAGCGCCTCGGGGTCGTCGGGGCAGCGCGGCTGTGCAGCTGCGTGCGCGGCCTGCGCGGCCTTATCGACCAGTGGGCTCAGGGCGGGTGCCGGAGCTTCGTCGTCGGGTCGGCGCACGCGGCGTTGGTACACGTACCAGTAGCGGCGCGCGGCCAGGAGCCCTGCCGCCGCCGTGACGCCGATCAAACTGGCCTCGCCGAGGCTGATGGCGGCTGGCCCCCTGTCCGCGTCCACCTTCCCGTCAGCAGTGTCACCCTCCTGGCGCGGCCTGGCCGAGGCGGGGTGCGTGCGATCGAGCTGCTGGCCGGCGGCCGGATTCTGGTCGGGTGTCGGCCGTGCAGGGGCTGGCGACTCGGACGACCTCTGCGGTGCGGTATCCGGCGCGGAAGGGCTTGCCGGGCCACCAGCGCTGGGAGGCGTTGATGTGGGCTGATGGCTGACGGTAATGGTCAGTTGCCAGCCGGACTTGAGCAGGTCCGGGTCCGTGAGCTGAGCCCCGTCGCGTTGTACGCGGTCTTTGTTGAGTGCGTAGATCCGCGGCCACTTCAGCGCGTCGCCCAAGTGCGTGCGGGCGATGTCCCACAGGGTGTCGCCTTCCCTCACCGTGTACTCAACGTGCCGGACCGCCGCAGCGCAGGCATCCCGCTCAGGGTGGCCGGGATGGAACGCCGCTGTCGAAGCCTTGACGGGTCCGGGAGCGGCTGGCAGGCGGCCTGTGGTCTTCTGCCCCGTCGAGGGGTTGAGAGGCGCCGTCACAGCGATCGGCGGCCGGACCGTGTGCGCCGCGGACGGCTGGTGGGCGCTGGCGGTTGAGGGGCGCCAGAGGCTGAGCAGGGCAACCACGAGGGTGCCGATGCACAGAGCGGCCAGCGAGCCCTTCACGGACAAGGCGGCCACATGCTCCTTGTGGGTGCGGCGGTCGTGCAGCAGCTGCGGCAGGTGGGCCGTGTACCAGCAGATTTCCCGGACCACCGTGCAGGCGAAGGCGGCCCAGCACACCCAACCCACCACGGCCAGCAAGTCGATGACCAGCGGGTCGCTGATCGGTTCCGCCAGTCGTGTGCCCAGCTCCTGCCAGGAGGAGATGCGGTTGGGCCAGGGAACACCGGTGGCCTGCCACAGGACGTAGGGCATTCCGGCCAACAGTGCGAGTGTGAAGGAGAGAGTGCTGAGCACCGTGAGGCCCGCGGTCAGACGCTCGCGTAGGGCACTGTGAGGGGTCATCGCCGAGTTCGCTCTCTGCGGCCGGGAAGGAGGAACGGTCACTGCGGAGTGGCGCGTTCGGCGTGTGCCGTGCCCGACGCGTGCAGGGTGAGGGTCCGCAGGCCGATCAGCTGGAAGATCTGCGTGTGGTAGCGGTGGGTGACTTGGACGGTGACAGCGTTGCCCTTCACGGACGCGTTGCCGCTGTCGCCGGAAGAGGCGACGTAGGCGCGGGCGGCGTGGGTCGCGTCGGCGCGTACGAGCCGAACGTCCTCGTGGTGCCGCAGGTGGCCGATGTCGAGCTGCTGCGCACCGCTGCGCGCGGCTTCCTGCGCCACGTCCAGTGCTCGGGCTTTGCCGGCGAGAGCCAGGCCGCCGTCGACGACGATTCCGGCGAAGAGCCACAGCGCAGCCACGACGCCGATAACGAACGCTGTCACCTCACCCCTGTCGTCTCCCTTGGCGAACCCGGCGCGGACACGCGCCAGATGTGCTCGGAGGCGCTGTTTCATGGTGCGCCCCTGAAGGAGTCGACGGCGGAGACGGCGGTGCCGACCAGGGGAACCCGGCCGGGCAGGCCCGTGTAGGTGAGATCGCCAAGGTCGGCGGTGCACGAGACCCGCGCCGAGACATGGGCACCTGGGGTCAGACCGCCGGTCGTGACGGTGACGCTGGGGCGCCGGCAGGTGGCTGCTCCCGCTTCTTTGAGTGCCGTGGCCGCGGCACGCTCGGCCTGGGTACGGGCAGCACGCTCGCTGCGCGCCAGGGAGGCGGCGCGGGCAGCTTGGTGGGCAGCGTCGGCCACGACGAGGCGGGCGTCTGCGAGCCGCCCGAGCGCCACGACGACCAGCAGGACCACCATCAGCAGCGGGGTGACGAGTACCAGCTCCACCGAGGCCGAACCGCGGTCGCCGTCGCGTCGGTCGCGGCCCGCCTGCGGCGTCATGACCGGTCTCCTGCAGGGGCGGTGATTCGCTCGGTGGGGCCGGAGGCCGTGCCGGAGGCGTGCAAGGCCAGGCCGGGGACGACGGCCATCACTGTCCCGCCGACCCGCACAGTGGTCTGCGTCGTAGTGCGGTCGACCGCCACGGACGGGACGGTCAGGATCCGGCTGCTGAGTGCGGCAAGGCTGCGCCGCGCCTGGGCCCGGCCGTCCGTGGCCGTCGCGCCCTTGGTGCGGGCGGTGGCCAGGGCCCGCTGGGCGGCGTACTGCGCGATGTGCCGCGCATGCCAGACCAAGGCGAACTGGACGATCAGCAGCGCGAGGAGCAGCAGTACCGGGACGACGAGCACCAGCTGGGTACTTGCCGATCCGCGGTCGTCGCGCAACCTGCGAAGGAGAGCGTTCACGGTCTACCCCAGGTCAATGCCTTTGGCCTTGGCCGTGACCTTGGCGACGATGATGCCCACGACGGTCAGGGCCAAGATGGCCAGCAAAGCGGTGATCAGGACGGTCTCGGTGGTGTATCCCGCGTCCCCGTGGTCGCGGGCCTGCTGACGGACTTGGGCCAGGTGAGCGCGCAGCCGGCGGGCCAGCGTGTCCAGGTGCAACATGGCAAGTGCTCTCTTATCGATCGGGATTGGTCGGTGGTCCGGGCACCGGGCCCGTGTGGGGGGTGTCGTTGTGGTGGTCGTCAGCTCATGGACAGCACGTGCGCGAGGGCCGGGTAGCCGATCACCAGCAGGAAGGCGGTGAACAGTCCCATCACCGGCAGCGACATCCGCTCGGTGGCCGCCTGTGCCGCGCCGTCGGACTCGGCGACTCTGCTGCGCCGCATCGCTCGTGCCTTCGCGCCGAGCGAGCCGCGGATCTTGGCGCCTTCCGTGCCGGCGAGGCTCAGCGTCGAGGCAAGCTCTCTCAGGTCGGCCACGGCCAGCTGCCGTCCCAGCTCGCCCAGGTGGGTCCAGGGGCTGGTGCGGGTGAGCTGTGCGATGTGCAGGGCGTGGCGCAGTTTTCCCGCCGCCCAGCCCTGCGGCGTGGCGATGGCCTGGGCGAGGGCTTGCTGGACTCCGGCACCGCCGGCGAGTGCGATCACCGTCAGGTCCAGGACGAGACTGAGGGTGTGGCGCATCTCGCGGCGCCGGCGTTCCGCCTGCGTGCGGATGCTGAGATCGGGGACGAAGAACAACACCGTGGACAGGGCGAGCGAACCAGCCAGCGGCATCCACCACCCCGCCCCGACATCCGCTCCCAGGCGCAACAGCAGGGCCGCAGCCCACGGCGTGACCAGCCCGACGGTCGCGCAGACGGCCTTGCCCGCCAAGTGCTGTTCCTCGTCGGTGCCGCAGACGGCGAGGTCCGCGCGCAGTGAGGTGGTGGGGAAGCCGAGTGCCCGCACCAGCGGTACGGCGCACCTCCCCAGCCTGGTCGCCCACTCCATCTCGTCCACGGCAACCGTCGGTGAATGAGGAGACGGAGCCGGCACGTTGAGAGTGGCGAGGACCTCGGCGAGCATGGGCCGGGGCGGGCACAGTCCGTAAACGAGTGTGGTCGCTCCGGCGCCGAAGAGCGCGCCGAGAAGAATGACGATCACGAGATGCCTCCCGGTTCGGCGGTCGGCGCGCTGCCGGTCGGCGCGGCGCTGATGAGGCGGACTGGTTCGTCGATATGGCCGACCGCGGACAGGTAGAGGAAGCTCGCGGCGAACAGAGCGCCCACCACGGCCATGACGACCTGGCCCGTCCAGGTGTTGAAGGGGTCCAGGTAAGGGCGGTTGAAGACCACCAGCCCGAGCGTCATGCCGAGGGTGACGATCACCGTGACGCGTACTCCGGTCCGTACGCTGGCGCGGCCGGCCTCGATGCGCTGGCGCATGGCCACCTGCTCACGTACCGACTCCGCCAGCTCGCCCAACAACGGCGCCAACTGGCTGGCCTGCTGTTCGGCTGCCGTGATCAGAGCGGCCACCACCACATCGGCCAGCGGATCGTCCACCTCCGCGGCAAGCGCCCGTAGCGCGGTCGGCAGGGAGTGCCCCGACCGGACAGCGGAGGCGAGTTTTCGCATCTCCGGCTCAAGCGCAGCCGGTGCAATGTCCGCCGTCGCCAGGACCGCCTGTTCCAGACCTGCCGCCGCGGACAGGGTGTCGCGCAGCATCTCCGTCCACGCCGCCAGTGCCTCCATCCGCTCCGTGCGCCGCGCTGCGGCCCGGTCCGGTCCGAGCAGGCCGGGGAGCGTGAGCATGGCCACCGTGGTCAGCACCGCCGCCACCGGCCACGTCGTCAACGCCCCTGCTACGAACCCGGCCGTCACCGCGACGACCACGCGCCGGGTCGTCCAGTCCGCAGGTAGCCCCGCCATCACCCTGTGCAGGAAACCAGGCCGGTCCTCACGCTCACCCCGCCGTACGACGCCATAACCGACCGCCACAATGCCCAAGCCGCACGCGGTTCCGCACGCCACAGCCAAGGCCGTCAACGTCCCCGACCCTGGGCTGAGCACGGGCATCACGCCACTCCCCACGACGGGAAGGCGTCGCTGTCGGCCTCCAGTCCGGCAGCGGCCAGGTCGTGGAAGGTCTCCGTGCGCAGCGGGGTGGCCGGAACGGCTCGTCCGTCCGGGCCGGGACGGTAGACCTCGTTGGAGACGACCTGGGCCCCGTCCGCGTCGATGACCTCGCGCACCGAGTCGATCACCCGGCACCCGGCAGCATCCCAGCCCAGGTGAACGACGAAGTGGACCGCGGAGGCGACCATCAGATTCGTCGCCTCCAGCGAGAGTCGCTCGGGGGCCTGTGCGGCGTACGAGGCGAGTTTGGTGAAGACGCCGCGCGAGGTGGAGGCATGGATAGTGGACAGTGAGCCGTCATTGCCCTGCGACATCGCGTTGCACATCGGGATGACCTCGGCTCCGCGGATTTCGCCGACGATGACCCGGTCCGGGGACATCCGCAGCCCCCAACGCACCAGCTCTGCCTGGTCGATGCCGCCCTTGCCTTCGATGTTCGGCTCACGCGCCTGCATGGCCACCACATTCGGATGAGCCGTGGCATCGGCATCCAAGCCGAGCTCGAAGGTGTCCTCGATCGTCACCAGACGCTCCTCGGGCGGGATCTCATGGGCGAAGGCCCGCAGCACAGTGGTCTTGCCGACATTGGTGCCACCGCCGATGACGATGTTCTTGCGCGCCCGCACCAACGCCCTCAGAAATGCCGCAAGCTGCTGGTCACACACTGCCAGGCGCACCAGCTCAGCCATCGAGGCCGCCGGGAAGCGGTGGCGGCGGATCGTCAGCGACACCCGGCCAGTGACCGCCATGACGGCGAAGAGGCGAGATCCATCGGCAAGTTGCAGATTCAGGCGGGGCATCCCGCGGTCGAAGCGCCGCTCCTCGCCGCCCGTCCCGGCCGCGAGGGTGCGGACGAGTTCCACCAGCTCGGCGTCCGACGCCGCTACCGGGATCTCGCGCCGCCACGTCCCGGCCGCATCCTTGACCCACACCACGTCGCAGCCGTTGATGCAGATGTTCTCGATCGTGGTGTCCGCCAGCAGCCGCTCCAGGCTGCCCGTACCGAACAGGGCATCCATGACCGCTTGGGCGACCCGCTCCTCGACGGCCGCATCGACGACCTGGCTGCCGTGGGCGAGGGCGAGGCGGCGCTGGGCGCCCAGCTCCTCGGTCAGCAGCCGTCCCACGGTGGCCCGGCGCGACGTCTCGTCCTCCGCAGGCAATCCCGCCGTGTCCCGCTCGCCGGCGTACTCCGCCAGACGCGTCGATACCCTCTGCCGCACCAGGAGCGCCAATTCCTGCTCGCCTTGCGCGGGGACCACGCCCGGCGGCATCAGCGTCTCGCCCATGAGGTCCTCCCTTCATCTCCCGCGGCGGACACCGGATCCCGCCAGTTGCGCTCATCCGCATGGGCCTCGGCCTGGCCGTCCCGGCGATCGGCCAGCTGCCGAGCCAGCGTTCGTGCGGCAGCCATCAGCGGCAGCACTCGGAAACCCGTCGTCCGCAGCACGCCACGACGCGGTCGGTTTATCGCGGCTACGGCCTTGGCATCCCATGGCAGAAACACCACCCGGTCCATGCCGAGCGACGCGGCGATCTCGTCCTTCGGATAGGGGCACGGTCCGACAATCGCCAGCGTCAAACGCCCGGCGAATGCCCCGGCGTCCAGCCTGTACGTGGACACATGGGTCAGCGGCTCCGCACCGCCCCTCGTCACCAGCACCACGTGATCGGCGGCCCGCAGCAGAGGCTCGACGTCGTCGCCGAGGCGCCCGGCATCCAGCAGCACGGTGCCCTGCTCGTCCTCCGCGCCCAGCAGCACGCGCCGGCCGCCCTCGGTCGCCAGCAGTCGCACCGCCTCGGTACACGGACGACGCCCCGGCACCGCAGCCACCACCCGCACACCGAAAGGAAGCTCACCCACCGCTCCCAGCAAGGACCCCGGCTGCGGTTTCCCAGCAGCAGCCGCCACATCCAACAACGAGGGGGCAGCCGGCAACCCGAAGCGCATCATGACGTCCCCGCCGGACCCGTCCGCCTCCACCACCACCGGGCGCACCCCGCCATCCGCCTCCTGCGGCCACGCCGCAGCCAACGCCAGCGCCGTCGTCGTCACCCCCGGCGCACCCGTCACCGACCCGACCACGACCAGCCGCCTCATGGAGCCTCACGCCCCTCGGCAGGCAGCACCACCACACGCGGATGCTCCAACTGCGCCGCCCGACGCGCTGCCGCGGTCTCCACCAGCACCGTGACCACCCGCGGGCCACCCGCCGACTCCGGCGCCCGCATCCCCGTCACCGTCCCGGCCACCCCCGACGGGGCCTGCGTCTCTTCCTCGCCTCCCACAGCACCGGCCCCCGCCGGTCCCGGAAGGACCGCCACACGTTCCCCCGTGGACAGATCCGGCGGCGCACCGCCCTGCTCCACCGGGATCGCCACCTGCGAATGACCTGGCGGAGGGAAGCCGGCACTCGTTCCCACCTGCCCTGGCGCCAGCAGCGCACCGGTCACGAGCGGCACCCGCGCCTTCCGCCCCAGAACCGCGGCACGGTCGGTGCCCGGCACCACTCCTGCCTCGGCAGCGACCTGCACCACGCGCAGGTCCCCCTGCTTGAGCACCTGTCCCGCCGGCACGTCATGAGCCAGCACCAACACCGGCCTCCGCTCGCCCATCGCCTGCGCGACCACCGCGAACCCGACCGCCGACACCGCCACGGCCCCCAGACCAGCCCACACCCAGCCCAGCCGACGCCGACGCCCACCCGACACCTCAGGCTTTCTCTCGGGACCCGGCCGACGCGCTCCCGGCACCCCGATACCGGCGCCCTTCGTAGCCGAAGAAGACAAGGAGGTACCCACAATTCACCTCACCATTAAGGAATTACGACTTTCGCCAAACGGCCAACTCACAGAAGCGAAGGCCTTCCCTCCAGCCCGTCAGCGCGTGACGACCGTCTGCACTTCATCCACCACCAACTGGCGCTCCGCAGCCATCACCAGCCCCGGAACCACACCGGCCTGTCCGTTCCCGTGCCACTCGACATCCCAGGTCACCCGCACCGACACCGTGAACACCCCCTTCGGCTCACCCAGTGACGCACGCTGATAGGTGTAGCCGCAGTCCGGCGACGACGCCCTGGGGCCATAGCTGTCCGAGTACGGCGTCCCCGGCCCCAGACATTCCACGGTGCCGCCATCGCCCATCGACCACACCGCCTTCCGAGGCCGAGCCGTCGCGGTCACTTCCACCCCGTCCACCGCAGCCGAGGTGGTAACAGGAGCCCACGTCCCGCGCTCCACCCACATCCACGTCGGCACTCGCACCACCTGCCTGAAATCCTCAGGCGGACTCGTACGGATCACCGGCCTGGGCAACTTCAGCCGCTCCACAGCCCGCTGCACCACCACCTTCACTGGCACATCCGCCCTCGATTTGTGCGCCCTCTCGCCGTCGACGCGCGGAAAAATGCCCTTGCCCGCACTGAACAGCCCCATCAAGACTGAACGGTGCCTCAAGTCATGCAACGTGAAAGCCGAGGTCTCCTTTCGCCCCCGATTCGCAGGCGCCGCTGGGGCTGTGGGACCGCTCTTGCCCGGTCCGGATGGCCGCTTCGATACGCTTCCAGCGGCCACCTCGCAGGCGCTGGGGGCGCAGCTGACCCCGGCGAAGCGGTGAGCGATGTCATCGGCCCTTACTGCGACGGACGGTGTCCCCGCAGCCCATACGCAAGCGAACACGATTGCCGTCATTGCCCTCAGCGCCGACTGCGGCGATTCCGTCAGCACGACCCGGATTCGTGAAGGTAGAGCTTCGACACCTTCCACATTCCGCCGCTGAGCCGCACCGTGGCTTCTGCCTTTTCGTGACCACCGGGCACGTCATTCTTCAGCTCGCCGTTCAGCTTGTACTCCAACCACCTCGTGCTATCAACGCAGTCCCTGAGAACAACTTCCTGGCTTCTCGCCGAAACCACCTGCGGGTCCACCCCGGGCGCGCCCTTGCTCACGATTTTGTCCGCCTTCGCCTTGCGCAAGCCGTACTTCATCAGTTCAAGAGCACCACCGGTCGCGTGATCGTCCAGCAGCGGAGATGTCGCATCGGACGTCTCAGACGCGGCTGCGAGATCACGCCACATAGCTCGGTAGACCGCCAGGGCTTCCGCATGCTGTGAACCAGGCTTATGAGATGTCGCCGACTCCACCGGCCTCTCAGGCAGCGGTCTGTCGTCAGAACGGCTTCCTTCGCATCCACTCAACAGCAAAGCCACAGCGGTCACGCAGGCCGAGGCGCGAAGCCACCTCACCCGTTGACTGAGTGTCACATTTCCCCACCTTCCATCACCCACTGCACCTAAATAACCACCCTCCGTGATCGATTGCAAATTGGAGTTACCCGGCGTTGCGCCGTCCAACCGTCACGGGAGCAGGCAACCCGCTCGCCTCCCGCCGCACCCTCCGGAGCGCCGCGCACCTGCCATACTCTCGAAAGGGAGGCGCAGGCCTCGCCCGATACGGCGACAGCCTGCGCACTTCATCCGCTGGGCCGGACTCAGGCCCTCGGAATAGCCATCCAGGCCACCTTCACCCCTTCACCTTTCCGAGCCGTGAAGCCCCAGGCGCCGCAGGTAAGTTGATGAACGATGTGGAGCCCTCTCCCCCTCTCCCCCAAGACCTCCAGCAACGCGTCCACGCCGCCGCCGCGCTTCTCCGGCTCGGGTTCGAACGGGGCGGCTGGCAGAAATGCGGGGATCGCCGGGATCCGAGGATCCCGATCCACCACCTCGCAGATCAGCTCGGCTGCCGTACAGCGCAGCCGCATCTCATATGGGCCGGGCGCATGCTCAAGAGCATTGGCGACCAGCTCGGATACGGCCAGCACAGCGTCATCGAGCACTTCGCCCCCGCAGCCGAACTGGTCCAGGGCGCAGTTCAATGCAATTCGGGCCCGCGCCGCCACATCGGGGGTACTGCCAGTCCAGCGCCACAGAACCTGGGTGGTTCCCTCCGCTGCGGGCGGGGGCTTCGAGGTCATCGTCGGCCCCCTCGCACTGCGTGCCGCCCGCGACCGACGCGACGGTGACGCCCGCACCCTGGGCGTACGCACATGATTGCTTCGGTGAGGATGACGGGGCCCGTGTGAGTGAGCAACAGCGACAGGGATGCGGTGACGAACAGGAGTGGAATCATTCCGGAGACCTCCATAGCGATCGCGACCGGGACGCGACCACCGAACCGTGGCGCTCGTGAAGAGCGGAACCCACTGGTCAAGAGGTCTTTGATGGCGCTGAATTACTTTCTGCGATTCACCTCTCCCCTTGCGAGAGTTGGCGTCATCGACCGTCAGGGCGCTTCGGGCAAGGGAAGACGAATACCCTGGGAATGTGACGGCAAGGTCAGGTCGCTAGGTCTCTCAGGATCAGTGCAGATACGCTCATTCTTGGGTCTTTCGCTTCTGCCAGTTGCCTGGCCTGAAAAACTCTGACTCACCCCCACTGCTCGACACACGGAGACCAGCACAGTTCCTCTCGCTTTCTCTCCTCATTTTTCACGGGCTGCAACTGCTGCCCTCGGATGAGGCCCGGCCGATCCCATAGCGCTATGGGTGCCGCCAATTCGGCCATGGAGCGATAACGGTGGCGTCGTCGAGGTAGCCCCCTCATGGCCGGAACGCGACCGCCAGGGCACCGAAGAGCCGACACCCCTCGCGTTCGTGCTCGCAACGCCACCCACCCCACCACGCTGCCGGGCT
Source organism: Streptomyces sp. bgisy130 (assembly GCF_057708345.1). NCBI lineage: Bacteria > Bacillati > Actinomycetota > Actinomycetes > Kitasatosporales > Streptomycetaceae > Streptomyces > Streptomyces sp. bgisy130. The sequence goes on from NZ_JBYISA010000007.1 coordinate 103,907, forward strand.
CCGAAACGTAGCGCGGAATTCACCCAAGCGGTACAGGGGTCTCATCGGGAAGTTTTTGATGGAACCTGCCGGGATTCCAATTACCTTCCATTCTTTCTATGTCTGGTCGTGACTGATTCACTTGCAAGGGCCGCTCGATGATGGAAGGCTGCGGAATGAGGTGCGTTGCGAACTGTTATCGAACGAGCTGTCACGGTGCAAGCACTTCAGAGACGGACCACAGCAGGAATTGTGAACAAGGATCGGGCCCTCGCCCGGCGTACCGGGTGAGGGCCGCAGCCCTCACCCGGACGGTGACGACGTTGAGCAGTGTGTTCGTCACCGCTGAGGACAGTGCAAGGTCAGGCGAGGGGCAGTCGGGCGTAGGTTTCCCACTCGTACATGTGCTGGTCACGGTTGAGCACGATCAGCTCTACGCTGCGGACATGGGCTGTGGCCGGCTCGCTGTCTACGGCGTCGACGGCTGCCTGGATGGGGGCGGCCGGTCCGGAGTCGTTGCTGTAGGCGATGGAGACGTGCGGGGCAAAACCGTCGTCCTCGGGGACGTCGGACCAGACAGTGCCGATTGCCTCGCGCAGCGCCGTGCGTACTCCTGTCGGTGGGGCGCTGGGTGCTGCTTCCCACCGGACAGCCTCTGGGGTGATCTCGGGACGGTTCAGGGCCAGGTCGAAGGCGGGGATACTTGAGAGGCGTTCACCGGCCGCGTCGAGGATCGCCTGGAGATCGGTCTTGCGAACCTCGCTGGCGAAGCCGAGGCCCTGGGTGGTGAGGTGCAACCAGGAATCCGGTACCAGGTCCAGGCCGTTGACATTGGCCAGCGCGTGCCGGTATTTGGCGGCGAGCCGGTGGACGTCGGGGGCGTCTTGGAAGGTGAAGTGGAAGGTGAGAAATCTGCTTCCTAGCTGCCAGCCGGGCCTCCACCACCAGTGGTTGGTCATGTGACTGTGCTGCGCTCGGTGTCCTGTCATGCCGGGATCCCATCAGTTCGTGAGTGTTCCTGGCGAGAGCGCCAACCGGCGCGGAGTGGATTCCAGATACCAGCTCTTCACCGCCGATTGCAGGTGGGAGGCGGTCCGACTCTCGGCCAGCGGCGATCGGGCGACGATGGCGGCGAACTCGTGCATTCGCTCGGCAATCGGTGCCAGTCGCTGCTCGGGCGTCAGTGTGAGGACCGGGCGCAGGGCCTCCGCGGCGCCGTCAGGTTCGCCCATCGCGATGTGGGCGCAGGCGAGGGTGATGCGCATTTGCGCAGTGGTGCCGTAAGCGTGCGGCGATGGGCCGACCAGCGCACCTGTCGCCTCCTTGAGAGCCGCAGATGCTCGCCCGATACGCAGGTTCACCCCCGTCGAGTAATTGACTCGTCGGAAGTCCAGACACGACAGAACACCGCCCACGTCGTCACCGCCCTGTAGTGACTCCTGCACTTCGTGTGCCCGGGCCAGGGCAGCGTGGGCTTCGTCTGCGGCTCCGAGCCGGGACCAGGCATCGGCCTCCTGGCACGCCAGCAGCACGCCCACGGTGCCCGATGGCTGAAGGGCGACGCCTTCATGAGCGAATGCAATGGCATCTCGAAACCGCCGGTCCCAAAACGCGATCTTGGATCGGGTTGAAAGGGTCCAGGCCCGAAGCTGGGTGTGGTCGGCGAGGGAGGCACATAGCCATGCCGTGCGTACCTGGGTGTCGGCGTGATCGAGCCGTGGGCTCAGGTCGGATGACATCCAGGCCAGCAGGCAGCACAGATAGCCGGCCAGTACGTACAATTCACTGGATGGTTTTGGTCGCTGATGTCCCCTCAGCAGAGCGAAGATGCGATCGCGTAGCCGGCGGGCATCACAGAAGACGATCGCGGGTTCGCGGCACAGGTAGTCCCTCCCCAACGCACGCACGTCCGCCGTCAGCTGCTCCAGCGCGATGTCCCCGACGTTCGTGGTCTCAGCCCACTGCGCCCAGAGCGCGGACTCACCGGCAGCGGACTGCACAGGGTCCGCTTCGGGCTCCGGCACGGCCACGTTCGCCGGCGCAGGGCTCTGCGGAGCTTGGCGACGGAGTGAGCCATGCTGGAGGAGCTGCAGTTCTCCTGAGGGCATTTCCTGTCGGTCTTTGAAGTCGATCAGGTCCTCGGCCGCGCATCCGAAGACTTCCGCCAAGACCACCAGGACGCTCGGAGTGGGCCTTCGGCCGGTCCGGCTTGGCCACTTTTCCCATCTCGCCGCCAACGAGGCATCTGCTGCGACAGCCACACCCGGGCGGGTGGCGGCCAGGTCATTCACCCGGTCCGCGACTTCTTGCAGTGTCAGACCATGGGCGAGCCGCCATGCCGCCCGCGGCCGGATCCCAAACTGGCCGCGAATCTCCAACGCGATCTGCGCTGGGGTGCAGTCCGCTTTGTTCATCACCGCCCGCAGTTGGTCAGCAGCAGCCCGGGCGGCACCTGTCGCAGTTGAGACCATCTCACTCCTTCGAGGTCTTCGTGCGGATTCACGGTAGAGCCGCACCAGAGCCCTTCGACATCAAAACCAAGCAACTGCGAGGTACGGGTGTCCAGTTCTCCTCGCACGTCACGACATCACCGCAGGTGGAAGCGCCTTGGTGGTGTCCAAGAGAATTGGTCACCGGTGCCCGCGACAGGGGCCTCCGGGATTGAAAGCGTAGGAGTGCGCCCGCACCCCCCGCTGGGCGTACGCCTACCTGGAGGTGCCCCGTGCCCCCGCACCGTGTATCAGGAGCCGAGCCCCTCGGGCCTGCATGGCCAGCCGAGGTCGCCGAGATCTATGACGGTTCGCCACCCGCCCCCAGCTCCGCCCCCGTGAGCAGCGCGCCGTCCTGCCACAGCAGTGAGGCGGAGATCGTGATCAAGCGCACCCGCCCGTCCAATCCCCCGCAGACCTCGGCCTCCGCAAATCGTCAACAGCTCGCAACCAGCGTCCCGGCAGTAGACGGGGGTGATCTCGCAATCGGTCGGCTCGATCTACGAGAGAGTGAGGCAGAGCACTGCAGGCGGGGGTGGGTGACGCGTGCATATCCACCACCACGGTCCGAGGCGAGTAGCGAAGATTCCCCAATCGACAGGGACACGATCAGCGCGACTATCCAACGCGCGCTGTGTCTCGGCTCCGGTCGGCCAGAGCCCGACGCACTGATCGAACTGGAAGAGGAATTGCGTGGGCACATCGCTCTCCTCCTCCCCGAGATCCGTGAGTCGGCCCGGCAGCTATGGCCCGACAGCATCGAGGCACATCGGCTGAAGGCCCGGCTCGACGGAATCGAACGACAGACCAGGCAGGGTCTCGGGCAGGGCGCGCTCTCCGCTCACGTCCAGGTGAACCAGCTCGCTCGGGATTGCCAGTATCTGCTGGCCCGGCACACTGCGGAGATCCAGCGATGAAAGCCACCATGCCCCCGCTGGCCTTCGTCTACGACCGCTGCGCGAGCCGCTCCCGGCGACAGCTCCGCATGCGGCTGGAGGGCTGCCGCCACTATGCCGAGGGCATGGGCTGGGCTATTGCCGGCTGCTGGGTCGACCTCGGTGAGCACGCACTCGCCGTGCACCGCCCACAGCTGGCCGCGCTGCTGACCGCCATGCGGACAGCAGAGGACTGTCCCGTGGTGCTGTGCCTTGTGCACACCGGGGAAAGGCTGGCAACCGACACCACGCAGCGTCTGCTGCTCGAACAGCGAGTCCTTGCAGCCGGAGGCCGGACGGTCACCACGTTCGACGAGTCCGACCTGCCGACCCTGAGCGCCATTCTGGAGGGGAAGGCCCCGTGACTCCGCATCAGCGCCGCATCGTCGCCTACCTGACGTGCCTGGCCGCGCTTGCTCTTGTGCTCACCATCGGCATCATCGGCGGTGGCCATGACTAGCTTGAGTCACCGTCCTCAGGTGGGCGATGAAGTCGAGTACGCCACTGGCCGCCGGGCGATCGTCACCGACATCAGGAAGGGCATTCCGTACCTGCGAACTGCGGGGCGCAGGGAATGGCCGGCAGAGGATCCAGACTCACTGACAGTGATGCGGACGCGGTCGCAGCGGATTGCGGACGGTGACCTGTGATGAGCGGCGCCGACGCCCGCGCAGCCAAGAACACCCACCCGCTTATCCCTCTGCCGCCCGCTGCTCGCCCTCGCAGTTCCTCGTCCTGACACCGCCCAGCTCGATTGTCAGTGGCACCACAGACGCCCTCAACGCCCCGGCTCTTCGCAGCGTCGGATACGGGCCTCTGAAGCTGCCAGCGCAGCACACACAGCACGGCAGGACCCCGGTGGTGCGGGAACCGCACCGCCTCCCAGACCGCCCCGGGCCGGGACGCCCCTGACTCGCCTCACTGGTCCCCACCCGGGGCGTAACACCGAACGAGAAGCGCCCGACGAAAGGAGCAGACCACGGCCGTTCCCCTCCCGAAAGCCGATGTGGACTGGACCGCGCTGCGGAACTTCGCGGCACTGCGCGGACAGCTCAGGTGCCCCTGACTCCGATCTTCAACGACCTCGCAGTGACCCCCGCCGCTGCCGCCGCGTCACGTAGTGACGCAGTCGTGGTCAGTTTCGTCAGAGCTGCGTACGGTCGCCGATGTACCTGGTCATCTCGCAGGCCATCCGCGAGATTCCGGCGAATTTGACGCACAGTTTGGTATCGGTACCGGTGTCGAATCTGCCCCACGTATGGCTGAGCGTACTTCCGACCCGGTGTGCCTGCGCTGTGCTGAAGTGCCGCCCATTCATGTAGAGGCTGACCTTCCGGTGCTTCGTCCCCCTTGAGGGGTTGGTCCAGATCGCCGTCACGGAATTCGAATGATTGCGACCCTCCAGACGGATACAGACCTGAGGTCCCGAGAAGTGGTGCGTACAAGCACTGGTGTCAGCCGCAGCCGGGCCCGCGGTCGCAACGGGGAGCAACACCGAGACCATCACCAGAGGGACGGAACGCTTCAAAAGCGGACTAGATGTCATGAACGTCATGCTTGCTCAACGCCCTGTCGACACGAAGGCATCGTCGCCTTCGCTGCGATCACCCAACCAGCCGAGCCTCGTCCGTCCCTCACAAGGGAACCCGCCCGGGGAGGACTTCAAGGTTCGGAACATGCCCCGGCATAGCTGCAGCAGCTCCGGATGGGCCCTGCCGCACGCCGCCCGATGAATCGGGTGGTGAGCTTCGCCAAGGCTCACGAGGCCGTTGGGAGGAATCCGATTTGCACGAGCCCGGTGGGCCCTCGGCGAGGAACGAACTGCGCCCGGCCCGGGGGCATGGGAGTGGCCTTGGTAGTGCCGATGAGCGGTCCTTCTTCTGGGTCGCCGGAGAGGATGATCCCTTGGGCGCCGAGTTCTTTGAGGCGTCGGGTGACGGGTTCGAAGGTGGCGCGGGCGGCGCCTGCGGTGGAGCGGGCCACGATGACGCGCAGGCCGATGTCGCCGGCGTAGGGCAGGTACTCGGCGATGGCCTCGAGCGGGTTGCCTGAGGGCAGGGCGACAAGGTCGTAGTCGTCAATGACGACGAAGATCTCAGGCCCCTGCCACCAGCTACGCGCACGCATCTGTTCGGCAGTGGTGTCTTCGGTGGGCATGCGAGTGCCCAGCAGCGGGCCGAGCTGCGCCAGCCCCTGCTCCAGGGAACCCACGGCCGGCGCATAGTGCAGGACATGGTCCTCGGGAAGATGCCCGAACAGGCCGCGCCGGTAGTCACCGACCAGCAGCAGCGCTTCATGGGGTTGATGCTGGTCGGCGATGCGCTGGGCGATCAGGCGCAGGAGGGCGGACTTTCCTGATTCGCTCTCGCCATAGATGACCAGGAGCGGGTCGGTGTCGAGATTGACGTACACCGGGGAGAGGGTGGCTTCCTCGACCCCGATGGCGCAGCCGAGCTCAAGCGTTTCGCTGGCCTTGGGCAGGTCGTCCGCGGACAGCCGGTCGGGAAGCATCCGGACGGGTGGGCACACCGACCCGGGCCAGTGAGCCTCGATCTTCGCCACGAGCTGCTCGCTGCTCCATGCCGGGTTGTCCACGGAGCCGGAGTCGGGGTTGTCGAGGTGGGGTAGGGCGGTGACGAAGTGGAGTCCTCCTGCTGCGAGGCCGTGGCCGGGGCGGTTGATGGGGATGTTGCGGGCGCGTTTGCGGTCGTGTGCGGAATCGAGCGGGTCCGCCAGGCGCAGTTCCAGGCGAGCGCCGAACTGGTCGGTGAGCGCGGGGCGCATCTCGTTGTACCGGGAAGCCACGACGACGAGGTGGACACCGTAGGCGAGACCGCGCAGCGCCAGAGCTTCTATGTCGGGGACCAGGTTCTCCCACTCACGTTTGAACGCGGCCCAGCCGTCGATGACCAGGAAGACATCGCCCCACAGATGGTCGTCGTAATGGCCATCCGCGCGGCGTGCGCGGTACGTCTGCATGGAGTCGATGTGATGGGCGTGGAAGAACTCCTCCCGCTCACGGAGGATGCCCATCACCTCGGCAATGCTCCGCCGCACCTTGCCGGCCTCCAGCCGTGACGCGACGCCTCCGACGTGGGGAAGTCCGGCGAGGGAGAACAGGCTGCCGCCGCCGTAGTCCACGCAGTAGAACTGCGCTTCCCTCGGCGTGTGCGTCAACGAGAGCGACAGTATGAGTGTGCGCAGGAGGGTTGATTTCCCTGAGCGGGGGCCTCCGGTGACGACGACATGACCGCCCGGACCGGAAAGGTCCTGGGTGAGGATGTCGCGACACTGTTCCAACGGCTTGTCCGCGATACCGAGCGGAATGGTGAGACTCAGGGTCTGCGGGTCGGCTGCATGCAGACCACGTTCGACTGTGATCGACATGGGTGGCAGCAGCTGGCCGAGGGACGGGGAAATCTCCAGTGGAGGCAGCCAGATCTGCCGTGCGGGTGTCCCCTGCCCTGCCAGGCGATCGACGATGACGTCCAGGACGGTCTCGGCGGGTGCGGTCGATGCCTGCGGATTCGCCTCCTGCTCCGAGGCCGGCGCGTCGAATGTGGCGCAAGCCGACTCCGCTGTGAAAAGCACGGGGGACCGCTCGACGACGCGCTGACCGGCCACTGGAGCGGCGGCGGCCTGGTGCGGGGCGGATACGTAAGCGGACTTGAATTGTGTAGCGGGTTCGGTGCCGTGCTGCAAGAGCCCGGCACCGGGGACCGGGGGCAGATAGTAGGCGGCCGGGGTGCCGAGTGCGGTGCGGGACTCGTCAGCGGAGAAGGTGCGCATCACCAGCCGGTAGGACAGGTAGGTGTCCAGGCCGTGGAGTTGTCCCTCCTCCAGGCGCTGGGTGGCCAGCAGCAGGTGTATTCCCAGGGAACGACCGATACGGCCGATCTGCAGGAACATCTGGAGGAAGTCGGGCCGGGCGGCCAGCAGCTCGCTGAACTCATCCAGCACGATCAGCAGGGACGGTAGAGGCTCCAGCTGGGCGCCCGCAGTTCTTGCCTTCTCGTAGTCGTGGATGTTGGCGAAATGGCCGCTGGAGTGCAGCAGTTCCTGGCGTCGCGTCAGCTCGCTGGTGACCGCATCGTGCATACGATCAACGAGTGCGAGGTCCTCTACGAGATTGGTGATCAGCGCCGCCACATGTGGCAGGTCGGCCAGGCCGGCGAATGTCGCCCCACCTTTGAAGTCCGCCAGAATGAAGTTCAACGTCTCCGACGAGTGCGTGGCGGCCAGTCCCAGGACCAGCGTACGCAGCAGCTCGGACTTACCCGAGCCGGTGGCACCCACACACAGACCATGCGGCCCCATGCCGCCCTGGGAAGCCTCCTTGAGGTCCAGCGCTACGGGCGCGCCGTCGCCATCGACACCGATGGGTACGCGCAGCCGGCCCTGGGGGCCGCGCGGGCGCCATGCCTGCGCCACATCCAGCGACGCTGGGGCGTTGATGCCCATCAGCTCGGCGAAGTCCAGGTCGCCCACCAGCGGATCCACGTCTTCCTCGGCGTGGCTGCGCAAGGGAGCCAGCGCACGGGCCAACGCCACCGCCTCCGTGCCCGACAGGACATCCGGAACACCCTCGTACGCCGCGCCGGCCCCGGACTCCAGACGCAACTCGCCCGGCGAGACGGTCATCACCGCCTGACCGTAGCCGTCCCTTGCAGGATCGCTGCCGGGCTCGACCTCGAGAACGGTCATGCCCAGGCGCTCCTCCCAGCCGACGCCCGACCCCTGCTCCTTCAACACGACCAGGTGCGGCCGGTCGAGAAGCGGCTGGGCGTCGCGTTGAAACTCTGGTCTCGTAGTGAGGTCATCGGCCAGCAACTCCTCAAGGGCGTCCAACGAGCGGCACACCAGGAGCCCCGGCCCGGTCCCATCCGTAGCTTTGTGGTGCTGGACGTGCGGCAGCCACTTGACCCAGTCCCACTCCGGCAGTGCTCCCGGCGCGGCGACCACCGCGATCCGTAGGTCATCAGGCGAATGCAAAGCCGCCAGCTGGCACACGATCGCCCGCACCGTCCCATAGACGGCTTCCGCATCGCCTCGGATCAACAGCCGTGGGAAGGCACGCAGCGACACGGCCAGAGGCAGGTCATCGAGCTGTGCGTAGGCGGCCAGGAATTGCCGCAGAGCGTGCGCGGCCAGCGGATCCCACTCATCGGCCGGCTCTGCCCGGGGCACGACCAGCGTGGTAGCCAGCTCCTGCGGGCCCCGCCCGATACGCACCTCAGCGAAGTCGTCATCGGCCGGCCGCCGTTCCCACAGGCGGCGGCGATGCGCAACAACGGCCCACAACTGGGCCGGCTCGGGGAAGGCGTAGCACTCCGAACGCCGTTGGCGGCGCGCGGTCTCCCGCACCTCCTCCCGGGCGCGCGCAAGGTGCCTCAGATAATCCCGCCGTTCCCCGTTCATGTACGTAGCCGGTCCGCGCAGGGCCCGCACGACCTGGGCCAAGGCCATCGCCAGCGTGGAGACCACCATCACGGCGCCCATCACCCTCATGAACGGGTGTGAGCCCGGAAGGAAGAAGAACGCCGCGGATCCGCCCATCCCCATCATGGGCATCAGCATCAATGCGACCGACTCGCTCCCCTTCCGGGGCAGCGTGGGCGGAGCCTTCAGCCGAAGCTCGTCCTTGGGATATTCAGGAGGCAGCGTCCGGACAGGACGCTTGACGGTAACGGTTGCCAACGGGCGTCCGGCTACTGCCCGAAACCCGAGCCGGGCCGCTGCCCGTCATACGGCGTCTGGGCACCTCCCGGTCGCGGCGGAGTCATATATACGCTGGGAATGACAGGGGGCGCAGGCGGGACGACAGGGCGGCGTCGCCGGATCACCACCACGGCCAGAGCAGCCATGAGTCCTAGGACCACCACCCCCGCGACAGCCGCTATGACGTACACCGACCGGTCTCCGCTGGAGGAGGTGCCGGGCTTCGCGGATTCGGCGGGTGCGGCTGCGGAGGGAGTGGGCGACGGCGTTGGCAGGGGCCCGTTCTTTGATCCGGCAGGAATGTCGGCGGTCAGCGCACTGTAGGGGCGGATGAAGCCATAGCCGTAATGCTTATCCGGAACCTTCAAGCCGGTCGCCGATTCCGGCAGCTTCGCCGTCTTCACGAGGCGGTTGGCGATCTGACCCGCCGTGAGATCTGGAAACCTCGCACGAAGGAGAGCGGCGGCTGCCGAAACGTAGGCCGTGGAATTGGAGGTTCCACTCCCTCCGCCGTACTGGCGGCGCGGACCCGCGCTCACCACGTCCACGGCGGGCGCTGAGAGCAGGACGTGTGGCCCGTAGTTGGACTTGTCCCAGATCTTCCCGGAGGAGTCGACACCGCCCACTGAGATCACACCGGGATAGCTTGCTGGATAGTTCGGCGTGCCAACGCCGTCATTCCCGGACGCGGCCACAATGACGGCGCCTCGCTCCTGCGCATACCGGATGGCGTCGTCCATGCCGGGGACCTTGAACTCATCCCCCAGGGACAGGTTGATGACCGTCGCACCATGGTCCACGGCGTAACGAATCGCTTGCGACACCGGAGCATCCCCTTTGCCGGTGCCGACACCCAAGCCGTCGTCCGTGTTGACGCGCAAAGACAGGATCTTTGCGGCAGGGGCCAGTCCCATGATGCCTGCGCTACCACCTGGCCCGTGGCCATGGCCTGCAATCAACGACGCCATGGCGGTGCCGTGTACATCCTCCTGCTCGCGGTCGGCACGGCCGCTGCCCTTGAGGAAGTCCTTGCCTGGCAACACATTGCCTACCAGATCGGGATGAGTCCCGTCGACGCCAGAGTCGACGAGGGCGACGGTCACCCCTTTCCCCATGGACACTTTCCGAATGTCATCCACGTCGAACGACGCCACAGCCCACTGCCGATCGCGAATGGAATCAGCGACTGCAGGCGGCGCCAACTGCACGACAGTGGCCCCACATAGCAGCACCGCCCCACCCGCCGACCGGACCCACCGCTTGAACGTCACTCCCTGCCGCTTCCTTCCGAACTGTCCGGCCCCAACTCACGCTCCTGCTGCACCGGCACCTCAGTATCACCGCGCTCCTCAGAGGGCGGCACCCCGATGACTCCAGGCACCACGTCGCGCTGCGGAACCCAGGTCTCCTCATCCTCGACCAAGTAGTCCGGCCTCGATGAACCCCGCCGCTCCCGGTCCTCACGGCCCGAGCGTCCACTAGGCGGCACACCCATTGGGCCCCGACCTCGCGAAGACGGTCCCGAGCCGCTGTTGAGGCCGCCACCCCGACTGCGATGCAGACCCGAGCCTCCCTGAGCGCCCTTCCCCGGCGCACCTGGCTTAGCCGGCTCTCCGACGACACCGCCGGGACGCCGCGTCAGCCCACCCTGGCGCCCACGCGCACTCCCGGAGCCGGACGCACCAGAGCCACCCGTACCACCGATCGGTGGCCGCGCCCCCTGGCCCGTCCGATCAGGGGCCCCCGGCGCAGTAGACCTTCCCGAACCCGCACGACCACCTCCAGGAGTCGCTCCCGGCACCGGCGAACCGGGGCGTGCCGGCCTGCCGCCGAGCGGACCACGCCCGCCACCAAGCGGCAGACCACCAGAAGGCACGCCTGGCTCGCCGGTCCCCGACCCGAAGTCGCGAGGGGCCCCTCCGACTACCGGACCGCCAGAGCCTGCGCGCGACGGACCGACGGGCGTCGGAACCCCGCCTCGCACACCATCCAGCGACGTACCAGGACGCGGAGCCTTCGGTGCAGAGGGATGCACCACCGGACCGGCAGAACCCCCCTCGTGGGGCGCACCGTTCGTCCTCACCGGGCGCGGCGATGTCATCCCGCCTGAAGCAGACGTACCGCTGATCGTCTTCGTGCTCGTCGAACTGGAGCCGCCCTTCCGCGGACTCGCAACACCGGCACCCATGGATCCCGCGACCACAGGCGGTGGCACGACTCTGTCCGGTGGATCGATCGGCTTCCACCGCTCGCGATGGGGCTTACCTGCCAAGTCCTGCGCCTTGGCGTTGTAGGAGGCCCCGAGCTTTTCCATATGGCTGGCGGCCTGCAAGGCGATCTCCCGTCCGCGGGAGAGGCTGTCGGCATTCTTCGCGAGAGCATCTTTTGTGCTCATGCCCTTGGCGATGTCCTTGTTGAGACCCTCGTCGCTCCGCTGCCCGCCATCGGCCAGCCAATCCGCGCCATCCTTGATCTTCGAACCAATGGCGTGAAGAACTCCGCCGTTCCCCTTCTCCTCACCCACGGTGTCCTGCAAGGCCATAACAGCGGTTTTTGCCTCGCGAAGGTCACTCGCAGCGGACCTCAGAGTGTGGGAAGTGTTCTTCGCATAAAGCGCGCCATGCTTGAGGCTCGTGCTCAGGATCTTCGCCCGCGCGGCGAAGGCGTCGGCCGCCGCGCCGTGCCAGTGCTCCCGAACATCCGCCACAGCCTTGTCCAGCAGATCCCGCACACTGCCATCGGGTGCATCGCCAGCCATCTGATCATGGACATGCATCCAGTGATCGGCGATCTCTTCAACCTTGCCCGGCTGTGCGTCCTGCACCATGCCCTTCAACTTTTCGAGCGTATGGCTCGAAAAGTCTGTGTGGTGCCCGCCCCCACGACTACTCATTCCCGTCCTCCCCCGTTCTCTCGCCCCAGGTGCGTAAGGCGAGAGGCCTCTCTATTTATCAGCGCATCGACGCGCGGACGTCTTGCTCTCGACTGTCGTAACCACTCAGCACCACTGAGGACTTCTGGCTCACCTCAGCGATCATGCTCTTTAGCTCGGCGACCATGCCGGCAATCTCCTGCTTCATCTTGCCGTGCGCACCCCTCAGCGCAGTCTCCTCACCGAACTCCCGCCCCAGGTAGCCCTCCGGCAGCTCTGTCTTGTACTCCGCGGTCGACCCGACCCCGTCCATGGCGTCCACCAGCGAGTTGAGCCGAGTGATCACCTGTTGTAGCGCACTCAGATCGACGCGATATTCCTCAGTCACCCGAAATCCCCCGGTCCTCACAAAACACTCGCCCGGCACCCATGGCACAGCTAATTAATGTAACCCCTTGCCCGGAAGGCGCGTCAACCACGGCCGTTCCGCCCCTGAAACACCTCATATTCTGGCCGAATATCGACATACATCTGGCTGCTTTGCGCCCGGTCGCTCAGGCGAGACTCTCCTTGGCAACGGCCAATTTTCGAGCTGTTGCCGGGGAAATGCCCTCAACAGCCGGTCGAGCTCGGCCTCGACTCCCTTGACTGTGAGGCACGGACCCCTGCGACCACAGTCCGAGGTCACACACGATCAGGGGGGGAGGGAGATCTCCCCTGCCCGCTCCGAGGTAATGCCACCGCCAGACTCAGCCGGCACTCTTCACCTTGGGCACACCGTCCGGGATGTTGAGAGGCTCCTTGCATCTCATCGTGGAGTGAGCGTGCTCAGCGACCCGGGAGGCAAGGTAAGCGAGATCCTGGCGGCGTTTGTCGTTTCCCTCGACGGCAGACCCGGAGGCATGTGCTACGACAGCAATGTAAGTCGTAATGGCTTTGCCGTCGTCGTTCTTGGGTTGATTCCGGGGCAAGGTGCACGGCACATGTATGGCGGCGTCCTTCTCGTAAGACACAGCGCGGTCGCCAGCATCGAAGGTCATTTTCGGCCCGGCTGCACCGGGGATTTGCGATCTCGTGAATCGTTCCCAGTCTGTGGTCGATCCTCGCTCAAGGTTTGCAGTGACTCGAAGAGCCTGGGTATTGCCAGCCGATACAGTGCAGTTTTCGAGAAGGGAACCATCCCGCGCGTAATCCACCCATGAGGAAGTCACGGATGGATCTCTTGGGATATTCCGGGTGACGGGGCCAACGTCGGTGGATACCACAGTACCCCCACAGATATCGGCCACATCATCGGTTGTGTTCGGGCTGAGCAGGGTGCGCTCCACTGCCAGGGTGCCGCCGACACCCACGACAAGGGCGGCAAACACCGTCACCAAGCGCCGCCCCCGAGGGGCGCGCCGCGCTGCATCTTCTTGTCGAGCGGGCGCGTTGTCAGGAGCTGGCTTTGTCATTGATGTTGCCCTTCACGGAGACGAAGCCGAGTGAGTTGCCGTCCTCAGCTCCGCGTTGTACGGCGGCCTGTATGTCTTGTCTTGACAGCCCCGAGGGATGGTTCGCGTTGGCCAGGGAAGCGGCGCGCTCGGTGACTGTGCGCAGAGATTCCTGATTGTTCTCCATCTCGCCGGCAGCACTGTAGAGGGCATCACCCTTGGGGTCGCGTACGAATCCCCCGGTGATGGAATCAATGAGCCTGCCACTCACATCTCCCGCCGCGGCGCCCACGAGTGCCCCTCCGATGGGTGACACGATGTGGCTGGTGCCGACCCCGACGCCGATTCCGACAATGGTCTTCGCCCAACCACCGCTGTCGGCCAGCGCCTTGTTGAACTTCGAGTCGTTGTCCACGGCGCCCTGAACAACTGCATCCTTACGCCCGTTGTCGATAATGCTTTCGATCTGGCCACCCCGACGAGTGAGCTCTTCCAGGGTCTCCGAGTTGGTCCTGTCGTTGGCGTCCGGGTGGGCGAAATGATAGTTGAGCACTTCACTGGTGTACTGGGTCTGGCCGTAGTTGATACCGGCGAACCCGTCTGGGTCCTTGCCCACCGTGTACAGAAAACGGGTTATATCGCGCGTCCCATTTCCTTCAGGGAAAAGGAGCGGAGGATTCTTCCCTCGTGGGTAGAGCGAGTCCAGCTCGCCATCGGAGGTACCGTCATCGCGCCCTCCGGAAAGCAGGTGGTGAATGTCCGGCATATATTCGGCCGACATCCTGCCGAGGCTGCCGCCCATGCCGTCGTGGATGGTGCTGTCGTCTTTGGAGACGGTGGTGATGACCTTGCTCATCACTTCTGCCTCGTCCTTGGTGTGGGGCGCACCGGGCTCGGGTGGAGTGCCGAAGTCATGGCCGGTCGTCGCTGCCTCCAGGGCGTGGCCCAGGGAGCTGTAGCCCGCGAGGCCGTCCTTGGTGTCCCCGTCCGGCGTCGAGTCGTCCGGCCAGACACGGTCCTTCATCAGGTACTCGAGATCCTTGTCGGACCCGAAGAAGCCCGTGGACGCCTTGTGGTTGTGGCCGAGCGCCTCCATGAATCCGGTCATGGGGTCGTTTCCCCGGTCCTTGGAGCTGCCGAAGTTCAGATCGGACTCGGTTTGGTATGTCCAGGGGTTGGGGGCACCCTTGATCGACGGATTGAAATTCCGATCCGTATCAAGAAGCTTCTTCCCGTAGTCCTTGAGGAAGTCCGAGTCGTAATTACCATGCCGCATCAGGTTGCTCATCACCTGGAATCCGTACGGGTTCGCCGCATCGCCGGAGCCAAGCCGCCGCGGCCCCAGATCGAGCATCTCGCTCTTCCAGTGCTTCATAGCGGCGCTGTCACTGTGGGTGGCGGTTCCCAGTGTGGTGCCCAGGTTCTCCTGCAAGTGCTTGAGCAGGGCGCGACGCTCTTTGTCGGGCTCGGTCGAAGGCTGGTAGGGCTTCTGCTCCGGATCGGCCACCTTGGCCCAGAAAGCCAGGGCTCCCTTGGGTCCCATGCCGACAGCGAGCCGCTCCGAGAACTCCTTGTCATGCTCCTTGACTTCAAGGATGCGATTGAGCTGGCTGAGCTGCTTGTCAGAGAGCTTGCCGCCACTCTTGGTCAGCGCCAAGGCCTGATCGGCTTCGGCCGCGTCGAGTGAGGTGTGGACCTTGGTGTTGAACCCGAGGTTCTTCGCGCCGTTCGCATCACGACGCAGCGCGTAATTCAGTCCCTCGTCGGCGACAGTCGCACGTTTGACCACCGTAGCGATGCGGCCTCGCAACGCCTGGATTTTCTCGTCCCGCTGCTTGAGGTACGTGTGATCGGGATCAGCATTGCGTCCTGCGCTTCGAGTGGGGTCGGCGTCGACAATGGTCCCATCCTCGGTGACCTTGAGCTTGTCGGCCGGGGCATCTTCCTCCACGATCCGGCGGAGCTGCTTCTGGAGGGTGTGGAGCTCCTCATGCGCATCCTGGAGGAGTCGCGCGATGTCGCGGGATTCATCGGCTGCGGCCTGGTACTGCTTGCGCAGCTTGGCCAGGGCACCCTGAGCCTTGTCGGCGGCCTCGCCCTCCCAGTCGGCTTTTAAGAGATTGGCAACGCGCGCATCGAATGATTCAGTGAGACCCTGGTACTTCTTCGGAACGAGATGCCATTCGTCGGCAGCCGATTTGAGCTTGCCGAGGTTGGCGTGCATGATGTCGGAGAAATCGACCATTTTCACTTGCCCCCGTGGTTGATCGAGTTCATCCGGGCCTGCTCTCCCCGATCGGTGTCCTTGTACGCCGTAGCGGTGTTGTGCAGGTTTGCGCACGCATCAGACAGCTGCTCACTGAATTTGACGGCTTCGTCCGCCCAACGCGCTCGCATGGCGTCAAGCCCGCCCGCACTCTCCCAGCCCCGTAGGCCGATGACCGAGTCATCGGTCGCGTTCAGGGCAGCCAGGCCTACCTGGTCAGTGTCGGAGCGGATCGCTTCCAGGGCACTCTCCGCCTTGGTCAGCGTGGCGATGTGCACTGACGCCTGCCCGCTCCCTGCGCCGGCGTATCCGTCGATGTTGGCCGAGTTGAGCTGCATGGCAACGTTCTGCTTCCGCGCAGCATCAGTCAACGTGCCATCAGAGTTGTAGCGGAAGGGATTGAGCCGACGGTCCCAGTCCTCGTTGTAATTCACATGCCCCCCGTATCGCCAGTGCATTCGACACTCTGTTGAGCTAGATCACTGCGACGCGCAAGCGTAGCTGAGAGCCTCGTGCTGAGGTACCGACGCCGCGGTCCGCCGCCTTGCTGCGCACGACGCATCGTCACTTTCCAGCCAGAGCCCAACCGTTGAAGGCCAGAGGCCAGGCATGAAACCGCCCAACGGCAGCATCTGGGTACGGGCTCGCCGCTGCGCCGATCCAGGACAGCAGGCGATCGGGTGACCTGCCACGCAGTCGGCGCGTGGCGCCCGCGGTAGGTCATCGGCCATGCTGCCCTCCGCCGCGGCGTGCAGTCGGATCCACGCCCCATCTTCGGCGTAACCGATCAGGCCACCCGGAGG
Organism: Streptomyces sp. bgisy130; assembly: GCF_057708345.1. Lineage (NCBI taxonomy): Bacteria > Bacillati > Actinomycetota > Actinomycetes > Kitasatosporales > Streptomycetaceae > Streptomyces > Streptomyces sp. bgisy130. The sequence goes on from NZ_JBYISA010000007.1 coordinate 120,402, forward strand.
TCGGCGGCCGGTACGCCTGGCTCATTGTGTGCCTGGTGTCCACTCAGTGCGGCCGCGCCAAGGATCTTGTTCCGATGCGTTACAACGTCTCGAAGTACGTTCGATCCACAGACACGTCCTCGACCTGCCGGACGCGCGTCTCCACTCCCAGGCTGTGCTGCTTGATGAGATCGCACAGCTGCTCCCCGTCGATGAGGTCGATCGGCTTGGTGCCGTCCCGGGTGGCCTCGTCGCGCGCCTGCTGAGTGAAGGAACTCGTCGTGATCAACAGACCCTTGTCCCCGCGCCCGGCCATCGCGCCCCGGAAGTCGCGTACCTCCGGGGCCCTGACGCTTTTGCGGTACCGCTTGCATTGGAAGAAGACGGGGAAACTCAGGAGCGAAAGCCTGTAGACACCGACGCCGTCGATCCCACCATCGCCGCTCTTGCCCGTGACCTGGGTGTTCACGAAGCCCGCCGCGCGTAGCAGCCGCTCGGCCAGCCGCTCGAAGGCATCCGGCTTCATAGCGAAAAGCGTCTCCAGCAGCACGGTGCGCCAGTCGGGCTCACCGTCTTGGGCCTCCGGAGGTTCCTCGGGTGCGCTCACCTGCGTTGCGTCATTCACGGGCGAGTTGCCTGACCCGCGCCTGCGGGGGCCATTGCCCCTCCGCTCGTCGTTGTACCGCCGCTGCAACGCCTGCATGTCCTCCTGACGCGCCCTGGCTCCGAGCTCTGTGATCGTCCAGCGTCCGGCGCGCGAGCTGTCGATCAGCCCACCGAACCTGAGGACGGTGCGTGTCCAGCCCAGGCGGTAGTCGATCACCGTCTGAGGGCCGTCCTTATGGAGGGCGCTTTGCTGTGTCTCGGAATAGCCCTCGCGACGAACCACCTCTTCGTAGATCTCTGCGTTAGTGGCCTCGCGTCCGAGGGTCTGCAGAGCGCACAGCGTGGGCCATGTCAGGTCGCGAACCCGAGGCACGGTACGGTCCCGATCTGCGGGCATGCCCTCGGATCCCGCCGTGGCGGGATCCCCCTCTGCTGTCGTCACGTTACGTTCTCCCCCCCAATGCGCCCCTCCGGCGGACTGGCTGGCACTGTGCTGGCTCCAAGGCGGGCGATCGGGTGACCTACCGGAAAGACATAGAAGCACGCCTTGCCGAGCACCCTGGAACGAGTACTCAGGAGGCAAACCGCCGCAGGCGGGACAGGAATCCGTCGATGCCAGCGAGTTCGGGGCACCGTGCCCTCCGGCAGGCGGCGGCGCACCTCGGCGGCTGTCAGTAACGCATTCGCCGGACCAGCCCGGCAGGACCCTGGCGCGTCTGGTTCCAGCGCGTGGAAGAGATCAGCCACCGGCGAGAGCAGGCCGTCACCGCCGACGGCCGTGCAACCGCGGGCCGGTTCGCCGAAACGGCCATCGGCTCCAGCTCCGTGATCTGCCCATCGCGCAGCGCGCCAACGGCCCAGAAACTGCAAATCCCCATAAGCGCGTTTCGTCTTCTCCAGCCCGAACGAGAATCAGCACGGTGGCTGTACAGGCCACGGTCGCCGCCCCGTGAGGGCGGTCGTCACATGCCCTACGACCTCGATCCACGCTCCGCGCGCCAGCGGCAACGCTGACAGTCAGTCCCGCGCGCTACCGATCATCTACGCGCCCGGCTCGCTGACGGCGAGCGTATGAGGCGTCCAAACTCTCCAGATCAGTGGTAACTATGGTGCCTCATATCGTGCTTGACAGCGCAGAGCTGCGACCATGAGGCTGGGGCAGATGGACTCTGTCGTGAATGGCGAGGGGTTAACGCAAGCGAGCGCATCACGAGCTCTGGCATCGGCATGCAGCCAAGTGGGACTGGCCCCTCAGCACGTTGATCTGCTGCGGCTGGGCGAGAACGCGATTTACGCGCTGCGGTCCGAGGGCGTCGTCGTTCGAGTGGCCCGGGCCGATACCGAAGACATCAAGCGGAAGGTCGTCAAAGAGCTGGCGATCTCACGTTGGCTCGCTTCACAGGACTTCCCAGCTGTCCGGACCTGCGATGAACTACCGCAGCCAGTCCAGGCGGAAGGCAGGCTCGTTACGTTCTGGGAGTATGTGCCCCCGAGCCAGGTCGAACCCGACGTGGTGGGTCTCGCTGGCCTCCTGCGTGACCTCCACGCGTTGCCCCGCCCTGACTTCCCTCTTCCCGTACTCGATCCCTTCCCGATCATGCGGCGCCGTCTCGCGCTTGCCCAGGGCATCGAACGACAGGATGTTGAGTTCCTCACCGAAGCGTGCGACCGCAGCGAATCGGCCTTCCGCAGCATCATGGCTGATGACACCGGAGGCCTGATCCACGGGGATGCCCACCGGGGGAATCTGCTGGCACGCGACGGTCAGGTGCTCCTCATCGACTACGAAGCTGTCGCGATCGGTCCCCGCGCCTGGGATCTCATCCCGACCGCTACGGCCGTCGACAGGTTCGGCCTGTCGCCCACCGACTACACCGCTTTCTGTCGAACGTACGACTGGAATGTCACCGACTGGCACGGATACGAGGCGCTTCGCGCCGTGCGGGAGCTGGGCATGACCACCTGGCTGATGCAGAACTCCCAATCCGGGCCAGCAGCAGCCGAATTCGCTCTCCGCATGGACTCTCTACGGAAGGAAGACCGTGAGCGGCGCTGGCACGCGCTCTGACGGGGAGAACCCGTTACCTTTCGATCCCTATGCCTCCAGGGAGAGCCTGCGCCTGACAACCGTCTACGCGACCCACTGGACCTATGACCCTGCCAAGGTCGATCAGGCCGCGGGACGTCCAGGAGACGTCCTTAACCTGGGGCGGCTGGCCAGGTACTACAACACATCTGACCAGCAATTACCACGGGTCCTCAGACGTGAATCGCTCGACTGCTCCAGCCTTGCCTGTCAGCGCTGGTGCGCCGGTGAGGCGGTCTCAGCGCAGCTGTGGCACTTCCTTGTCCCCTCAGGCCAAGTAGTCGTCGCCCTGACTTTGGATGTACCGGGGACGCTCATCGAGGCCATCCCCCTGTTGGAGGACCTGTACTACGCCAGCGTCACCTGTGCAGGCCAGCCGCTTGAACAGCTGGCGGCGGACCGGATCGGCTGCGGCCCGACCGGTGACGGGACGGTTCCAGGGTTCCTGCCCGAACGGCATCAACTGGTCTTCCATAGCCTCGACACACCGGATCAGGCTCCGAACGACGACATCGTCCAGCGCGTCATCTACCGCACCGACCTGCCCTACCGCGCCGAACACAGCTCGATCCGCTACCCCGCAGAACTCAACCGGCGTCCTACCACCGTGGGCGCGCTGGGCCCGTACGTCAGCCTCATCTGCGGCCACCAGGACTACATCGAGAACTGCGTCCTGCTCTCCGCCGTGCAAGCCGTGGGCTCCGCAGCTCGCCTCCGCGAGATCCGAGCAGTCGCCTACACCTACGTGCACCGATTCCGACACCGCGCCACCGGCCAAGGGGGTGCACACGACCGACGCACCAAGCTGGAGGACATCTCCGACGGGCTGAGCCAACTCGAAGTCGAACTCAGCTACAGCGTCGAGGCCGGCGGAGAAATCGGCGTGCTTGTCCCCGCCCTACGCGTCGAGAGCTTCCATCAGGAACTGTTCGCCGCCATAGGAGTCACCGATCGCGCAGCCACCATCGGACTCATGCTCAACCGCCTGGGCAACGCCATCGCCGCTGAGCTGACCTCGGTCGAAAGCATGGAGCAGCGAGCCGCCGACCGCCGCCGCGTCCGCACCGTCGTCGCCGTCACCTTCGTCACCACCGTCAGCGGAACCCTCAGCCTGCTCTTCGGCTTCCTCGGCATCAACGCCCGCCAAGTCGACGAACACCGATCCATGTTCGACAACCACTACACCCCGATCTACGCACTGATCGTGACCATCCTCCTCTGCGCCTTCGCAATCTTCGCCGGCATGCGTCTCCAGGAACGCTGGGAAGAGCGCCGCGACCGAGGCAGATCACGCACCTGGGAAGGCACGCACCGGCTCCTGGCCCGTGAGGCCGGCTCCGTCGTGCTCGACCCCGCAACACCGCCCTCTCCGTCCCAGCGTCTCCCTGGATCCCGCGATCCGGAGGCCGGAACCCAGCCCTCTCGCACCAGCCTCCACTGACACACCGCCTACCGATCCGGCCTGTACCGCCACCGCCCTAGCTTCGCCTTGTTCGCGCTGGCTACCACAAGGAGCTATCAGGGCTCGTCAATCGAACAGTGGGCCCGGCGCCGCGCCCCCGGTGCCTTGGTTCGGCAAAGCAGAGACCAGCCCCGTAGGGACCCGGTACGGTCCTGGTCGAGAACCGGTAGGAGGATCGATGCCGACGACGGTGGTGGGGTTCCGGCTGGGAAACGGCACGCACCAGGTCACGACACTGGTCACCCAAACAGGGCGGCTGCATCTGGCCAGCGGGCTGTACGGGCAACTCGGCAGAGCCTCACGACCACGGATGCCGATCGGCGAGAACCCCGTCCACGCCCGCATCATGAACCTGCGAAGCCTGCACACCAAGTACACAGCCCGCGGATACCACGAGGTACTCATCCCGCCGACATGCGTGCGACTCCAGGCCGGGGAACCGCCGCTGGCCGGCGCGCGAGACCACCTCGCGGACCCGGCCGCCCCAGAACTGCTCGGCGAGTTCGCCGGCGCCGCCCCCTCCAAGCCCCAGAAGCTTGAGGACGCCATCTACACGTTCTACGCCGCGATCGGCGCACCCACCCGACCCCGCGGCCCCGTCCCCGCCCCACGCCCAGCCCCCGCTGCGCTGACACCACGCGCTGCTGAGCTGCGACGCCTGCTCGGCAACGGCACACAGTTCACCGGACCAACGCATTCCCCTTTCGGATACTCGGTCACCGCGGACGAAGTGCGCCTGCCCATCCACTACGGTGCGAGGCTGCACCGCGACGACGTCGTCGAACTGCATGCCGCGCTCACCGCGTGGCTCACTCTCAATCCAGCCAACCCCCCGAACAGGGACACGGCGCGGCAGGTGGAGAAGCAGCCCAGGCGGTGACCCACGGCTGGAACCCGCCGTCGGCGACGGACTCAGTACCGCCACCGTCGGTTGCCGTTGGGACATCGCGGCCGGACGGATGAACACCGAACACCGGTCCGGCCGCCGTCCACGTCCCGCACGTCCTCGACACCATGGCGCTCATGATCGACGGATCAGCCCCGCGCCGGCGTGGAGCACCGCCCTCCCTTGGCGTGGTCCCAAGCGCCTTCGGACCCCCTCGCATCAGCGGGAAGCACATTGCAGCGGCCATCTGGCGGTTCCTTCGGGTCGGCCCCCGCATCGGCGGGAAGTGCGCAGCAAGCCCACATCGCCGCGTCAGACCTTCGGGCCACCCCCGCGTCGGCGGGGAGACTCGAAGACCCTCTACTTCACAGGGGGCTGAACGTTGTGGAGCTCCGCGCTAAAGCTGATGCCGAAGGCGAAGCGCGGCACAGCCGACCTCCTGCCGGTTTGTGGGGATGGGAGGAAGGGCCCCGTTCAGCGCCCGGTGCCACCGGTGAGTTCGATACGCGTTAGGAGCTCGCGGACGCGCCGGGCCTCCGGGCTCGTCGGGTCCAGCTTGTGCAGCAGACCGCGCAGCACCTCGGCGGCCTCCCGCACGCGGTGCAACGCCAGCAGGAGATCGGCGATCTTCTGCCGGAGAGCGAGGGCCTTCCCGTTCTTCGAGCCCGGGAGCAACGCACGATACGCGTCGAGGGCCTGCTCAAGCTCACCGAGCGCGGCGTGGCACAGCGCGATCTGCTGCCGGTTCTCGCGCACGTCCTCGCTCTCCGGCCCTTCCATCCCGGACACAACCGACGTGAGCAACTGGAGGGCGGTGAGCGCCCGACGATAGCCGCCGCCCGCGAGCAGTACGGCGGCCTGCACGCGTCGGGTCTCCACCAGCCGTGGGTCGTCCGGGCGAGCCTGGGCGAAGATCTCCTCAAGGACTCGTCGTCGTTGCGCACGAAGCCCCTCCCTCGACCACACGGGAGCCCCGGAATTCACTCCTCCCCCCGACTCTTCACCGGATACGGTGAACTCATCATCGGGGTTGACCAAGGGGTGCGGCGTGAGCGTGGTGCAGATCCGATCCGTTCGGCGAGTTCTTGAGGAGCGGTTTACCGGACTCATCGACATGTCCGACGTTGCGCACCTGTCCGGTGACAATCTCCATCAGCGCTTCCTGAGCCGTGCCCTGGCGGCCCTGGCCGTGCAGATCGAGCACCAGGGAAGTGACGCCGCCTGCGGCCAGGCGGTGTTCGACGGCGAGGACGACCGTGGGCTCGATGCCATCGCCATCGACCGTCGCCCCCGGCCCGCTCGTATCTGCCTGGTGCAGGCGAAGTGGAGTGACAAGGGCAAGGGCGGCTTCAACGAGGCCGATGCGCACAAGATGATGGAGGGCGTCGAACTGCTCCTCGATCTCAAGTTTTCCAAGTTCAACCGGCGGTTCCAGCGGCACGCCAAGGTCTTGGACGAGTGCTACGACGGCAAGACTGTGGCACCCAAGATCACCGTGGTTCTCGCCCTGATGAGGACCGAGCCGATCAACCGCGATGTGCGTGAACTGCTTGAGCGGAAGATCAAGAAACTCAACGACGTCGAGGACATGGTCGACTACAAGGTTCTCGACCTCCGCGACTTCCACCGTGCGGTCCTCGGGGACGCCGCCGCCCCGAAGGTCGACTCCACGATCCGGCTTGAAGGCTTTGGCCAGGAGACCAGCCCGTACAAGGCGTTCTACGGCACCATGACGGTCCCGGAGATCGCAGAACTGTACGGAGAGCACCGTCGAGGGCTGTTCGCACGCAATATCCGGGACGCCCTCGACCTGACCGACGTGAACGTCAAGATCCGCAGCACGCTGACCGATTCGCCCGAGCACTTCTGGTACTTCAGCAACGGCATCACCATCCTCTGCGAGACCATCAAGGCCACCCGCAAGGCGGTGCCCGGCGGCGTCGGTGACTTCCTCGTCACCGGCGCGAGCGTGGTCAACGGGGCGCAGACCGTCAACGCCATCTACAAGTCGTACGACGAGAACCCGGACGTCTCCCGCACGGGACGGGTTCTGGTGCGGCTCATTTCACTGGAGGACTGCCCTCCGGGCTTCGGCGACCAGGTGACGACCAACACCAACACGCAGAACCCGATCGAAGAGCGGGACTTCAAGTCGCTCGACCCGGTGCAGAACAAGCTGCGCGACGAGTTCGCCCTGGAGCTGAGCCTCGCCTATGTGATCAAGCGGGGCGAGAAGGAGCCCGACGCCGAGCACGGCTGCACGCTCACGGAGGCCGCGGAGGCGCTCGCCGCCGTGCATCCGAACGCGGAGTACGCCGCCGTCGCCAAGCGTGAGCAGGGAGAGATCTGGGAGGACGATACCTATCAGGCCCTCTTCGGGACGGATCCGGATGCCCGTCGGGTGTGGAGGTGCGTCCTGCTGCTGCGCGCGGTCCGGGCCAGCCTGGAGGAGAAGCGGGAAGAGCTCGTGTGGCGCGCGGCGTCCATGGCCAGCTACGGGGACCTGCTCGTCACGCACGTGGTCTTCCGGCAGCTCGACACCCGCGAGCTCTCGGACCAGGGCTTCGACTGGGATGCCCAGCTGCAGCGCGTGCCGAAGCTGGTCGACGAGGCACTGACGCGGTCTCTCCAGGCCATCGACCTCGAGTACGGCCCCACCAGCCACATCATCGCCGCGGTGCGCAACACGGAGCGGATCCGTCAGGTGGCCCGTATGGCCATGCGCGGCATGCTGTCGGACGGGCCCGTGCCGGAGCTGATCTCCGACTACCAGGCGGCGCCTCAGGCCGGCCGTCAGGTCAATGCTGTGAAGACCCTCATCGAGCTGGGCACGATCGAGGAGGGCGCGATCCTGGAGTTCCGACCGTACTCCGCCCCTGAGCGTCGGGAAATGACGGAATGGCTCGCTCAGGAGCCGAGCCGGACCCAGGCTGTGTGGCGGAATAGTGCGAGCAACCAGCTGCAGTGGCGTCACGACGGAGAGTGGTACTCGCCCAGCGGGCTGGCGCGGAAGATGCGCTACGAGGCGTCCGGCGTGGACCGCGCCGCGCAGGGTCCGGTGCGGTGGTTCCTGCCGGAGGCAGGGTCGCTCGCGGAGCTCGCGGAGCGTGCCCGCGCGGAGGCGGACCTGCTCGTGGGGGTCGAGCCCGAGGTGGCACCGGATGGCGAGCCCGATACGGCGGGGGCCTGACGGTAAGCGGCGACGGGGCGCCAGCGCCCTTCCTTGTCAGTGTCTCGCTGTAAGGTCGCGCAGCGTCCGAACGCATGGCACGACCTCCCCGGGAGAGGTGCCGGCGACCCGTCCCTGCGGTCGTAGGATCGCAGGCGGTGGCCCAGGTGGCGACGATTCCGGGATGCCCACTGAGATCGTCGCCGCCGGTACGACTGAGCACAGGAAAGAAGCGGCAAGCCGATGGAGGAACTGACCTTGGACCTGGATATTCCGCAGCAGCCCGGAGAGAACGCGGGCCGGGCGGCGGGGGAGGAAGAGTCCCAGGTCGTCGCCCTGAAGGAGGGCGAGGTCGCCGACTACATCAGCGGCAAGGCGATCAAAGAGACACCCAAGGAGAAGGTCCGCCAGCGCATCGCTCGCGCGCTTGTCCACGAGTACGGGATCGACCCCGGCGACATGGAGCGTGATTTCGCCCTCACGGTCAGTGAAGAGGGTGCCAAACGGAAGCGCACCAAAAAGGCCGACATCGCGGTCTTCGAGTCGGGCATGGCTCACACCACGGCCAATCTACGCCGGGTGGTGATCTGCAAGCCCGAGCCCAAGCAGACCAAGAACGTCTTCAAGCTGCGCATGCCCGACCAGGCGCGGAAGGACCTGGAAGAGCTCCAGGAACTGATGGGCAATGACGGCCGTCCGCTGTGCGCACACGGCATGTGGACGGACGGCGCCGACTACTTCTTCCTCAAGAAGGTGGTCGACGACTTTGGTGTGAACTTCGAGGACCGCAGTGACTGGGAGATCACCGACGGGACGGACGGCAGCCGTACCGTCGCCTCGCACCAGCGACTGCGTCTGGCCGAGCCGGAACGACTCAAGGCCGCCTTCCAGCGTTGCCACAACTACATTCACGGCAACGAGGGCATGCCAAAGGACGCCGCCTTCTGGCAGTTCCTCTACCTGCTGTTCGCCAAGATGTATGACGAGCGCGTCAGCCGGGGCACGGGTCACGGGCGGTTCCGCACCGGACTGAAGGAGATGTTCGAGGAAGACGGGCGCGCCGCCATCGCCAAGCGGGTGCGGAGCCTCTTCGAGGACGTCAAGATCCAGTACAGCGAGGTCTTCAAGCCCACCGACGAGATCACCCTGTCCGACCAGGCGCTCGCCTTCATCGTCAGCGAGCTCGCCCACTACGACCTCAGCGCCTCGGACATCGACGCCAAGGGCATCGCCTACCAGGAACTCGTCGGCACCAACCTGCGCGGAGACCGCGGGCAGTACTTCACCCCTCGAGTCGCGGTCGACCTCATGGTGGAGATGCTCGATCCGAAGCAGGACGAGACCGTCCTCGACCCGACCTGCGGCACCGGCGGCTTCCTCCAGGCCACCCTCAAGCACCTGCGCGACAGTTGGAAGAATGAGGCTGGCACCTTGGGCTTTCCCGATACCAAGGAGGAGCAGGTGCGCTACGGCGATCTGCTCAAGGAGTACGCGGAAAAGCACCTATTCGGTGCCGACTTCGACCAATTCCTGGTGCGGGCGACGACCATGGACGTCATGATGCTCGCGCAGACCACGGGCAATATCTTCCACATGGATTCGCTCGCATTCCCGCGCGGACACCTTGCGGATGTCGAGAAGGCGAAGAAACAGATTCCGCTCGGCGAGACCGTGGACGTACTGCTGTCCAACCCGCCGTTCGGCGCGGACATCCCGATCAGCGACGAATCGGTGCTCGGCGACTTCCGTCAGGGCATCGCCAGGTCGTGGGGGCGCGACCCGGTGACGGGAGAGCCCACGGCGAGCCTGACCAGCACGCCGAAGAGCATGGCCCCCGAGCAGCTCTTCATCCAGCGGGCCATCGAGTGGGTCAAACCCGGCGGACGGATCGGCATCGTCCTGCCCAACGGCATCCTGTCGAACCCCGGACCGACTGACGAGGCGATCCGCCGCTACATCCTGGAGCACTGCTGGGTCCTCGCCAGCGTCGAGCTTCCCGTGGAGACCTTCATCGTCGACGCCAACGTCAACATCCTCACCACGCTGCTCTTCCTGAAGCGCAAAACCGAGCAGGAAGTGCGTAACTGGAGGATGAAGACGGAGAAGGCGTATCCGGTCTTCATGGCGGTCGCCGAGAAGGTCGGCTTCGACCGTCGAGGAAACGAGCTGTACAAGCGCACACCCGACGGCGAGCCCGTGGTCGAGACCTCGGTCGTGGTCGAACGGCTCAACATTCGGGGCAAGGAAGTAGCCCGGCCGCTGAGGCACAGCAAGAAGGTCATCGACAACGATCTGCCGGTGATCGCTGAGAAGTACCGGGAGTTCCGGGCCGAGTACCCGGTGCCGGGTATCGACCCGCGCGAGGCTGCGGGGGCGGGCGCATGAAGGTCGCCGACCTCGCCAACCCCGTGATGTCCGGCTGGTTCGCGGACCAGGGGCTCCGGCTGGACGCGTCGCCGTACGTCTCGGGCGCGCTGGCGATGAAGGAGATGCTCAAGCGGGTTCCGAAGACGGAACGGCTGGAGGGCCTGACGGCTGGGCACAACGGAGGGATCTTCAACGGGCCCATGTTCCGGCGGGTCTACCTCACGGATCCCGAGCACAGTGTGCCGTTCCTGGGGACGAAGGACATGATGGCGGCCGACCTCACCGGCCTGCCCCGGTTGCGGAAGACCGACGCCGAGTCGGCGGCGCTGTCGTATCTGGAGCTCAAGCCGGGCATGACTCTGATCTCGTGTTCCGGGTTCAACGCCGGCAGGCGCGCCTATGTCCGCCCGGACATGAAGGGGGTCTGGTCCTCGCAGGACACCCTCAAGGTCGAAGCCGATCCGGAAAGGATCAAGCCGGGGTACCTGTACGCCTTCCTGCTCAGTGAGTTCGGCGAGGTGCTTGTGCGGGGCTCGGTCTACGGGTCGGCCGTGAAGCACATCGAGCCGCACCACATCGCGGGGCTTCCGGTGCCGCGGTTCGATGCGGCTCTGGAGGAGCGGATCCACAAACTGATCGAGAAGAGTGCGGAGCTGCGGGCTCGGTGCCAGAAGGATCTGGTGGCCGCGACGAAAGACTTCTTCGACAGCAACGGGCTCTCCGAGCTGAACGAGATCGGCTGGCACCAGCAGGACCGGGACCTCGGGTTCGCGGTGGAGAGCGCGGGGCCGACCTCGATCCGGGCGCTGAACTTCGCGCCGAGGGCGCGGAGGTTGCTGGAGAAGCTGGGATCGGTGCCAGGCTCTGCCTTGGGCGCGATCTGCTCTGGCGGAACGCTGAGCACGGGAGCCCGTTTCAAGAGGATCGAAAGCAATCCGGAGCACGGTGTTCGTCTGATCGGGCAGCGTCAGTCATTCTGGCTCCGTCCCGAAGGCCGGTGGATCAACGAAGCTCAGGCTCCCGACGATATCCGCCTGCAGGACGAGACAGTCCTGGTCGCGGCGCGGGGCACGCTTGGGGAGAACGAGGTCTACAGTCGCTCGGTCTTCATCACGGGCTCCTGGCTCCAGCACGCCTACAGCCAGGACTATGTGCGCGTAGTGAGCGGCGACTCCAAGGTATCTGGCGCCTACCTCTTCGCCTTTTTCAGGTCCGAAGCGGTGTTCAGGGCGCTGCGCTCCATGAGCGTGGGAGGGAAGCAGCAGGAGTACCACCCCAGGTTCCTAAGGGATCTACCTGTTCCGCTCGCGGCACCAGAAGACCGTACCCGCATCGCCGCCACCGTCCGCTACGCCTACAACTGCCGCGGCCGCGCCGACGTCCTGGAGGACAAGGCGCTCGCGCTGCTCACCGCCGCCATCGAGGAGGCCGCCAGGTAATGGGAGCCAGGATCGTTGCTGTTGGGGAGGCCGTCAACGATGCCGAGCGGAGGGTGATCGCGCACCTGCGTGATCACGCCCCCGACGACTGGACGGTCCTGCATTCCGTCGAAATCCCGAGCCGGGACCGAGAGCGGCTCTTCGAGGTCGATCTCGTTGTGGTGACCGGGCACGCGGTGTACGTCATCGACGTGAAGGGCACCTACGGCCGGATCGAAACCGACGGGAGCCGCTGGTACCCGGCGCGCCGCGCCCCGTTCCGCAGCCCGGTCCCCAAGCTGCAGAGCCATGCCAAGCAGCTCAAGACGATCCTGGAGACCGCGCACCTGCCGCTTTCCCGGCTTTACACCGACGCGCTGGTCGTTCTGACCGCCGCGGACGCTGCCCTCACCGACTCGACCCCGTTGCAGCGCGACGCGAAGGCCACCGTCACCCTGGACGGCCTGATCGGGCGGCTGGCCGATGCCGGCCGGGTGCCGGTGACGTCCGGCCGGTTCGACATCGACGTCTCTGCCCACCACGAGGCGATCGTCAGCACAGTCCGCGGGGTCTCCCGGGCGCCCTCCGGCCCACTCCGGTTCGGCAACTGGCAGGTGATCGAGAAGCTCAGCGAGTCCCAGCACGCCGAGGGCGTCGACGTACTCGCCGAGTACCGCGCCAAGCACGCCCTGATGGTGCAGGGTTCAGGGACGGTCCGGCTTCAGGTGCGCAAGACCGACCCGTACGCCCCGGCGGCTGAGCGGATCCTCGAGCGGAAGCAGATCGGGATCGCCTACGAGGCGCTCGGCAAACTGCCCTCGCATCCGAATGTCGTCGGGGTGCGGGACTTCCTCGCCGACGACGACCAGGGTGTGTGCGTCACCGTCTTCGAGGACGTTCCTGGGCACGCCCTGAAGCTGCATCTGACGGGTGGTGGCAGCGCCGATGCGCTGACCGCAGACTCCAAATTGCGGACGGTCCGCGACGTCCTGCGTGGGCTTGCCCACGCCCACAGCCGTCGGATCGCCCACCGCGAGCTCACTCCGTCGAACATCCTGATCGCCCAGGACGGCCGGGCAATGCTGACGGGCTTCGAGTACGCCAAGACCGCGCAGCGCCGCCTGCACACCGTGGGCCTCCAGGCACACCGGGTTGCCGACCCGGCGTATCTGGCGCCCGAGTGCCATGCCGATCCCGCCGCCATGGGCATGGCGGCGGACGTGTACGCGGTCGGAGTGATCGGCTATCAGCTGTTCACCGGCGAGCTGCCCTTCTCCTCGGCCACCGAGCAGGCCGGTGCGGCCGGACGGCTTCCCGCCGGGGGCCTGGAGAGCGCTGGGGTGCGGGTAGAGCTCGCACACTGGCTCCAGACCCTGTGTGCCGCGGACCCGGTCGCACGGCCCACTGCCATCGAGGCACTGCGCCGCCTGGACCTTGCCATCGGCGCGAGCAGAGCGCCCGCCAAGCGCATCGGCTCCTCAGCCGCTGCTCCGGCTGGACCACCTTCCGCCGACAGCGGGCCGGAGAACCTGGACGCCCCGCGTGGCCCGGAGTTCTACCGGGACCTGCCGGCAGACTTCCAGCTCGGCACGAAGTACCTCGTACGACGGAGGCTTGGCCGTCCCGGCTCGTTCGGGGTGGCCTACCGGGTGTACGACACGATAAGGAGCGTCGACCGGGCGGTGAAGCTGGTCCTGCGGGACCGGGACTCCGTCCTGGAGCGGCTGCGCCGCGAGGCCGATGTCCTGGCGCGGCTTCAGGGCGCGCCGCATCCCAACGTGGTGGCGATGGTGGACGCAGACCGGCTGCCGACCCCAGACGAGTATCCATACCTGGTCTTCGAGTTCGTCGACGGCAAGGACGTCGCCGAGGTGATCCGGGGCGGCCGGATGGGAGCGGCGGACGTACTGCGGCTCGCCGTCGACACCGCGCGCGGACTGCGACACATCCACGACCTCGGGGTGTGGCACTGCGACATCAAGCCGAGCAACCTGTTGTGGACCGACGACGGCGTCAAGTTGATCGACTTCGGGATCGCGAAGACCTCCGACTCCTCCGAGGGGCACACCTACACCAGCCCCCGTTACAGCCCGCCCGACTTAGACCAGGTCCCTGCCGATGCAGGCGGGTACACCGACCGCGACTTGTTCGGGCTCGGTGTCACCCTGTACGAGGCGCTCACCGGCGGGACCCATCCATGGGATGCGAGCCGCCCCCTTCCGGGCGTCCGGCCCATCGATCCCCGGACCGCCTACAGCGGCTTCGGTGACCTCGCGCCCGGCTTCGCCGACACCATCCTGCGGGCGATCTCGCCGTACCGGGGTGAGCGGTTCAGCACTGCCGAGGAACTGCTGCAGGCACTGGAGGGCCTCCAGTCCGCGCGGGACGCCTCCGCTTCCGCACCGTTGTCCCCCGCACGTTCACAGCTGCCGCCGGCTCCGCCTACCAGCGACAGTCCGGGGGGCGCGGAGCTTCCCGAGCCGAACAGCAATCCCTTTGTCACTCACCTGCAGACCCTGTACAGCCAGAGCCGCAGTTCCAACCGCGGCACCCGCGGCCTCGACCCGCGCGCCATGTCCGTGTATATCGAGACCGCCCTGGACCGCGAACTCATTCCCGCCCTCCGCCGCGGCGAGCACGCGCTCGTCGTGGTCACCGGCAACGCGGGCGACGGCAAGACCGCCTTCCTGGAGCGCTTTGAGCGCCAGGCCTGCGAGATGGGCGCCGACTTCGGACCGCAGCGGCCCAACGGCAGCGACTTCACCCTGGACGGACACCGGTTCCGTACCAACCATGACGGCAGTCAAGACGAAGGCAACGTCGCCGGGGACGAGGTTCTGGAGGAATTCTTCGCCCCCTACGCCGGCGTGTCGCAGGACGACTGGCCGCAGGCTTCCAGGGGCGAGACGCGCCTGATCGCCGTCAACGAGGGGCGGCTGATCGACTTCCTCAGCCACCGCCACGACCGTTATCCCCACCTAGCCAAGCTCGTCAATTTGGGTCTGGCGGGCGGGAATACCGGACAGGCCGTTGCCGTCGTCAACCTCAACACCCGCGATGTGTCCGCTCGGTCTGTCGACGCCGACGGCGTCCCTCAGGACGGTGAGTCGCTCCTGGAGCGCATGGTCGACCGGATGACCCAAGAGAACTTCTGGGAAGACTGCGCGAGTTGTGACCTGGCCACCGTCTGCTACGCCCGGCACAACGCCCAGACCTTCCAGCACCCATCGGCCGGCCCCCAGGCCAAACGGCGCTTGCGCCGAGTGTACGAGCTCACCCAGCTTCGCGGAAAGCTCCACATCACCCTGCGTGACCTGCGCTCGGCGCTCGCCTTCACCCTCACCTCGGGCCGCGACTGCACCGAGATCCACCAGCTGTACGCGGACGGCAACGCCCGCCGCATCCTCGACGGTTTCTATTTCTCCGCGCACCTGGGCACACCCCCTGCGGACGTCGGCACCCCGCACGAGCGCGACCGCCTGCTCGCGCTACTCCGTGAGGCGGACGTCGCCGCCGCCCCCCAGCCCCGGCTCGACCGTCGACTGGACTACTCCGGCCTCCTGGAGGACGGGGCGCTGGTAACCGTGGACGGGCGGGGGGACCGCGATCGGGTCCTGCTCTCCGGGCAGTTCGCCGAGCTCGCCCGGTCGGGCGGCGCCCACGGGGCCCGGGCCGCCGAACATCGCCGCTACCTGGACGCCGCGCGCCGCCTTCTCTACTTCGAGCTCCACGACGAGGAACGCGCCCAGCGGATGCTGCCCTACCCTTCCGTGCTGCGCTTCATGGACCTGTTGTCCGCCAGCGGGGACCTCGTCGAGGAACGTGACACGCTCCTGCGCGCCCTCAACCGGGGAGAAGGCCTGGTGGCCCCCGAACGCATCGGGAACGCCCTCGCCCTGAAGGTGCGCGAGGTCACCGGCGGCACCGTTCGCAGCTTCCGCCGCTTCCCCGCCGAGGGGTTCCGCCTTGCACCCGGCGTCCCGCACTCCTCCCCGTACATCGAATCCGGGCGGACCTCGCTGCGCCTGAGCTACCAGGATCCGGCAGGACACCAGGGTGGCACGGCGGAGCTCGACATCCGGCTCGACCTGTTCGATCTGCTGCAGCGCTTCGAGCAGGGCTACCGGCCCTCGGTCGCCGACCTCCAGGGACAGCAGCTGGCCCTCGCCGTCTTCAAGAACCGGCTGTCCGCCGTCCCGTACCAGGAAGTACTCCTCACCACGCACGGGCACGACCTGCGCCGTATCCACCGAAGCGAGGACCGGGTCCTGCACATGGAGGAACTGACAGCCGGGCCGTCCGGCGACGGACCGGGCGAACGGGACATCGGACAGCGCGGCATCGATACAGACGGGGCACAGGAGGAAGCGGCATGGCGCTGACCGGATCGCTCGGCACGTTTCACCACCCCGGCGTCAGCCGGATCGACTACAAGCCCCTGGACATGGACCGGGTCCTCACCGCGCTCCTCGCGCGGCTGTGGCATGACGGCAAGCCCAGCAAGATCAGCCGGGACAAGACCCTCGACGTGGAGGTGTTCGTCAAGCGGTTCCTGAAACACTCCGAGGTGTTCGACGGCTTCGACCGGGAGACCACCGCCCGCTGGACCGCCACCCACCTCTTGGACCTGGTCAACCGGGGAAAAGCGGACGAGTCGGTGGCAGGCCCCAGGCCGCTACACGGTTTCGTCTACCGGTTCCGCAACAGCCGCAAGTCCCGCCCCTACGGGGCCGACGAGCAGTTGTACGAAATGCTTGCGGCCGACGACGGGGCACTGAAGGGGCTCCGCGAGTTCTTCTTCTCCGACGTCGACCGTTCCACCGGTGAGATCGCTCCGGGCCCGGACACCGACGTGGAGACCCAGGCCCTGTTGCACCTGGTCGAACTGGCCGGCGGCCAGATGCAGGACCGGCCGGACAATGGCAAGCCCCGCACTCCCCATCCGCCGCTTTGCGCGGAACCCGCCCAACTGCTCTGCCAGGACGTCATGCGGCTCCTCTACCACCAGGACTACATCCCGCGCACCGTACTGGTGGACCACCTCAAGACGCTCTTCGCCTTCCACCTGGCGCTCTATCACCTCCGCATGGTGAAACTGCTGCCCGCCGCCCTCACGCACGGTGCGGTACCGGCCGCCTGCCGCAAGGGCCACACCGGTACGACGGCGGCCGACCGCTGCCCGTACCAGGTACGCCTCTTCCTGGATTTGGAGGGTACCCCCGGCACCCGGACCGCCGCCCTGGCCGAGCACAGTGCGGACATCTGGTACCGGCGGATTCCCCGCTTCGTACAGGCCACCTACCAGATCAAGAAGTTGGACGAGTTCGCCGAGGACCTCGCCACCCAAGATGACGGCCCGGCCCGGTCCGGTGGCAGAAACTACGCCACCCTCGACGAAGCGCTGAGGCTGCTCGGCAAGTCGTACGCCAAGAAGCGCGACTCCTTCTTTCAGCAGCGCGCCACCCGGGTACGGGACGAGGAGAAGGAGCTGCCTCCCGAGGTCAAGGGGATCACCCAGTTCAATCTGGCCCCCTTCGACGAGTACACCGAGATGCTCATGCACTACCGGGGCCGCTATTACCGGGGCCAGTTCGTGAAGTGCCTGGACTCCATGCTGCTCAAGCACCGTCCCGGCGCGCTGATCGCCCAGCCGCGCGGCGGACGCAGCGGCGACGCCTCGGCTCGCCGCTTCATCTTGGACGCGCGCCTCCTCGAAGTGCTGCTCCAGGTGTCCCTCCTGCGCGAGGAGGCCGGTGGGTCAGGGAACCTCGCCACCGCCCCGATGCGGGTGGACGAGTTCCTTGCGCTGCTGCGGGACCGCTACGGGCTCCACATCGACCGGCTCCCTGAGGGCGACGGTTTCACCGGAGCCCACCTCGACGACCAGGCGGCGCTGCGCGCCAACTCCACGGCGTTCCTCAGCCGGCTGCGGGAGATCGGCTACTACCAGGACATGTCCGACGCCTACCTGACGCAGACCATCACCCCCCGGTACACCATCGGCACCGCGGCACGGACAGGAGCCACCCCTCGATGAGCAGCGGCACGACGGGAATGACCGAAACCACGTCCAAGGACATGCGCGACGCCCTCGAAGGCGTCCTCGCACCCCGGCTCGCCGCGCTCGTCGCAGCGCGAGGCGCCGGGCACTGCATGCGGATCACCGAGGTGGAGGCCGAACTGGCGGCGGTACTGGTGCGCCGCCTTCGGGGGGCGGTCGGCCCTGACGCCACGGTCTGCCTGCTCCTGACCGAAGCCGAACTCGCCCTGGACCAGTCGTTCCACGACGTCGGCGTCACCAGCACCAAACTGGTCGAACTCCGCAACAGGACTGAGGGAGAGGGCGTCCTGCCCGGACCGCTTCTGGTCTTCGTCCCGCCCGGTACCAAGGTGAGCGCCGAAGACTCCTTCGGCATCGCGACCTTCGAAGAGGTGCCGCTCGGCGACGCCTACGCCCATCTCGCCGAGCACCTCCTCGACCAGGTCCCCGGGCGGCTGCGCCCAGGAGTCGACGCGCTGTTCGCCACCCTGCACGGCCTCCCCGGCCCCCGGGTCGGCGACCGTGCCGTCGCCCAGTATCTCCTCACCCTCCTGGCCAATGACTACCGTGAGCAGGTAGCCGGGGCGGCGGTGTACCACTTGGGACTCGTACCGGACTTCGACCTGTTCACCGACCCGGACCTGGTCTCCGAGCGTGTGGCGAAGAATCATCGCCTGGTGGAGAAGCTCGCCACTTCGCAGCGCTCCGAGCGGCAGCGCGTCCTCGATCTCGGCCTCAGCGACAGCGACTTCGCCTCCCGTCTCGCCACCTTCGCCTCCCGTTGCGGCCTTGAGGACCCAGCGGCATGGACACGCCGCATCGTGGTCGACCGGGAGAACTGGCCGCTGTCCTTCGGCAACTGGCGCATCGAAGAACGACGGCGTGCCGCCATCTCCATCGAGGTGCGCGAACTTGGCCTGCCGACGGTCGGCGACAGCTCCGAGGGCGCTCATGCCCACCCCGCCCTCTCCGCCATCGTCGGCCAGCCCTACCTGCTCGCCGGGGAAAAAGGCGCACGCGCCCTCACCGTGCGCTTCGCAGTACAGCCCGCCCCCCGCACGGTGGAAGGGCTTGCAAGATTCCGCGTCGAGATCGTCTCGGAGAGCGGCGGCCCGATCGGCCGGATCACGCACAAAGGCAAGGGCACGCGCCCGAAGCCCGAGTACGAGGCGACCCTCCTCCGCCTCAACAAGGTCGACTGGGAGGAGGGTTGGCACTACGTCAGAGTCGTCCCACTAGACGCGGACGACGAGCCCCTCAACGTACTCCCCGGCGCGCACGGCCTGCCCGGCGGTGAGAGCGAGCACTTCTACGTCGTTCCCGACGGCGAGATCGAGGAGCCCCCCGAGCGCAGCGCCGGGCGCTTCGCTGGAGTCGCCCAGGCACTGAGGTCCCTGCAGCTCGACGCCCTGGCCGCCGCCGAGGATCCCACACGGGTCACCGCCCTCGACGCACGCTGGCGGCCGGTCACCGCACGCAGCCCACAGCAGATCCTGAACGTACGAATCCAGACCGTCGGCAGCGCTGAGATCCGGCTCTCGCCGCTGCTCGTGCAGGCCCAGCAGGATCTGCTTGCCCGGCCGGACGACACCTCGCTGCGCCGGATCCTCTTGCGCCCCGACGGCACCGCAGAGATGCCCGCCGGCACGGACGAAGACCTCAAGGATGCTCTGACGGGACGGGCGTCCGAGGCCTACCACGACTTTCTCTCCGCCCGGCGGGCCTACTTCGCAGCGATCGGCGGGCAGACCGACCGGACGGCGCAGGACGGTCCGGCCGCAGCGGCCGGACTCCTCGTCAGCGAAGCCGTCGACTTCGAGCAGATCCGGGACGAACTCGTCGCGTATGCCGAGGCGTACGCAGAGCTGGTCGACGCCCAGTCGCTCCACGCCGAACGGACCGGCGAGACCGGGCGGGGCCGCGCAGTGACAGCCCTGGCCAGGATCCAGCAGATCGACTGCGTGGCGGCGACACTCACGGACGGCATGGGGCGCCGGGACACCGTTCTGGTCGTCTCCCCGACCCACCCTCTACGCGCTCTGTGGCTGGCCGCATGGTCCGCCCTGGGCCTGGACTGGACACAGCGTCTGGCATCCGGCGACAAGCAAGCCGTCCTCGCGGTCAAGGATTCCCTCATGGAGTCCCTGGCCCCCCTGGGCTTCCCGTTCGCCGTCCCTCGACAGGACGGCCGTCTGATGGCCGCCGCTGACAACCTCACCCCGTACTGGGGCGCCTATCTCCCCAGCGAGACGCCAGACCCCCGCGGCCTGCTCGGCAGGCTCGCCACCGCACTGCACCTGCCGACCACGGGCACGCGTTCCGTTTCCGGGGCCCTGTCCGGGACAGCGCTCGCCGACCGCATCGAGCGGTACATACGGCTCCATCCGTACGTCCGCACGCTCGTCATGAACGTAGTCAACGCCGGCCGTGCAGAGATCGTTGCCGACGCCCTTCTCCAACTCCAGCGTCGCGATACCACCCGTTCCCTCGCCTACGACATTCGTCTCTGCGTGACCGATCCGCAGGCCCCGGAGACCGGCGAAGCGCTGGCGGAACTGCAGAGTGCCCAGAGTGCGGTCACATCCGCCGAGGCGGAGGCATTCCTGCACACCACCGGCCCCGGACGCACGGTGAAACTTGTCCACTCCGTGCGCTCCGTTGCGGAGTTCACCAGCCAGGCCGACGACTTCGACGCCCACCTCACCGTCCTCATCGACGCGTTCGGCGGAGAGCAGCACGCCGCCACCGTGCACCGGGGCATCGCGCACGCCCCTGTCCACGGCCTGGTCCAGACAACCGCCGTCACCTACGAGGACAACGAACAGCAGATCGTCTGGCGCACCTCCCCGCGGCACGGCAACGCCCTCGCCCTTGAGGAAGCCGAGGACCTAGCGACTCTGATGAGCCGTCTGCCCGGGCTGCTCACCACCGCAGCCGCCTGTGTGGCCACCGCCGGGCAGGCCCCGAGGAGCGTGCCTTGCACTGTCCTCGCCTTGGACACCGCTGACCGGGCCCTGCTCTACCAGGCCCACGAGACCGGCGACTGGGTCGTCACCATCGACCGGACCCTCGGCCTGGAGTACTTCGACCACGCGGGACGGCACGGCCGCCCCGAATACGTCATCGACTACGCGCCCTCCGCCGGCAACGGACTCGGGCACCAGATCATGGTGAGTTCGAACTCGGTCGACGAACTGCGCACCCTGCTCGGCCCGACCGCCCGGCAGCACGGTCTCGAAGTCGAGGAACGCCACCTCGACACCTTCTTCGACCAGCTGCGGCTGCTGTCGGGGAATCTCGCCTTCAAACTCGCCTCCACCGCACCCAACCAGCGCACCGAGGTCCTCGGTCTGTCGCTGGCCCGCCTCTATCTGGACTACCAGGACGTCCTGCACAACCAGATCGTCGTCCCGCTCGACGCCCACCCCGAGCTGTACGCCGAAGCACGCCGCCAGGCACGCGAACTCGGCGGCTCCCTCTCCTTCCAGCGCAGCGACCTCGCGCTCTTCCACCTCGACGCACGGACCCGCACCATCGCCTGCCGCCTCGTCGAAGTGAAGTGCTACACCGCGCTCGACGACATCAGCACCTACCAGCGGCTCAAGAACAAGATCGGTCAACAGCTGGAGCGCAGCCAGACCGTCCTCGCCGAGTCCTTCGACCCCACGTACGACACCCCAGACCGTGTTGACCGCCCCGTCAAGAACCTCGCACTCGACACAATGCTCCGCTTCTACCTGGAGCGCGCGGCCCGGCACGGCGCCATGGACAGGAGCGCCCGCGAGGCCGCGCACGATTTGCTCGACACTCTCGATGACGGCTACCGGCTGCGGTTCACCCGCAGCGGCCTGATCTTCGACCTGGCCCGGACGGGAACAGACCGGGAGACCGACGGCGGAGTGGAGTTCCACCGGATCGGCAGCGACCTCATCAACGAACTGATCCAGGCGATCCTCACGGTGCGGCCCGGCCTGCAGGCCGCCCAGGACTCTGCTGCGGAAGAGAGGACGGACGAGGAGTCGGCGCCGGAAGGATCCGCTACAGCGCCCACGCTGGCGTTGCTGAACCTGTCCGTGCCCCGCCTCAGCGACGCGAGCTTCCGCGCGGAGGAGCCCCAGGACGCGGGGGAGCGCAGCTCTGCCGAGCAAACTTCTGGGAGCCCGACGGAAGACGGGAGCGCGGAGTCCGGCGAGGCAGACAATCCGTTGCACTCGGCCGAAGTGCAGGCCCCGCAGGCCCAGCAGCAGCCGACGTCGTCGCCGGACAAGATCTCCCCGTCCGAGGCAGAGCCTGAGCCCGCGGCCGGGGCGTCAGCCTCTGCGGAAGACAGGCATGCGCACGCGGCCACCGTGCTCGACCCGCCCAGCTTCCACGACGCACCGACCGCCGATGCCCCGAGGCAGGCGGTGCCGTCCACGCCCCGGGCCGACGCCGGAGCCGCGCGGCCCGACGTCTTCCTGGGCGTTACTCGGCCCTCGCCGCAGTACGGAGTGCTGGGTGAGGCGGCCGGCCGTACAGTCGCCATCGACCTCGACGAGACGCACACCATCAGCCTCTTCGGAGTACAGGGAGGCGGTAAGAGTTACACCCTGGGCACCCTCATTGAGGCGGCGTCGCTGTCAGCCCCGCCCGTCAATCTCCTTCCGCACCCGCTGGCCACCGTGGTATTCCACTACAGCAAGACCCAGGACTACGCCCCCGAGTTCACCTCAATGGTGCACCCCAACGACGACGAAGCCCAGCTCGCCGCTCTCAAGGAACGCTACGGAGCCGAGCCTCGGGCCCTGACCGACGTCCTGCTCCTTGCGCCCGAGGCCCATGTGGAGGAGCGGCGCGCGAAGTACCCCGGGATCGAGGTACAGCCGCTGGCGTTCTCTTCCGCCGAACTCAAGGCAGAACACTGGAAGTTCCTTCTCGGAGCCGTCGGCAACCGGTCCACCTATATCAAGCAGATCGCCAAGGCCATCCGTAAACGGCGCAACGACCTGAGCCTGGACGCGATCCGCCAGGAGCTGGCCGACTCGCACATGGCGGACCACATCAAGGACCTGGCCGAGGACCGGCTAGAACTCGCCGAGGAGTACATCGACGACAGTGTCCGGCTCTCCAGCCAGATCCGCCCCGGCCGCCTCATCATCGTGGACCTGCGCGACGATCTCATCGAGAAGGACGACGCCCTCGGCCTGTTCGTCGTCCTCATGCAGCTCTTCGCCGACGCCCAGGATGGCGACCGCCGATTCAACAAGTTGGTCGTCTTCGACGAGGCGCACAAGTACATCGACAGCCCCGACCTGGTGGCGGGACTCGTCGAATCCGTCCGCGAGATGCGCCACAAGGGCATGAGCATCCTCGTGGCGAGCCAGGACCCGCCGTCTGTACCCGTCCAGCTGATCGAGTTGTCCAACCACGTGATCCTCCACAAGTTCACCTCCCCGGCTTGGCTCAAGCACCTGCAGAAGGCGAACGCGGCCCTCTCCGGCCTGACCTCGGAGCGGCTGGCCCGTCTCGGCCCCGGCGAGGCCTACGTCTGGTCAAGTAAGGCCACCGATCAGGCGTTCACCCACGGCGCCGTCCGCATCCAGTGCCGCCCGCGCGTCACCCGGCACGGTGGAGGAACCAAGACGGCATCTGGCGGCGGATCTTAGCGGTGTGGACATCAAGTGGCACTTCTCGATGAGGCGTACCACCAGGGACGCGGTTCCGATGGCGCCACGGATACCGGTCACCCGATCCGCGGACCAGGCGGTGACCCGCCTGTGAGGGCGGGCACGGGCGGCCGTCACCGCCAGAGATCCAGATCCGTGGTGATCGTCGGAATCCGTGGGGCATTGGTATCGATCCCCCCTCGGACACGGACCAAATCCCCACGGTTTCTCTGAAACCGTGGGGATTTGTCGTTGTTGCGGGCGTGCGGGGTGGGGGTGATCTCGGCGTGGATGGTCTGGTGGCCGGGGGCGTACGTGAGCTGGAGGCCGAGCTGGTGGTAGATCGCTGATGGAGCGGACGAGGCGGGCGATCTCGTCTCGGGTCATGCGGCGGGGGTGGGTGCCGTGTGCGGTGGTGCGTAGGTCGGCTTCGGCGCGGGCGTGTGTGGCCTGGGTCTCGGCGATCCACTGGGTGATGACGGTGGGGCCGGCGCCGGCTTCGAGGGCGGCGCGGTGGGTGGTGAGTTTGGCGTCGCAGTCGGCGATCAGGGCGCGGGCGGCTTCGGCCCCGGCGGTGTCGGGGTGGCTTTCGGGTTGGGCTGCGGCGGCCATGAGGTCGATGGTGCCGTCGAGGCGGTGGGGCTGGAACACGGTGGTGAGCCAGTCGTCGAGTGGTGGGTGATCCACTTCTCTCTGAGGTAGACGTTGCGGGGGTGGTGGATGCGGTTGGCCAGCGCGTATTCCTCGGGGCCAGGAGGAACGACTGCTCGAAGTCCGCCTCGCCTGCCCCGACATCGCCCGCGCCTGCGACCTCGCTCGGACCTTCGCCGACCTCGTCCGCCACCAGCGCGGGCACCTCCTGCTCGAATGGATCCGCCAAGGCGAACAGAACGCCCCGAAACCGATGAGCGGCTTCGCTGGAGCTCAGGCGTGGTCGAAGGCCACGTCAACCGGATCAAAACGCTCAAGCGCGCAATGTACGGCCGGGCCTCCTTCACACTCCTTCGAGCCCGGATCCTCACCCAGCCATGAGCTCACGAAGCTGCGGTCAGAGCCCTTTTCAGATCGCCAACACTGTGGAGATAGCAGGGTGGACAGTGTGAGTATGAGGCTGCGGCGGAGGACAGGAGCAGAGCATGGAGCCAGGTGAGAGGTGGGCATATCGCTCCGCGCCATACCACGGTTCGGTCAGCGAGGTTGAGGTACTCAAGGTCGGCACACAACGCCCGCGCCGGGTGAAGGTGCGGTTCGTCGTGGACGAGGAGGAAGGCCGCGAGGAGTGGGTGCCGCCAGCGCGGCTTAGGGTGCCGTGGGCGCAGAAGGACGAGTGGCTGGAGAGCCAGCGTCGGTGGGACGAGCTGACCTGTGACGGACCGGGCGATGAGGATGCCGAGTTCCTTGCGGCGAGCACGGTCTTCGACGAGTGCTCGGTGGAGGGGGTGGTCTCGATGGGGTGGAACTATCGCGAACGCGGAGTCGTCTATATCGACGACGTTTCTGCCTTGGCAGCCGTGCTGGATGTGTCAGAGGATTTCTTCGTCGCTGATCCGCGTGCCATCGTCGACGACGCAGGTGCCGTAACAGCGCCGTGGCCTACTACGCTGGGCGTCGCTCGTTTGCTCGCCAGGTCCCAGGCCGAGTCCTTGGTTGCCGTCCTCGCCGAGGAGGAGGAGCGGACAAGGCGCCGGGCTGTCTATGGCGAGTATTACCGCGGACGCGGCAAGAACCCGGGCACGCACATCAGCGCGGAAATCTGCGCGGAGGTAGATCGCATGCACAAGCCCGGCAGGGACCTGGTCCTGCAGTGGTGCGGGGCCGAAGCGGTCGACAACCGTGCTGAGCTCACGGCGTTGCGTGACGAAGTGGTGCGCATCGGCAAGCTCATGGAGGAAGCGATCCGCTCGTTGCGGGAGGCCGGGCGGCCACGGGTAGCGGACAAGTTTGAGCGGCAGCTCGGCGTCCCGCTGGAAGTACTACGCGAGGCCCCTGGAGGCGATGCGTATCCGTAGACATCTGCCGACAGCATATGAGGAGAGCCGAAACCGTGGGGTCTCGGACCACTCTCAATGACCGCCAGCTCACCGTGCTTCGCCGCATTTGCGAGGGCAGCGCGCCGGTCACCTCGGCAGACTCGGCTCTGACTGCCACTGTGTACGCGCTGCGGAGGCGTGGACTGGTCACCACTGCTTGGGCTGACGGCCGATGGACGGCCGCCCCCACCGATGCCGGCCGGCGGACTTTGGCCGAGGCGGACGGCATCGTCACGGCAGTGGTCCCGAGCTCAGAAGAGACAGCGTCCGGTGTCGACTTGGAATCGCCGACATCGGCAATGATGACGGAGGCGGCAGCTCGACTGATCGCCGATATCGAGCGCTCGGGAGGTTCCCTTCGGATCAGCAATCCGGCGCCGAAAGAACGCGCCAGGATGCGCCGCCTCCTGCATGCCGCCAGGGCCACACACCAGGTCCCAGTTGGCCACCACCTTGAATACAGCGGGCGCGACAAGGGGGACCTCGTCATCCGACTGGTCACCGGCGAATATCCCAGGCGCGCCCCGACGCCAACCGAGCGTGTGCCCGTTCAGAAGGACCTCCTGCCGGAACAACTACATCCCGTTGTCCGCCAAGCCGCTGTGCCCGTCTGCGCGGACTGCCGGAAACGTGCCCGCCAAATCCTGCATGCGGTCTGCTTGGCGGCGGAGCAAAAAGACTTCGCGATCAGCAACGCAGCACCCGAATCCGACGCCGTCTTGTCGATCGGTGCCCGCGTTAGCGAGTTCCCCGTCGTCCTGACGGAGGGGGTCGTCGAGGTCCGTGATCCAGAAGGCGTGCAGTACGCCTGGCAGCGCGTGACAGCACGCACCACATGCCCCTCCCACGAACTGGAGATCGGTCTGGCCTACGACTGGGCGCACCGAGGCCGCCGCTACCGTTGGGGCGACCGGAAGCGCTGGCGGCTGGAGGACAAGCTCCCCGACCTCCTGCGCGAAATCGACCAGCGCTCTCGGATCGACGAGGAACGACAGCTCGCACAACAGCGCAAGGTCGAAGAGACCGAGCGACGCTGGCACGAAGCCATGGACCGAGCACGAGTAGCGTTCATCCACGCGCACCGGAAGAAAACTTTGAACGACCAGGTCGAGGCGTGGAACGAGGCGTCACGCATCCGTGCCTACTGCGACGCTCTCGAACAGCACCTCCAACAGGCGCCGACCGGCGACGGGGACAGAGTGGATGCAGTACGGGAGTGGCTCTCTTGGGCACGTGACCACGCCACCCGTATCGATCCAGTACCTCGATGGCCCGGCATGCCAGAAGACCCGGATATCAGTCCCAGTGATCTCCGTCCCCACCTGGAGGGCTGGAGCCCGTACGAACCCAAACGAGACCGCTACCGGTAGCCGCACTCACCCAGACCGAGGTCGAACCGGAGCCGCATCTGGGTACTGACTAATTCGTAGCCAGCCAGGTCCGGTGCGCTGAACGGATTGGGCAGGACGGAGATGCGTCGCCGCGTGTGGTCCAGGACATGAGAGACGTACACGATGAAGTACGTCTCGCCCGGCTTTAGCCGGGAGGCGCACCGTACCTCGGACTCGCCGAGGATGATCTCGCCGCTGTCGCCAGTGGAAGCCTTCACCTCGTAGTAGTAAGTCTGGTCGCCGTCGTGGATGACGAAGTCATAGCCGAGCCGGTCGTCTCCCTGCTCCCCGCCGACGAGCCCGTGGACGCGTAGCCCGGACTTCCACGAATCCTGTGGCGCCACGCCGAACTGCTCGTGCAGCCATGCAGCCACCGCTGCCTCACCGGCGAGCCCGACCGCCGTGGTCAGGTCTGTATCGGCGGCGGACGCCCGGAAGGCGCCGCCCGGGGACCTGTTGCCGGACGGAGTACGGGGCCGTGGAATCCGGGGTGTCAGCCGCGCAGCCGACCGGGCCGGGGTGGCCCGCTGCTCGGCCGTGAGATCGGCGGCCACTTCGCGGGCGAGCGCTGGCAGATCATCAGGCCGTGCAGACAGGGATTTGCCGTTAAGGAGCACCGCAGGTGCCGAGCTGGATGTGCCGGGCTGGGAGCCGCCCGTTCCACTGCCGGCGCTCTGGGCAGTCACGGGCGAGCGTTTCGTGCCCAACCCGAGGTCCGCACGCCGGTCCGACAGAGGCATCCCCTCGGGCCAATATCCGCAGGTCTTCAGCCAATCGAGCAGCGCTTTCGTGGGCAGGACCTGGAAGTCCAGCAACCCGTTGTCATCACGTTCACGCAGGATGTCCTGTGCCGCTGGAATGACTTCGTACTGGCCGAGGCTCTGGAGCTGCGCCCACTCCTCGATCAGTTGCCGCAGTCGTGGCACTAGCTTGTGGACCGCTGTGTTGAACGCCTCCCGCACGTTGGCCAAGGGCTGCAGCCGCAGTGGTGCGGCCGACACGGCAGGCAAGTTGGCGCGCGCCCATGCGTCGGCGTGGGACTGGAGCAGTTTGTCGGAGAGGTCCCACAAAGTCGTATGCCATGACGGGTCCGGAACGAGGTCTGGAAGGGAACGCAACCGCACGTATCCGGACAGGGAGCGGCCGGACCGGTACACATCCGCGTGGGCGTCCCGGACCCGCTCGGCGAGCGCCGCACGGTTCCGCTGGAGCCAGGTCGCGAACTGCCTCTCGTGTCTGTCCCTGTTGTCGATCTGGGCCAGACCCAGCGTGTGCCAGGCCCGGTTGGCCTCGGCCAGCGAGACCGAGAGAGAGCTCAGTTGCCGTTCCGTGTCGTCCTCCTCGAGCAACCGCACGAGCAGCCCGGCGCTCTCCGCGCCTATTCCGTCGGTGAGCCACGCAAGGAGGGCGGTCCGATCGCGGAAGTCCTCCATGCGTTGCTGCAGTTCCTCCGCCAGGTCGAGGTCGAGGCAGGCGAGCAGGGGGACAATCCGCACACTGCCGGAGCGCTGCGAGGTCCGCTCGGCGAGGACCGCCTCAAGCTGGTGCGGCCTGATATCCAGGACGGCAGCGATGTCCTCGTCAGCGACTAGGTCCACCTCCAAGCCGCGCTCTTCCAGCTTCGTCAGCGTGGCCCACAGGTCGCCCGCGAGGTAGGGAGCGCCGATGAGCGCGGCCACGGCCGACGCGGCGTTGCGCAGCACTCGCCATCTGGTGCGACGCCCGGTATGGACGACGACGATGCGGGAGCGGTCCGGGTGCGGGTGGAGCAGAGCGCGGTCCGCTCCGTTCTCGGTGAGGCGGTGTCCCGCGATCCAGACGACGGCCTCGTCGGCCACGGTCACGTCACAGCTCCGCAGCACCCCGTCGACGTCCGTCACCATCACGGGTTCCGGGCGGGAGGCCCGTTCCTCGTCGAACTCCACCACTGCCGCCACGAGGGTGCGCAGCCACGGCCCAGCGTACTCCGGCAGAGACGTTCGGGGCGCTTTGTGGACGGGCAGCCGGTCCGTCTGGATGTCGTGCTCAGCGTCGACGCACCGTTGGACGCCGAATGGTGACGTCTGCTTGAGGAATGCGTGGATCCGGCCACCGAGGGCCTTATCGCCGACCGGGATCACGGGGACGGCGACACGGTCCAGGAGCGCCCGGTTCTGGGCACCGTGCGGGTCGGGCACGAAGACTGGTTCACCAACTGCTTCGGCGTCGAGCACCTCCAGGACTCCTGCCCGGGTGACCAGCAGTCGCTGGGGTGTCGTGGGGAGCCGACCGTCGGTGCTCGGAGCGCTGCTGCCCTCCGGGAGCAGCTGTGCCCATGCCTTTTCGTACTCCTGCCTGATCTCGTGCGCGATTCTGCCCTCTCGGAGATGAGGGTCGGTTTCCACGATGTCCGGCAGGTGGCGGAGCCGGTCAGAGGCGGTGTGGGGATCATCCCAGGAGCGGCTGCCGAGCAGGCTCAGCCGGTCTCGGAGCCGGCCGGACTGTCTGCGGCGCAGCGTCGCAGGCACCACCGTGAGGAACGTGGGCGGATTCTGCGTGCCGTACCACCACCAGGCGGTATCCGCCGTGACGAACGTGGCACCGGCTGACCCGCGCGGCACGGACGTCTGGGGTACCCACGGTTCGTGTGCGAGAAAAGCCGACAGCGGGGTCGGCCACAGGGTCCCGCTGAAGTCGCTGTGGCGGATGAATCGCATCTCCAGCGCGGTGTCGGGCCATGTGGCGAGCCCGTGCACGATGAGCTCCGCATAGAGTCTGCGGTCCTCCTCGGAGAAAGCCGCGTAGTCGCCCTGTCCAGGCAGGATGGCAGGGTGGGTGCGCGGTCGGTATTCGACGCTGGTGTAGGGGACGGGGCGCCGGTTCGGCCAGCGTGCGGCGGTGGCTCTCCACTTCGGCAGCTGAACGGCGCCGTTGCGGGGAGTCGGGCACCAGAACCAGCTGGGCCGGTTGAGGTCTTCTCCCTTAATCTTGTCGACGAATGACTCGTAACGGGGCCGGAGCCCATGAACGACGCCATGCCTTTCAAGGAAGCGCCGCATGGCATCCACTGGGATGCCGGTGTCCGCGCAGAGGTGCTCGGGGCTTTCGAGGAGTCGGCCCGCCGTGGTGGCCAGTACCCTTGAGAGGCCTTGGACGCCGGCCAGCAACCGGGTCAGCGTGTCGTCGATGGAGGCGTCCTCACCGGGCCAGCCCGGCCCGAACATGGCCCGGTTCGCGTCGAGCCAGCCCGCCCGGGTGGGTACGTGAAGATTCTTGAGGACTGGAGCCTTGCGGCTACCGCGTTCCAGCGCATATGACACTGCGCAGGCGTAGCGCAGGCACTGGAGCCGTACATCACCGTCCTCATCGTCCGCGCTCAAGGCGGATGCGACGACATCGAGTACTCGCTCAACCCCATACTCGTGGACGAGGTTCCCCGTTATGAGCCACTTCCGTCCCCGGGCTCTGCGCTTGCGCCGCTTGCTGGACCAGTCGATCGACTCGTGCAGAAAGAACAGGCGGTCGGACAGCGCCTTGGGAAGTGGAGGCAGAGTGCCATTCCCCGTGGGCCCCCGGTCGAGAAATACGCCCTCCGTGCCGGCCAGTGCCAGCGTCATCGTCGAACTGAGGACGATCCGCCTGCCTTTCAGGGCGGAACCGTCGGGGAAGCACTGGGACAGGTCGTAGTAGAAGTCCGCCCACCAGCTGGGAACGAAGGTACCGTTTCCTGCGGCCAAAGCGAGCTGTTCCGCCCAGGCCACGAGCAACCTCACCGACGGCTCGAGTCCCAGCCCTCTGGCACTGGCCAGATCAGCCAGCTGCTGCAACCGGCCGGGGTGGAGGTCAGGGTCAACCAGATTCGTGACCCCCGTGGCGGCGACCGCGGGAGGGGTGAAGACCAACGCGGTGGCACCGTGTTTCCACAGGAACGCCTGAGACAGCGACGTCCGTTGGTCGGGCAGCGTGCCGAGCGCGGGGATGAAGGGCACATCGTCGATGTCTTGGTCCAGCTCCTGGAACGCCGAGTCCAGCCGGCCGATGGCGTCCTGTCTCCAGCACATCAGGTCGACGAGTGCCGCGGGCGGCAGCCGCACGCGATCTTCCGCCTCGGCAAGTGTCGCCCTGGCGCACAGATCAGCGACCGTCTCGAGCAGCAGGCCATTCCACGGCACAGCCTCGTTGAATGAACGGCGGTTCATCTCGGCGAGGAACGGCGCGTGCACATAGCCTCGAACGGGCGCCGGGATCTGCTCACCCATGGGCAGAAATGTGTAGAGGCGCCCGACGGCCAGCGGATCGCCGACTGGGACCGCCACCTGGACTTCGGCCTTCTTCTCCCAGGCCGCCCAGTCGTGGCGCATCATGCGCTTCTCGATCGACGCGGTGATCGCGTCCCGCGCCCGGTCCGGGTCGACCTTCCCACGGATGACGATCAACTGGGTCCGTCGGCGCAGCGTGACTCGCTGCACCTTAAGACCGCGCGAGTTGTGGAGCGTCTCCACCTCGCGTGCGTAGTCTTTACGCCGGGACTTTCCCGCGACCTTCCGTACCAGCGACACTCGCTCCAGGCGGTCCAGGAACAACTCGAACGGAGCCGTGTCGTCCATGAGTTCCAACAGCTGTGCCTCGGCGGCCGAGCGGGCCTCGGCGGACTTCAGCGGCAGGCGCACTACAGTGACGAAACCCTGGCGCGCGAAGCGCTGGGCGGCTGTTGGTACGTCCTCCAGGAAGACCGGCACCTTAAGCCGGAGAAGATTCTCCCTCAAGTAGGCAGAAAATCCGGATCGTTGGGGGGCCACATCGCGCGCTAACGCTTCGAAGTCGTCGAGCCGAGCGAAGCGGAAGGTAAACCCGTCGAAAACGCGGGACCCGGCCTGGGCCACGCTGTACACCTCAGGTGCGTCGCACAGGTGCAGCACACTTTTGAAGCCGACTCCCTTGTGGCCGATCCCCTCGTCAGCACGCTTACTGGACAGGGCGATGCTGCACAGAGCCTTGAAATCCCTGCCGCCGAACAGCTTTCCACGGTTGGCCACGTACAGGGTTCCGTGATCGCCCTCGTCCTCGTCGAGCATGATCTCGACGCGCCCGTCGGCGGCTCGCATCGAGTGGGCGTCATGCGCGTTCTGGAGTAGTTCGATGAGTACCCGTCCCTCATACTCGGGCGAGATGATCATCTCCGCGACGGCTTTCGCCTCACGCGCCGCGTCCCGGCCGTCGTCCCAGTCCCGCAGACAGCCCCGGACCTCGATCAGGGCTCGATCTCGGACACGCTTGCGCAGGGCAGCAGTTCTTCGCGACGGTACGTTTCTTGCCCTCGACCGATGTTCCTTGCGTGCCATACCGCCCCCATTTTCTCGCCTGCCCGCCGAAGGCGACTCGGCCGATGATCCTACTGAGCGCGCAGGAGCGGCGGAGGCCGTTGCGTCATGCTGGAGCCCCGGACGCGCTCATCAGCAGGTCGACCGGTGTAGCCGGTGCGGAGCAGGAAGGCGCTGCGGCGACCATGAGACTCGACGCCCAGGCTTACGACCCGGTGCTTGGCGTGGGGAGACGGGTCGGGCTGGGAGGCGTTTTCCGCCGGCTGTGACTATTGCGTGGTTTCAAGGGGAGCCCTCAGCCGCCCCGCTGCGGATACGCGGGCGATCCAGATGTCGCGGGGTAGCGGGATGACAGCTTCTCGGACGTAAACCGCTCAGTGGGTAGTCGAGAGTGCCGCCCTTCGCATATTCGGAGGGGCAGCGGCAACGGTAGTGAGGGTGTCCTTGGTTCCGAAGCCGGCACTCAACGTGCCTGCTGTAGGTCGTGGCAGCGCTGGTCAGCCTCCCGGCGGTAGGGCCCCGGGTCCTGCAGGGCCCGAGCCTGGATGAGCCGGTCGAGGAGCACGTCGCAGGGCGAAGTCGACGCGCCGCAGGTCCTCGCCGACCGGCTCGCCCGCCGCCTGGCGGACCAGATGCGTCTGGGTGGGCCGATCCAGGACCTGGTGAGTTGGCTGATGGCCTCGCTGCCCACAGCGCGGTGCGGATGATCCCGGCCTACTCCCCAGGGCTGCGGCGATGGTTCCGCCCTGCCGTAAGGCGCAGCGTGGCCAAGCTGCTGATCCCCGAGCCCGCGGTGATCCCTCCGTGAGCAAGCCGTTCGCAAAAGGCATCGCCTGCTCCCTGCACCCGCAGGGTCAGAGCCACGCCCTCACTCAATGCGATCAGTCCACTCGCCACCTGACCTCGGAGTCGCATCTCCCAGTTGGCGGTCGAAACGTTGCGGGGCTCCAGGCGGCGGCCAAGTCCCGTAAGCCATCCAGTTGCTCAGCCTTTACAGTCATACCCGGAGACCTGAGCCCTCCGATCTTACGAATGACTAGATCAACCCACGCCATGAAGGCAGGACAACCTTTAGTCGGAAGCTCCGCAAGACCCTGTCGCGAAGTCACGCTCACCAGCGATGAAGCTTGCGACAGCGCCGTCGATAATATCGAACATGATAATTCTGCCGCCGAACTTTGGCGCGACTGGCGCGAAAATGATATTTTCGCCACCGTAGTCGGCGGTGGTTGTGGTTTCCCCAGCATATGTCTCGAGTACACCGCTTCTGCTGGTGCCGATGTGAACACCCGAAGCTGTTGAGATATTCATTGATGGTGGCACGACGTAGATCGCAACAAGTCGATTTTGCGCGAAGCGCAGATATAGTCCCTTCGGCCCTCCTTTCACGATGTGGTCTGTACAGTGGCGACCAGTATCCCGACGCTCCTCGGAGATCGACAGCCCGATGGCCTTCTGCGCTTCACTGCGGTTCATCCCGATGCGCAGCGGACCCATGCCATTGACGGTGACGCGCTGGCTACTCAGATCAACCCGACTGTGAGCCTCCGACTTTGGGTGTGCCCAGCGCGTAAGACCCAAGCACGTCATCCATGGGTAGAGATGAATGCATTGGTATAGGGAGACTCCTTGCACTGCGCCCTTCGCTACCGTTTCGAAACAGCTATGACTTGACAGCCCCCACAAGGTGCCCACGGGGTAACCGGCCAATCTCGTCTTTTGAGTGATCTCCGTGATGCAGATAGCAGGAGCATGGAATCTCTGCACTTCTTGCATCAATGAGAGAAATTTTGGATTGGATAGCAGCCCGCTCCGGTCAGGCAGTCGTATGGCCTTCGCAACTCCCCAGTCATACCAGGACACCGAGAAGTGAGACTTCCCATCCTTGAGATTCGGGAATTCCGCCCAGCCTTGAAAGGTCTTCCCAGCTGGAACCCGCCATGTGCGATGCGGGTGTTTAGAGCAGTAGCTATTCACTTCATTGTAAGTTTTTCCAGCAACGGTTATTTTCGTATTCAACGGTCTCGTGCAAGTCAGCGTCTGAGGTGAAGAGCTCACGTTTTGATAGAGGACATTGATTTTGAGTGTACTTCTAGTTGCCTCGACAGTGGTGATGGCCAGTACCCACTTGCTGTCGCGGTGAATCTGCTGCCCAATTGCGTAGGTACCGGGGCGGGGCGGCGACTGTGCTGCCATTACCTGAACCGGATATAGCGCCGCGAAGAGCATCCCTGCCAGGGCGATAATGAGAGTGATTTTTCGGCGCATCTGGACACCCCACTAGATCCTTATCCATAATTGCTGGTCCTCGATCACAGCGAGATGCAGGAGCAGTGCCTCCCGCGGCGGCTGAAGGACTCTTCGATCGACCTTTCGTCGATGCACCTTTGCTACGTCGACCTGCAGTGCGGCGTTCCCGATCAGTCCGCCGATCCCGAAAGCTGATGGCGCGGCAGCAGACCCTTCTGCCTGCTGAGGCACCCCACCGCCGGGCGAGAGATTCCGCACTGCGGCTTTCGTCACGCTCGGTGAATGTGGGCTGCGACGATCACTCCGTCTTCAACGGTGTACGTGCCGGCGAAGTACCGGTGTGTGCCGTCGGTTTGCGTGGCATCAAGCTCAACCTCGACCGTGTTGCCGGTCACTGAGCGGATGGTGACATCATCTCGGGTTGTGTCATTGAAGGACTGCACGAAGGAGTCGTACGGCCGCCCAGTGATGTGCCTCCCGCCCAGTGTCCACGCAGCCACGTACTCACCGTTGTTGATGGCCGTAAAGTACGCATCGACGACATCGGCGGGGTCGGGTATGGGCTGGGCCGGTCGGGCCGGACCGTGGCCGGCTGCCATAGCGGCGACATGGTTTGGTGTTGTCGTCGACGCCCTCGGATCGGTCCCGGTGGGCTGGACAACGCCGAACAGTGCGCTGACTCCGACGAGTGCCAGGACGATCACGATCCTAGCCATCGTCGTCACAGAAGTTCCTTGTCCTGAACGTGGAAGCTTCGTCATAGGAAATCCCGAGAAATCCGCATGGACGGTGTTCCCTCTTCCAGCATGCGCGGGTCATCCCGCTACTGCATCTGCAAGCCCAACACGGGTAAATAGTTGATGAGTCGACGACGTGTAGAATGCTTGGCATCCGCATTGTGGTGGCATGAAGCGACTCGTAGCCCAGGCAGGCGTACACGTGGAGCCACAAGCCATGGCAGAGGGCGCATCAGGGCTCTAGCCTCGATCTTTCGTGACGGTCCGTCGGTTCCTTCGGCAAACCGTTTCGGCTGTTCGGGCTGGTGGCAGCCAGGCTGATGGCCCGGCTGTCGCGTCGGGTGGGCGCCGGGTTCCACGGCTCCGGTCGGGTGGTGCTGCTTGCAGGGAACGGGAATGTGCGGGTCAGCCGGGGTTCGGGAGAGCTTCGAGCCGTGCCAGGGCGTTGGTGATCACGTCGGTCCAGGGCCAGTGGCTGGCGAACCGTAGATACCGGCGGCGGGCGGTCGTGACGATCTGGGCGGCGGCGGAGAAGAGGCGGAGCCGGAGGCGGCGGGGTTCCCACCTGCGGGTTTCGTCGGCCAGGGCGAGCATAGGCATCCATGCGAGCAGGTCGAGGGCGATCTGGACGATCTCCAGCCAGATCTGGTTCTGCGCGGTGTCGTGCAGGGGCAGGTTGCGCAGGCCGGTGGCGCGGGCGGCCCGGATGCGATCCTCGGCCCGTGCCCGCTGGCGGTGCCGCAGTTCGAGTGCGGCGATCGGAAGGTCCGCTGTGTTGGTGGCGAAGCAGGTCAGCCGTAGTCCGTCGGCGTCGGTGATCCGCAACTGGGCGCCGGGGTGTGGCCGTTCCTTCCGTACGATCAGCCGCATGCCCCTCGGCCAGCCGTTCAGCACGTCACCGGCGATCTCGGCGACCCAGGCGCCGTCACGGATGTCGCCGCCGGTTTCGACGGCCGGTGTCCAGGCCGGGGCCGGGACCTTGAGCACTGCTTGGTGGATGGCATCGGTGATGGTCATGCCGACCGAGTACGACAGCCACCTGCCGCGCTGGGCCAGCCAGGCCACGAACTCGTGGGTGCCGCCGCCGGAATCGGTACGGATCAGCGTCCGCCGACCTCGCCGGTAGGTCTTCGGCAGCTGGCCAGGGCCAGTTGAGTAGTGGCGATGTGGTCCGCGGCGGTGTTGCTGCCTGCGTTTCCGGGCCGCAGGACAGCGGCCACCGGCTCGCCGGACCCGCCGGTGCCGTGGTCGACGAATCCCATCAGCGGGTGGTGCCCGAAGGTCTTCTTCCAGGTGGCGGCCGCGTCCTGCTTGTCGGAGTGGGAGATCACCAGGACACCGTCCAGGTCCACGGTCACCTGCCCGTCGGCGTCCGGCGCCGTGTCGCCGGCAAGTTGCCAGACGTGTTCGCACACGTGAGCGCGGGCCTGGCGGATCGCGGTCAGTGCACGGTTCCCACCGGCGGCGAGGGTGTCGATGAGCCGGGAGACCGTCGGATCTGAGGCCACCGGCCCGAACACACCGGGCTCTGCCCGCAGCATGGCGACATCGGCGAGACAGTCGCCGCCGAGCGCAACCGCGAGCGCAAGATCCAGCACCGTCTTGCCGGGATCGTGCACCGCCCGGGGCTTCCGCCAGGGTGCAAGTGCCGTCGATATCGCCTGATCCAGACCGGACTTGCGGACCGTCTCCACCAGCAGCACGGCCCCGGCCTGCGAGACGACCCCGCGACCGCCGCCCTCAGCGCGGACACGCGGGTACGACCCGATACGCTTTTTCACCTGGAAAGTGCCTCCGACAGGGGCGGGAACAAGGGCCTAGACAATCCTCATTCTCGCTGGTCAGAGGCACTTTCTGCTGTCCTGATCACCTACTCGACAGCCCACTTCGTGAAAGCGCGAGGCTAGAACTCCCCAAGAACCCTTGCGGCCCTGGTCGCGTCACGGCCGCGCCCCCAACATGCAGCGATAGCTGGCCTGCGGCGGCGGCCGTCCTTCCCAGGGCGGTCGCCGCCTCACCACCTGTGGGCGGGGCACGCAAGGCCCCAGCTGCCTCCAAGAAGCCGCACTCGCCCCACACGATCAACTACGGCGTGCAGCAATCAGGATCGGCCACGGCCTCGTCGTAGCAAGGCATCCCCGGGGCCGGGAACGAGGAGCAGGCCGCAACGAACCCGTAGCGGTCGCCTGCCGTCTGCTTCTTCGCGCCGAGCTGGGTCCCACCGCTCAGCGCACTCCTTCTCGCTGGGACTGGCATACGCGGCGGCGCTGCCGTCGGCGATCTTCTGTCGCTGCATCGCCAGTGCTCCGCTGCGTCCAAGCCTGTACGACTCGCGCACTCGATTCAGGTGTGCAGCACGCCGCTCGCCCTGCGTCGGCTTCCTCTTCATAGGCCCGGGTTCTCCGCCTTCCAGCCCCCGCGCACCCAGGTTACAGATCCCGCCCGGTAGCTGGCCGGGGAAGGCCGAGGCGCCTGTCGAAACAGGGGTCTCGCCGGTGGTGCCGAACGACGGTTCTGTCATGTTGATCAGGACGTTCACCCACAAATGCTAACTGGCCGTACCTGTACAAGACCCGGGCCGTTGAGCTCCCCACCGGTAGGCTCCCGGCGTGACTCATGAGACTGCGCGCGATACCGAGGGCGAGGCTCCAGGAGCGGAAGGCGCGTCCAACGCCGAGCGCCAATCGGACTTCTGGGCGTGTGAGCCAGACATCATCGACGCCCTGAGCGGCGCGAACCAGCAACTGGACGCTGCCGCAAGGTGGATGACTCTCGGCGGCAACCCCGTTCAGCCCGAGGATCTGGCCGCACAGCTGCATAGACTAAGCGGCACCCTCTGGCACGCACTGTTCGCAGTCCATCCCTGGCCCTGGGCGTACGGAGACCTTGAAATCGAGGGGAAGATGAAGCGCGCCGCTGCGCTCGCCAGCGAGATGGAACAGGTCCTCGGAGAGTTGGCGCAGAAACCTGTCCGCGACTCGGCTGGCCCGTCTTGACCGGCCTTGGGACATCGGTACAGCCGTTACTGCGAGGCGCCCGACGTGTCGGCGGTGCTGCGCCGCCAGGGCTGGACGCCCGGCACCACATGCTGACAGTCGACCGGCTCTCCCGCGCCGATCGCGCGGCACTGAAAGTCGGGCTGCTCGTGGGCAACCACGCGGTCACGGTCTCGGCGTCAACGGTGCCGCCATCGGCTGATGTCTTGGGGGAAGTCCAGGTGAGGTGAACCCCGCGGTGAGACACTACGCGGATGGCGATGAAGCACCTGGCCGATCTGCGGCAGTTGGCAGACGGGTTCACCGAGGCAAACGGCTGGCCGGATCTGCCCTGCCCCGCGTGCCTGGCAGGCACGCTTGCTCCCAAGGACAGCGATGCCATGATCACAGAGCAATCGTGGCTTAGCCGCCAGATGTACGAGAGGCCTGATGCAGATCCCGACTGTATCAGCGGCTATTTCCACGGTTCGCTGGAGTGTCGTCTCCCGTCGTGCGGTGAGATCGTTGTGGTCGCGGGAGAATACCAGGTAGAAGCGGGGGCTGGACCTCATGAGTACCAGGGAGAATTCTACGGGAATTCCTATAAGGTCCAGTGCTTCGTTCCGGCCCTCTCGCTCATCCGCGAGGATCACGCCTTCCCTCAGCGCGTAAATGATCTGATCGTCGCAGCTTCGGCGGTGCTCTGGATGGATCCCAGCTCTGCAGCGAACCGCGTCAGAGCAGCCATTGAGGAGCTTCTGACACTGCAAGGCGTCCCCAAATCGCACATATCAAAGAGCCGCAAGCGCATCAGATACACAGCGCACAAGCGCATTGAACTATACAAGGAGAGGAACCCGAGGTTCGCTGAGGCCGCGGACCTGCTAATGGCTGTCAAGTGGATCGGGAACGATGGCAGCCACGGCGGTGAACTCGGTATCGGTGAGGTGCTGGACGGTGTGGAGCTGCTGAACCACGCGCTGGAACTGATGTACGACACGAACGCAGCTTGCCTCAAGCGTAGGGCGGCCGAGATCAACAAGCGCAAGGGCATCCCGCGCAAGCGTGCGGCGAAAAACTAGGGCCTGTCTGGAGTTGTGGTCACGTGGCTGGGAAAGGTTTGGACGGCACGATGCCCGGGCTTGTAACTTTCAGGCGACCGTGACACCGCCCGAGGCTACGGCAATTGCAATTCACCCCGAATCGGTGGCATGTGCGTATGGTTCAAGTCCCCCCTCGGACACGTGAAGCATCGAAGCCCGCACCGGCCTCCAGGCCGGGGCGGGCTTCGGTCGTTTCTGTTCGGGCGTACGCGGAAGGGCCCGCGCACGCCAGGTCCGTGGCCGGTCGCGGCCCGTACGGACTTGAAGCACCGGCCGGGCCGGTGTTCTCTTGCCGGGTGAGACGCAGATCCCCGGTTCCCCCCGCCCCGCTCCCCCAGCGTGACGGGATCGATCCCGTACGGGTGCGGCTGCCCGCCGATCCGGGCGGGGTGTGGGGCACTGTCCGGGACCATCTCGTCGACCGGTTCCAGGGGGCGATCGGGGCCGGGCGGGTGGACGCCATGCTGGGTGCGGGGCGGTTCGTCGGGGTGGACGGGGTGCTGAGCGGGGGCGAGGCGTATGCGGCCGGGCGGTATGTGTGGTTCCACCGGGACTTCGCGCCGGAGGTGCCGGTGCCGTTCGAGGTGGGCATCGTCCACCGGGACGAGCGGATCGTGATCGCCGACAAACCGCACTTTCTGGCCACCACACCGCGCGGGCGGCACATCACCGAGACGGCGCTGGCGCGGCTGCGGCGGGATCTCGGGCTGCCCGCGCTCCAGCCCGCGCACCGGCTGGACCGGCTGACGGCGGGGCTGGCGCTGTTCGTCGTACGGCCCGGGGACCGGGGCGCGTACCAGAACCTGTTCGGCGAGCGGCGGGTGCGCAAGGAGTACGAGGCGGTGGCGCCGTACGACGGGGCGGTGGCGCTGCCGGTGACCGTGCGCAGCCGGATCGTGAAGGAGCGCGGGGTGATGGCCGCGCGCGAGGAGGCCGGGGAGCCGAACGCGGAGAGCCGGATCGAGCTGGTGGAGCGGCGGGGCGGGCTCGGGCGGTACCGGCTGTTGCCCGCGACCGGCCGTACCCATCAGCTGCGGGTCCATATGAACGGCCTCGGGCTGCCGATCCGCCATGACCCGGTCTATCCGGTCGTCACGGACCCGGCCCCGGACGACTTCGGCGCGCCGCTCCAACTGCTCGCGAAGGTCCTGGAGTTCACCGATCCGGTGGACGGCCGCGTACGGCGGTTCGAGAGCCGGCTGCGGCTGGCGGAGTGGGCGGACCGCCCGATCGCCCGATCCTGAGATCCAGGTGCGGGGTGCCGCTTATGCTGACCGCTCTGACGGGGTTCACGGACGGCGGCGGGGGCGGCGGTGCGGGTACGGATCGAGGGCGGGCGGGGCCCGGAGGCCGGGGGTCGCACGGCACCGGTGGGCCGGGCCGGGCGGCGGGAGTAGCGCGGTGGCGGCGCTGTCCGATCCGTCCCGCTCGTGCGCCGTCCTGATCGGCACCCATGCATATACGGAGCTGGACGACATTCCGGCGGTGGCGCGCAACGTCAGCCGGCTGCGGGAGCTGTGCCGTGATCCGGCGGTCTGGGGGCTGGCGGACGCGCGGTGCCGGGTGCTGCGGCAGGCGTCGCGGGAGGCGATCCTGAAGGCGGTGGAGGACGCCACCGCCGAGGCGACCGACACCGTGGTGGTGTATTACGCCGGGCACGGTCTGGTGGATCCGCATTCGGGAGAGCTCCATCTCGCGCTGCCTTGGTCGCAGTCGGGCCCGTCGTACACGGCGCTGCGCTACGAGGAGCTGCGGTCGGTCCTGCTGCGCCCGTCGGACGGGCGGCCCACCGCACGGCGGAAAGTGGTGATTCTGGACTGCTGCTGGAGCGGGCTGGCGCTGGACGGCCTGATGCAGGCCCCGGATGTCGCGCCCGCGGTAGCCGTCGAGGGGGCGTGTGTGCTCACCGCCACCGCCGCGACACGGCAGGCGCTGGCTCCGCCGGGAGAGACGTACACCGCGTTCACCGGGGAGCTGATCCGGCTCGTGGCGGACGGGGTGCCGGGGCGGCCCGCCCTGCTGAGCATGGCGGCGCTGTTCTCTGAGCTGACGGCGGCGCTCACCGCGAAGTCCCGGCCGCTGCCCCAGCAGAGCACCCGGCAGACCGCCGGGGAGATCTGCCTGTTCCGCAACCGCGCAGGGGAGGCGGTCGCGCGGCCCGCGGCGGAGGAGGCGCCGCCGCGGGTTCCGGCGGATGGGACGGCCGGGGCGACGGCCCCGTCCGGTGGGGTGGCGTCCCCGGCGCGGCGGGTGCGGGTGCCGGCCGGCGGGGCGGAGTCCGGCCGGCCGCAGCTGGTCCCGGTGGCGCTCACGCAGACGCGGTCGATGTGGCTGGGCCGGTACCCGGTGACCCATGCGCAGTTCGGGGCCTT
This sequence comes from Streptomyces sp. bgisy130, assembly GCF_057708345.1. Lineage (NCBI taxonomy): Bacteria > Bacillati > Actinomycetota > Actinomycetes > Kitasatosporales > Streptomycetaceae > Streptomyces > Streptomyces sp. bgisy130. The sequence goes on from NZ_JBYISA010000007.1 coordinate 162,218, forward strand.
CCTCCGCGATCCGGCGAACGCGCGCTGGCACCCGGCGGCCGCGCGGGCGGCGGGCACGGACGTGGACGACAACTACCTGGCGGGCTGGAACGGTGCGGACTTTCCGGCGGGGCGCGCGGACCATCCGGTGGTCGCGGTGAGCGCTCCGGCGGCCCGCGCCTATCTGGCCTGGGCGGGCCGCCGACTGGGCTTAGCGCTGCGGCTGCCGACCGTGGCGGAGTGGGAGCTGGCGGCGCGGGCCGGGCGGAGCGGCGAGTGGTGGCGTGCGGAGATCGCGGCGGGCCGGGTGAACTTCCTGGGCAGTCATGCCGCGTTGACCCCGGTCGGGGAATTCCCGGCGAACCCGTACAACATCGGCGATCTGCTCGGTAACGTCTGGGACATCTGCGTGGACGACACAGGGGCGCCGGTGTTGCGCGGCGGGGCCTATGACACCCCCGCGGCTCGGCTGCGGGAGCAACTGTCGCCACGGTCACCGGTCGAGTGCCGCGGGAACGTCGGATTCCGGTGTGCCGGCGACATGTGACGACGAGAGGAGATCCATGCGGGGGGACGCCGTCGACGAGGTGCTGAGCCGGCTGCCGCACACCTGGACAGCGGACGAGGCCGAGCGGATCGCGCAGCGCTTCCGGGACAGCCGGCCGGCCGTGCCGAAGCGCCTGGTGAGCAGGTTGTGGCAGTACTGGCTCCAGCAGTGCCCGGACGAGCCGCTGTTCGGTGACACCGAGGACGATCTCGCGCTGGTGCTGCACGCCGGGGCGCTGGGGCTGCGGGTGCCCGCCGGTGATCCGGTGACCGACGACGGGCCGGTCGCCCGGTGGGCCCGGCGGGCCCGGGAGGCCGCGGAGTGCGGGCCGCTGTGTCCCGCGCCGCTCGCCTGGGGGCCGCGGGCCGCGCTCGCGCCGCAGGTGCGGGCCGCGCTCCCGTCGTCGCTGGTGCGGGCGTGGGTGGCGGGGGACGAACAGGGCCCGGTGGAGGTGCTGGTGGCCGGCGCGGGCCTGCCCGAGATCCGCCAGCAGGTGGTGCAGGCGGCGCTGACCACCTGTCTGCGGGTCAACGGGCTGGGCGACGCGGAGAGCGGCGACTTCGTCGGCGACCACATCGGCGTCGGGCTGATCCGGGTCACCGCCGGGCTGTCCGGCAGCCAGGCCACGCCGGACATCCCGTCGGCGTTCCGCGCCCGGTCGGTGACGGTGGCGGATGCCGCGTCGTCGACGGCCCGGGGCGCGCTGCGCGACTTCGTCGGCCTGCTCCGGTCGCTGGCCCATGAGACCGGCCTGGTGGAGGTCGCGGACCTGGCGTACGCGGATCTGGTGACGTACACCCAGGGGATGCGGGCGCTCGCCGACCGGGCGGCGGGTGAGACGGACCGGGCCTTCCTGCGCGCGCCCCGCGCCGCCGGGGACGACGATCTGGTGTCCCTTCAGCCGTATCTCCGTACGGTCAAGGGGCAGGGGGCGTCCGTGGGGCTGGAGTTCAGCCCGGATCTGTTCACCACGGACGCCTATGTGAGCGTCGAGCAGGCCCATCAGCGGGTGCTGTCGCAGCGGCTGACGATGGACGCCCGGCTGCGGCTGGACCAGCTGGAGACCGAGATCGAGCAGCTGACGGCCGACCAGCGGGCCTACGAGCAGGCGAGCGAGGAGGAGCGGCGAACGCTGTGGCCGGCGACGGTGCTGCTGGTGGTGCGGTTCGACGAGGCGACCGGGCGGACCATCCGGCTCACCGAGCCCGAGGAGGTGCCCACCGAGAAGTACTACGAGGTCAATGTGCCGCATCTGATCAAGATCCGGAGGGCCTGGGCCAAGCGGATGCGGGAGCTGGTCGAGCAGTTGGAGACGGCGGTGCACCGGCCGCACGCCCCGGCGCGGCAGGTGGCCGCGGGGCGGTTCCTCGATGCCGCGTTACGGGGCGTCGTCCCGGACGAGAGTCCCGCCACCGAACGGGCCTTTCGCGCCTGGTGCACGCAGGCCGCGCCGATGCTGTGGTTCGAGTGGCGGTGCGCGCTGCGCCGGCACGGCATCGCACCGGAGGATGTGTTCACCCCGCACACCGTGCTGATCAGCCGCTATCTGCCGCCGACCGCGGAGGACCCGGCGGTGCTGTTCAGCCACCCGTACACGCTGGTGGACACCGCCCGGTCCGCGGTCCTCGCCGATGCCGGGCGCGGCGTGCTGGTGGTGCGGGACGCCACGGACCACGCCGAGCCGGCCCCGGCCGACGCAACCGGCCCGTCCGCGCAGGCGCTCTGGGACGACCTCGCCGCACTGGCCGAACAGCCGCAGGCCGAGGAGGAGTTCAGCCGCCGGTTCCTCGCGGCGCTGCGGGCGCGGCCGGACGGTATCGCCCGGCGGATGATCGAGGCGCTCCAGCCGGCCGGGCCGGACGCCGCCGAGGAGGACCGGATCGAGGTGGCGCTGCGGACCGCGGAACGGCACACCTCGCTCGGTGAGGGGATGGACCGGGCGCTGATGGCGATGCGCAACGAGGCGTTCCTCACCGCGCGGGAGTGCCTGGACGACATCCGCACGGAGACACGGTGGCAGGCCCGCGTCTGGCTGCTGCGGGCGATCGTGGAGTGCCGGGCCGCCCGGCTGGAGTCCCGGGAGATCCCGGGTCTGCTCGGGCATCAGATGCCCGGACTTCCCGATGTCGCGCTGCGGGCCCTGGACGAGGCGGGCAGCGCGGACGAGGAGTTCACCGGGGACTGGCTGGAGAGCCTGCCGGAGGCCGGGCTGGACAAGGGCATCCGGCGGCTGTTCCAGGGGCTGCCGCGGGCGCGGGCGAGCTGCCAGGGCGATCCGCTGAACAAGGTGAGTCCGGAGCGGGAGTACGCGGTGTGGCTCTTCCGGAACGCGGTGGAGTACGCCCGGCTGGCCCGGCAGCTGGACGAGGCCGGTGAGGAGCTCGCCGAGCATCAGGAGGCCGTCGACGCGGCGCTGGCGAAGCTCGGCCGGGCACTGGAGGAGATTCTGCTGGGGCCGTATGCCGGGGGGTCGCGGGGTGCGGCCGAGGAGCTCTTCGAGGTGCTCACCGGGCAGGAACCCCCGCGCTACGGCCGGGTGGCGGGGAGGTAGGACATGGACAACGAGCTGTATGTCGTATGGATGGTGCGGAGCTCGGACCGTGCCAGGGCGGCGGCCGAGGAGGCACTGGGCAACTTCGCCGCGCATGATCTGCTGCACCGGATCGGCCGGTTCAGCGAGGCCGAGGGCAAGCTGGCGGAGCTGGCGGCCCGGGTCCGGGCCGCCTTCACCCCGCCCGAGCTGCCCGCCGTGTTCACCGGGCGGCATCTGCATCTGCTGGTCGGCCCGACCGCGCAGCCGCTGCTCGCGGAGCTCCTGGGGTGCCCGGAGTCCGAGGTGTTCGCGACCCTCTTCGACGGGCATCAACTGGACCGGGCGCTGCGGGAGACCGGGCACCACCAGGACGGGATCGATGACGCCGAGTTGCTGCTGCTGGCGCTGCTGGCCCGGCTGCCGAGGCTCGCCGCCCGGCACGGTCTGGAGTCCCGTGACTGGGGTGGCTTCGTCGAGGGCCGGGGCTGGCTGACCCCGTACGCACAGGACCGGCTCACCGAGCTGGCCCGGCGGCGCGGGTGGCCCGCCGAGGCCGCCCCGACCCAGGTGCTGGCGGGGGTGCTCGAAGGCGTCGGCGGGCAGCAGAACGATGACGAGGCGGCGCGGTTCGACGCGCTGGCGCTGATCGAGCTGCGCCGCCGGATCGGTCTGCTCACCGAGCAGATGCGCGACGACGCACTGGAGCACGCCGAGACGGCCCGGCTGCTGGCGCCCGATCTGAGCAGCGTCGGCCGGCTGCCCGCCTGGCTGGAGCTGTACGAGCGCAATGCCGTGGCCGTGGGGCTGCGGCGGCTGTTCACCGGCACCGTGACGGTCGGCGAACAGCTCCACGGGCTGTACAGCCAGCCGCCCCCGGAGACCGGCCGGCCGGAGCCCGACGCGCCTCTTCAGGTGATCAATGAGGTCCGTTACGGCTTCCTGAAGCGGCGGCTGTCGTTCGACATCGCCTGTGAGGTGGAGGCCGACGGGAAAACGCACACCGCGGTCGTGCTGCGCTGCCGCGGGGTGCTGCCGGAGCAGTACCCGGCCATCCGTGACACCGTCCATCAGCTGCACGGCGCCGAGCTCGCCGGGCAGGGCGAGAGCCTGGGCGAGCGGCTGCTCAACACCGCGGTGCCGCAACGCCTGGGGCTGCCGGGCCGGTTGCGGTCCGCGCTGCGTGACCACAGCGCCGAGGCGGTGCAGTGTGTGGTGCTGACCGGTATCCGCCGCCCGATCGCCGTGCCCGCGCCCTGGCGCGATCATCTGGGTACGGCGCTGCCGTATGCCGCCCCGCCCGGCGCAGACACCGTGTTTCCCGCGGTACCGGAGGTGACGCGGGCGCTGCGGGGGAGCGTGCCGGGCTCCCGGCAGGTCGTCGAGGTGGACTGAGGCATTCCCCGTTTTCGCCAACTAAGCTGTGACAACAAGGAGTTGTTCACTTCTCTCGATCCTCCGGGAGGGCCGGTGCCCACGACGAGCAACCCTGCGATCCGTAATCTGCTGACGCTGGACGGTGCGGTGTCACCGGCCGGTCCGGCCAGGTCGGGCGAGGCGTCCCCGGCGCTCGCCGCGGACCGTCCGATCACGCTCGACGACATCGTCGTCAAGACCCTGGCGGTGTTCGCCGTCCTGGTGGCGAGCGCCTTCCTCACCGTCTTCCTGGAACTCGGGTACCTCGCCCTGCCCGCCCTGTTCGCCGGGCTGGGCCTGGGGATCTTCCTCGGTCTCCGGCCCCGGCCCAGTGCGGCACTGGCCCTGCTGTTCGCGGCGGTCGAGGGGATCGTGCTCGGCGAGGCGACGCAGTTCTTCGACGCGCTGCATCCGGGGGTCGGGACCCAGGCCGTCCTCGGCAGCGGCTGTGTCTTCGCCGGCATGCTGGCGGCGTATCGCACCCGGAAGGTGCGGATCGGCGCGAAGGCGACGCGCTGGGCGGTCGGGGCGGCGCTCGGACTGCTGGGGCTGCTGCTGGCGGAGCTGGTCGCGTGGTGGGGGTTCGGCGCAGACCTGGGGCTGCGGGACGGCGGCGTCCTGGCCCTCGGGGTGAGTGTGCTCGCGGTCGCCGCCGCGTCCTTCTTCCTCCTGCTGGACTTCGAGGCCGCCAACCGCCTGCTGCGGGCCGGTGCCTCCCACCGGTGGGCCTGGTATGTCGCGTTCGGGCTGACGATGACCCTGGTCTGGCTCTACTTGGAGCTGCTGCGGCTGCTGTCGTACCTCCGGTGGTGGTGAGACAGCAGCCTGCTCTCCCCCTTCGCACGGAATATCCGGTGCGGGCGGCCGCCGGGCCTGCGTAGGGTGCGCAGGCCGGTGAAGCGGGAGAAGGGCTGACGGACGCATGCTGATCTTCGATGCGGATGACACGTTGTGGGAGAACAACGTGATCTTCGAGCGGGTCATCGACGAGTTCCTGGAGTGGATGACCCATCCCGAGCTCGACCGGGACGGGGTGCGGGCCGTGCTCGACGGGATCGAGGCGGCGAACGCGCCGACGCTCGGATACGGCAGCAAGGTCTTTCTGCACAGCCTCGGGGAGTGTGTGGCGCGGCTGCGCGGACGGGCCGCGACGGCCGAGGAGTCGGCGCGGATCGCCGGGTGGGCGGCGGCCTTCGCCGGGGACCGGGTGGAGCTGATCGCCGGGGTGGCCGAGACCCTGGCCGAGCTGGCCCGGCGGCACGAGTTGCTGCTGCTGACCAAGGGCGACACCGAGGAGCAGCAGCGGAAGGTGACGGCCTCCGGGCTGACCCGGCACTTCCGGGACGTGCACATCGTGGCGGAGAAGAACGTCGCCACCTACGAGGAGCTGGTGTGCGCCTACGACCTGGTGCCCGGCTCGACATGGATGATCGGGAACTCCCCGAAGTCGGACATCCTGCCGGCCCGTTCGGCGGGCCTGAACGCGGTGTTCATCCCCCATGACCACACCTGGGTCCTGGAGCACGGTGAGCTCGACCCGGCCGACGAGAAGGTGCTGCGGCTGCCGGCGTTCGGCGAGCTGCTGCGCCACTTCTGACCACTTCTGAACGGACCGAGGGCAGTGGAAGGGGAGGAAGGGGAGATGACAGCGGTGGGACCCAAGGTGTCCTGTGTCTTCGTGTGCCATGACGGCGCCGGGCGGGTGCTGCTGGCGCGGCGGAGCGCCGGGGCCCGGGACGAGCCGGGGACCTGGGACTGCGGCGCGGGGGCGCTGGAGTTCGGGGAGTCCTTCGAGACGGCCGTGGCCCGGGAGGTGCTTGAGGAGTACGGGGTACGACCGCTCGGCATCGAGCAGATCGGGGTGCGCAATGTGCTGCGCGGCGATCCGGTCGACTCGCACTGGGTCGCGGTGGTCTTCGCCGTACGGGTGGCCCCGGACGGGGTGACGATCGGCGAACCGCACAAGTTCGACGCGCTCGGCTGGTTCGCCCCGGACGCGCTGCCGGAGCCGCTGCATTCCCAATGCGGGGAGACGCTGGGGCTGTTCGCGGCAGGCGCCCGGGGGCTCGGGGGACGATGAGGCCCAGGCGTCCGACGAGGCGACGGCGCGGCCCTGCCCGGGGGCGTGCGAGGGCCGGAGCCTTGTCAGCGGACGACGTCGAAGACGTTCTTCTGGAGGCCGTTGCCGTAGACGTCGTGCTCGACGAGCTTCAGCTTCTGGGTGTCCTTGTCCGTGGTGCTGAAGAGCCGCTTGCCCGCGCCGAGCAGGAGCGGGAAGACGAGCAGGTGGTAGCGGTCGATCAGGCCGGCGTCCGAAAGCGCCTGGTTCAGGGAGGCGCTGCCGTGGAGGATGATCGGGCCGCCCTGGGTCTCCTTCAGCGCGGCAACGTCATCGAGGGAGCGCAGAATCGTCGTCTCGCCCCAGTTCGATACCAGTGCGTCCTCGGTCAGGGTGGTGGAGACGACGTACTTCGGCATCACCTTGTAATCGGCGAAGTCCGCCATGTCCGGCCACACCGGGCTGAACGCCTCGTAGCTGGTCCGGCCCATCAGCATCGCGGTGGCTTCCTTCTGCTCCCGGCCCTTGAGGTCGAATGCCTCGGGAAGGAAGTCGATGTCCTTGAAGGTCCACCCCGCGTTCCGGTAACCGGGCTCGCCGCCCGGGGCCTCCACGACGCCGTCGAGCGAGACGAAAGCAGTGCTGATCAGGGTGCGCATCTGAGGTCCTCGGTGTCTCGTGTCCGGATATCAGCGGTTCGGCCGGTGCATGTTTCGCCCACAGTCGCGGCTGTCGCGCACCAGTCATGATCTCTGACTGTGGATCACGGAGGAAGTCATCGGTCGTCGCCCGGCCAATGTGCTCAACGGGCGGCACGGCCATACTCATGGAGCCGACCTCGGTGATCCAGGCGAGACGGCCTGGCCGGCGACGACCCGGACCGTCCGCAGGGCCGCTTCGAGGAGTTGTTCGTCGGCGTTCATATCGGCGTCCTCGGAACCGGCGTGGAGCGGGAGCCGGGTGCGTCGGCCGATGAGGGCCCGCAGGTGCGGCAGGGCCGGGCGGGCGTGCTCTCCCATGGCCGCCAGGGTGGCCATGGCGGCGGGGCCGAAGAGATCGTCGTCGAGATACTGCGGGAGGACGGCGAGCAGGTCAGCGGCGGCCGCCGGGCCCTCGTGGCGCCACAGGCGAATTTCGGGGAGCGGGTCGGTGCGCAGCGGTCCGGGCGGGCACGAGGTGTGGCGCGCGTACAGCAGCAGTGCGTCGGCCAGGGCGATCCGGGTGGCGGGGTCGGGGTGGCTGTCGAGCGCGGTGCGGGCCCGGTCGGTGCCGCCGGCGCGGACGAGGAGGCGGGCGGCGGTCCGGCGGGCGTCCGGTCGGGGTCGTGGAGCCGGGCCGCGGCCGCCTCGATCGGGCCCGGCCAGGGCTGGGGACCGCTGAAGGACAGCTCGGTGAGCAGGGTGAGCGCGGTGCGGCGTACGGCGGGGCGCCGGTGGCGGGTGAGTGCGGTCAGCTCCTGGGTGACCGGCCCGTCCGGGTCGGCGCGTACCGCGTCGAAGACGGTGGTACGGACGGTGGAGCCTGGGGTGAGGGCGGATCCGTCGAGGACCGCCGCGGTCACGTCGGCAGGGCGGTCGGGATCGGTGGCTGACGGGGCGGGGGGCCGGGTCCTGGCCCGGGGTCCGCGCGGTCATCGGGTGGGGCGGTGGCCGCCCTTCCTGTAGGTCATGGGGTGGATCGTGGCCCACGGGAAGGGGGGCGGCAACCGGTTTTCGGGGAGGCGGGCCGAGCAGTGGGCCCGCCCCGTCCCTCCTACAGCGGTGCGATGTCGGTCAGTTCACCGCCTTCCGTCGACAGCCAGCGGGTGATGCCGAGGTCCCGGAGGAACGTCAGGTCGTGGCTGACGACGAGGAGCGCGCCCTCGTAGGACTCCAGGGCGGTGACCAGCCGGCGGACCGAGGCGAGGTCGAGGTTGTTCGTCGGCTCGTCGAGCAGCAGCAGCTGCGGGGCGGGTTCGGCCAGCATCAGCGCGGCGAGCGAGGCACGGAAGCGTTCGCCGCCGGAGAGCGTGCCGGCGAGCTGGTCGGCACGCGCGCCCTTGAACAGGAAGCGGGCGAGCCGGGCCCGGATGCGGTTGTTGGTGGCGTCCGGGGCGAAGCGGGCGACGTTCTCGGCGACGGTCAGCGCGGGGTCGAGCACCTCCAGCCGCTGCGGCAGGAAGCGGTAGGGGACATGGGTCTCCGCCGTGCCGGACTCCGGCGGGATCACACCGGCGACGGTCCGCAGCAGGGTGGTCTTGCCGGAGCCGTTGTGGCCGGTCAGCGCGATCCGTTCGGGGCCGCGCACGTCCAGATCCGCGGATACGCCGTAACGGGCTTGCAGCGCGCGCAGGGTGAGCACGGTCCGGCCCGGCGGCACGGCGGTGTGCGGCAGATCGATGCGGATCTCGTCGTCGTCCCGGACCGCCTCGGTGGCCTCGTCGAGCCGGCCCCTGGCCTCCTTGAGGCGTTCGGTGTGCATGATGCGGTGTTTGCCCGCGGATACCTGGGCCTCCCTCTTGCGTTCGTTCATGACGATCTTCGGCTCGCGCTTCTGGGCGTTCATCTTGTTGCCGTATCGGACCCGGCGGGCCAACTTGATCTGGGCGTCCGCCAGTTCGCGCTTCTGGCGCTGGACATCGGCCTCGGCGACCCGCAGCATCCGCTCGGCCGCCTCCTGTTCGACGGCCAGGGCCCGTTCGTAGGCGCTGAAGTTGCCGCCGTACCAGTGGACCTCGCCGTCGCGGAGGTCGGCGATCCGGTCGACACGTTCGAGGAGTTCGCGGTCGTGGCTGACCACGACGAGCACGCCGGACCAGCCGGAGACCGCGGTGTACAGCCGCTCCCGGGCCGCCCGGTCGAGGTTGTTGGTCGGCTCGTCGAGCAGCAGGACATCCGGCCGGCGCAGCAGCAGGGCCGCCAGCCGGAGCAGGACGGACTCACCGCCGGAGACCTCGCCGATGGTGCGGTCGAGGTCGATACCGGGCAGTCCGAGCTGGTCGAGGGTGGCGCGGGCGCGCTCCTCGACGTCCCAGTTATCGCCGATGGCGGTGAAGTGCTCCTCGCTCGCGTCGCCGCCTTCGATGGCGTGCAGCGCGGCGCGCGCGGTGGCGATACCGAGCGCCTGGTCGACCCGCAGGGCGGTGTCGAGCGGGGCGTGCTGCGGGAGATAGCCGACCTCGCCGGCGACCTTGACGCTTCCCGCGGACGGGGTGAGTTCGCCCGCGATCAGCTTCAACAGGGTGGACTTTCCTGCCCCGTTGAGGCCGATCAGGCCCGTGCGGCCGGGGCCGACGACCAGCGGGAAGTCCTCCAGGACGGGGCTGCCGTCGGGCCAGGTGAAGCCGAGGCCGGTGCAGACGATGGAGGCGGCGGACGGGGAGGCGGAGGGCATAGACATACAGGTCTCCTGGGCGCGGGTGGGGTGCATGGGGACTGCGCTGGGAGACACCGCGTCGGAACGCCGGTGTGCGCCGGGGTACGCCGTGCGGGTACGCCGAGGTCGCGGACGGGCCGCGTGAGGCATGATCCGCCGCTCCGGATACCGGAAGCGCAGGGCGGATCACCGCTCACGGGCGCGGTGTCTCATGACCTCAGACGAGCAACGGCCTTCTCCGATCGGCGGCAACAAGAACAATGCTGACGGTACGGGGGACGCCGCCGAAATGCAAACGCTATTTTCGTTGCGTTTATTTTTTCTCCGGACGGCGTCCCCGGGCGCTACTCCCCCGCCCCGGCGCGCGGCCGCAGCCGCACCCGCGCCGGACCGGTCGCCTGGAGGGTGATCCCGGCCGAGACCGGCACCTCCTCGTCCACGGCGTCGAGTTCGTACGTGCGCAGCAGCACGGCCAGTGCCAGCACGGACTCCAGCATCGAGAAGTGCTGTCCGATACAGGCACGCGGCCCGCCGCCGAACGGGAACCAGGCATAGCGGTGCCGCGCCGCCTCCCGCTCCGGGTCGAAGCGCCGCGGGTCAAAGCGCTCCGGCTCCGCCCACAGCTCCGGGTTGCGGTGGGTCACCCAGGGCGCAACGACCACATCCGCACCGGCCGGTATGCGGAATCCGCCGATCTCGGTGGCCGCCACGGCCCGGCGGCTGATGACCGGCGCCGCCGGATACAGCCGCATGGACTCCTTCAGCGCCTGCGTCAGATACGGCAGGCGGTCCAGGTCGGCGGCCGTGGGGGTGCGGTCGCCCAGGACGCGGTCGAGCTCGTCGCGGACCCGCGTCTGTTCCTCCGGGTGCCGGGCCAGGAGGTGGAGGGTGAAGGCGAGGGAGGTCGCGGTGGTCTCGTGCCCGGCCAGCAGGAAGATCAGGACCTGTTCGCGGACCTCGGTCGCATCCAGCGAGCCGTCCTCGTCATTGCCGGCCGCGGCGAGCAGGGACAGCAGGTCCTCACCCGCGCCGTCCGCGTCCCCGGCGCTCTCGTGCGAGGACCGCCTTTCCGCCACGATGCGGTCGCACAGCGCGTTCAGCTCATCGGTGGCGGCCCGGGCCCGCTGGTTCCCGGGGGTGGGCCACTCGCGGGGGATCTTCACGGGGACGTAGGCGCGCCGGACGACATAGGCGTTGATGACCGGGGCGCAGCGGTGGATGGCGTCCACCGCCGCCTCCGCGTCCAGACCGAACAGGATCCGGGAGACGGTGCGCAGCGCCAGCCGGTTCATCTCGGGGACCAGGTCGACGGTGCCGCCGTCCGTGGTCCGCCAGCGGTCGGCGAGGCCGGCGGCCTCGGTGGTCACCGCCGAGGCGTAGCCGTCGACCCGGCGCTTGGTGAACAGCGGCTGCACCAGTCGGCGCTGTCGGAGGTAGTCGGCGTCCTGGCTGGTCAGCAGGCCGTTGCCGAATGCCTGCCGGACCTCCTCGTAAAGCGGGTGGTCCTTACGGAAGTTGGCGGCCTGGGAGGCGAGGATCTGCTGTACGCCCTCGGGCGCGAAGACCGCGTGGAAGACGCTGCGCAGGCCGGGCGGCCCGGCCTCCAGACGGACCACATCGCCGTGCTCCCGCTGGGCCCGTAAGAACGTGCTGAGCGAGTCGCGCCGGAGGTCGAGCATCGAGCCGAGCACGGGAAGTCCGGCCGGGCCGGGGATCGCACGCTCCGGGGCGGAACCGGGCTGAGGGGGAGGGGATTCGGTCAGGGGCATGCCCGATGTCTATCCCGGTGAGGCCGGTGTCTATCCCGGTGGGGCGGCCGGGTTTCTCTCGCGTCGGGCCGGGTTCCTCTCCCGCCGTCGGGCGCCGTCAACGGCCCACGTAGCATGAATCGGTGATCAACAAGCCTGCCGGACGGACCGCCACCGCAGCCCCGTGCCGGGTCACCGTATGCCGCGGCTGCTGCTGCGGCGACGCGGCCAAGATCCCGGGCGTCGACCACACCGGGCAGATACCCCGCCTGCGCGCGGCGCTCGGCGGCGCGGCGCCGGTGCGTGCCTCGGAGTGTCTGGACGTCTGCGACCAGGCGAATGTGGTCGTGGTCCAGCCGTCGGCCGCGGGCCGGGCGGCCGGCGGACGGCCCGTCTGGCTGGGGCTGGTCAACGACGACGAGGCGCTGGCCGACATCGCCGCCTGGATCCGCGCAGGCGGACCGGGGCTCGCCGAACCGCCGGGCGTGCTGGACCTGTACGCCTTCACGGTGTCGCGGCGGGTGCGTGAGGCGCTGGAGGACTGAGGGGCCAGGCGCACCGGCGGCAGAACCCGGCCCTCCCCTCCCGGTACCCCGCCCCGGTACTGATTACCGGAGCCTTACGGAACCCGTCCGCGGCGCGCGCGACGGGCGCCCACCGGGGTTCGCTGGGGACATGAAGATCTCATTGACCCGCCGCACGGTCATCCCGGCCCTTCTGGTCCTCGCTCTGGCCGCCGCGTTCGCGCTCTACCTCTTCCAGCCGTGGCGGGCGTTCACGACCACCACCGTGAACGAGTCACTGCCCTCGGCCGGGTCCGCCGCCTCGGCCCCCGCTGCCAAGACGGACGCGGGCGACAAGGAGCTGGCCCGCGGCCACTTCGTCTCCCACGAGCACGACACCAGCGGCACGGCCCGCACCCTGGGGCTCGCCGACGGCTCGCGGGTGCTGCGGCTGGAGGGCCTCAAGACCTCCGAGGGCCCGGACGTTCGCGTCTATCTGTCGACCCGCAGCGCCGCCGGGGCCGAGCAGGGGCTCGGGGACGGGGCCGTGGAGCTGGGCAAGCTCAAGGGCAACGAGGGCAATCAGAACTACGCCGTCGCCTCCGGTACCGACCTGTCCCGGTTCCACAGCGCCGTGGTGTGGTGCAAGCGGTTCTCCGTCTCCTTCGGTGCCGCGGACCTCGATGCGATGGCACGCTGATCCCGTGCACCGAACCACGCCCCACCCGCCGCCCCCGTCCGCCGCGCCCCGCCGCGTCCTGGTCGTCGAGGACGATCCGACCGTCGCCGAGGTCGTCACCGGGTATCTCTCCCGGGCCGGATACGCGACCGGCCACGCCGCCGACGGCTTCGCCGCCCTGGACCTCGCCGCGTCCTTCCGCCCGCATCTGATCGTGCTGGACCTGATGCTGCCGGGCCTGGACGGTCTGGAGGTGTGCCGCAGACTGCGCCGCCACGAGGCGGGGTCTTCGGTTCCGGTGGTGATGCTCACCGCGCGCGGCGAGGAGGCGGACCGGATCGCCGGACTGGAGATGGGCGCCGACGACTATGTCACCAAGCCCTTCAGCCCGCGTGAGCTGGTGCTGCGCATCGGGTCCGTACTGCGCAGGGCCGAGGCCCCGCCGCCGGCCGCCGCCCCGGCGCAGATTCTGCGGGCCGGCGACCTGAGCGCGGACCCGGGCGGCCGGCGCGCGATCCGGGCGGGCCGTGAACTGACCCTGACGGCCCGGGAGTTCGATCTCCTGCTGCACTTCATGCGGCACCCCGGGCGGGTCTTCTCCCGGGAGGAGCTGCTGCACCGGGTCTGGGGCTGGGAGTTCGGCGATCTGTCGACGGTGACCGTGCACGTACGGCGGCTGCGCGAGAAGATCGAGGCGGATCCGGCGGCACCACGGCTGGTGACCACGGTCTGGGGCGCCGGCTACCGCTTCGACCCCATGGAGGACGAGCCGCCGCCGGAGGACGGGCGGCTGCCGGAGGACGGGCCGCTGCCCGGAGGGGAACTGCGCTCATGACGGACTTCCTGGTCATCGTGGCGCTGGCGGCGCTCGGCGCGGCGCTGGCGGGGCTGCTCGCCGCGCCCGCGGTACGGGCGTTGCGGCGGCGCTCGGTCGCGCTGTCGCTGTTCGCGGTGGCGGCACTGGCGGTGGCCGCGATGGCGGCGGGGACGGTGGCGGTCGCCAAGGCGATGTTTCTGTCCGGGCACGACCTGGGCGTGGTGATGGCCGTGGTGGCCGTCTCCGGGGTGGTGTCGCTGGCGGCGGCGCTGCTCTTCGGGCGGCGGATCGCGGCGGGCAGCCGGGAGCTGGCGCGCTCGGCCCGTACGGTCGGCAGCGAGGGCGGCTTCGTGGCGCCCGCCGAACCGCCCACGGCCGAACTGGCCGCGCTGTCACGGGCGTTGGAGGAGACCAGTGGGCGGCTCGCCGAGGCGCGGGAGCGGGAACGGGCGCTGGATGCCTCCCGGCGCGAGCTGATCGCCGGGATCTCGCACGATCTGCGCACTCCGCTCGCCGGGCTGCGGGCGATGGCCGAAGCGCTGGAGGACGGGGTCGCCGAGGACACCGCGCGCTATCACGCACGGATGCGGATCGAGGTGGACCGACTGGCCGCGATGGTCGACGACCTCTTCGAACTGTCCCGTATCCAGGCCGGGGCGCTGGCCCTGACGCTGTCGCGGGTGTCGGTCTACGACCTGGTGGACGAGGCCCTCGCCGGAGCCGGGCCGCTGGCGCGGGCGAGCGGGGTGCGGCTGGTGGACGGCGGGGTGGTACCGCTGCCGGTGCGGGTGGACGCCCAGCAGATCACCCGGGTCCTGGGCAATCTGCTGGTCAACGCGATCCGCGCCACCCCCGCCGACGGCACCGTCGCGGTCAGCGCCCGGCACGAGGAGGGCCGGGTGGTGCTCGCGGTCGAGGACGCCTGTGGCGGCATCCCGCCGGAGGATCTGCCGCGGGTCTTCGACACCGGCTGGCGCGGCGGTGCGGCGCGCACCCCGCGGGCGGACGGCAAGGGCGGCGCCGGGCTGGGCCTGGCAATCGTCCGCGGCATCGTGGCGGCCCATGAGGGCCGGGCGACGGTACGGAACACCGGGGCGGGCTGCCGCTTCGAGGTCGAACTGCCGGCCGCGGAGGCACCGGCGGAGTCGCCCGCGGCCTGAGCGTACGGGCGCCCGGCGTCGCCTCAGCGGTGCGCGGGCGCCCCGTCCCGCTCCGCCGCCCCGGGGCCGGGTCCGCCGGGCTCCTGCTCCGCCGGGCGCACCGGCAGGTCGCGGACCGTCCGGACCGGCGAGCAGAGCAGGATCAGGGCGGCCAGCGGCACCCCGGCCGTCATGATCCACATCGCGGTGCGGACGCCCAGTGCGGAGCCGAGCGCACCGCCGAGCAGCGCACCCAGCGGCAGGGTGCCGTAGTTGAGGAACGCGCTGCTGGCGACCAGCCGGCCGAGCAGCGGCGGCGGGCAGTAGCCCTGCTGGAAGCCCGCCTTGAGGATGTTGCCGGCCACCACGCCCGCGCTGACGCCGAAGCTGCCCGCCACGTAGAGCAGCGCCCCGGCGCCCGGGAAGGTGAGCGGGATGAGCAACGCCGCGCTGGGGACGCCGAGTTCGAAGAGCAGCATGGCGCGGGCGGTGCCGAGCCGGCCGGCGGTACGGCGCACCACGAAGGCGCCCGCGATACCGCCCGTACTCGCCAGCGCCAGCAGCCCGCCGACCGCGCCGGGCGGCAGACCGACCTCGCGGACCAGGAAGA
This sequence comes from Streptomyces sp. bgisy130, assembly GCF_057708345.1. Lineage (NCBI taxonomy): Bacteria > Bacillati > Actinomycetota > Actinomycetes > Kitasatosporales > Streptomycetaceae > Streptomyces > Streptomyces sp. bgisy130. The sequence continues at coordinate 177,599 of NZ_JBYISA010000007.1, forward strand.
CCGCCGTGAGGGACTGGTACCCCATCAGCGCGAGGTTGGAGGCGGCGGCGAAGAACGTGAGCGTACGGAACCAGCGGTCGCCGACGACCAGCCGCAGCCCCTCGGCGACCTCCCCGGTCAGCGACCGCGACGCGTCCTGCCGGCCCGCCGGGCGGGGTTCGCGGTGCCGGATGCCGAGCAGGCACAGCAGCGCGACGAGGAAGGTCGCGGCATGGGCGAACAGCCCGTTGACGGCGCCCGCCAGTTGGGCGATGAGGCCGCCCGTCCCCTGCCCGGCGATCTGGGCCGCGGAGGCGCTGCCGTGCAGCGTGGCGTTGCCCTCGGCCTGGTCGGCCGGGGCGAGCAGGGTGGGGAGGTAGGCGCTGTACGCGGTCTGGAACAGCACCGCCGAGCCGCCGGTCAGCAGGGCCACGGCGATCAGCAGTCCGAGCGTGAGCCCGCCGGCCCGGGCCAGGACCGGTACGGCGGCGAAGAGCGCCATCGAGCTCCCCGCGGCGGCCAGCATCAGCGGGCGGCGGCGCAGCCGGTCCACCCACACCCCGACGGGGAGGCCGATCAGCAGCCAGGGCAGCCAGCCGCAGGCGCTGATCAGTGCGACCTCGAAGGTGGTGGCGTGCAGGGTGGAGACGGCCACCAGCGGCATCGACACCGTGCTGACCGCCGCTCCGAATTTGCCCGCCGTCTCCCCGCACCACAGCAGCCGGAAGTCCCGGTGGCGGCGCAGCAGTCCGCTCATCGCTCGTCCCGCTCCTTCCGGGGGAAGGACTGGAGCTGGACGATCACGGGCCGGGCCTCCTCGGCACCCGGCGCCGCCCCGTCCCCGTCCCCGGCGGCCGCCGCGCGGTGCCGGACGACCACCGCCTCCAACTCGGCGTTCAGTGCGGCCAGTTGGTCCGGAGTCAGGCGCAGGTCCGGCCAGCGCGAGAGCGTCCCGGCGTCCCGCCACTCCGCGGCCCAGTCCTCGGCGAGGTAGGTGGTGACCTGGCCGAAGTCCCGGTGGACGGTTTCGTGCAGATAGACCGCCAGGGCGCCCCGGCTGTCGGGGTCGTCGCGGAAGTCGTTGGTGTCGAGGCGACGGGCCACCCGCACCGCCCGCCACCAGCGCTCCCGGCGGGTGCCCCGGCCGGTCTCCTCCTCGATGAAGCCGTGGTCGGCGAGGTGGCGCAGATGCCAGCTGACCGTGCCGGTGTTCTCGCCGAGGCGGCGGCCGAGCCCGGTGGCGGTGTCCGGGCCGTCGAGGGCCAGCAGATCCAGGATGCGCATCCGCAGGGGGTGGGCCAGACCGCGCAGACTGCGGGCGTCCATCCGGCGCACCGGAGGGGCGGTGGGCGGCGGCTCGGGCCGGTTCGGCTCAGGGGCATCGTTCATGAGACGCCAGCCTAGGGTTGCAGAGACTCCTCTGCACAGGGTTCTCTGCAAAGGGTCCTCTGCAACTTGCCGCTATCTACCGCGTGTTGTCCTCTTGCCTCCACAACGGATGCTCGCGCCGGGCCCATTGCGCATCGACCGACCCGGTGCGCAGCCCGCGGCGGGACTCGGGGTCGCCGAATGCCTTCCAGACGTGACCGGCGATCACCAGGACCACGGCGAGGGCGAGCCAGTCATGGACGAAGGTGGCGCCGGTCCGCCAGACCAGGGGCGCGAGGTGCGTGAACCACATGAGCAGGCCGGTGCCGAGCATCACGAGGACCGCGCCGGCGATCCAGGCGGCGTAGAGCTTCTGGCCGGCGTTGAACTTTCCGGCCGGCCGGCCACCCCGGCGGCGCAGCGCGGCACGCAACCACTGGCGGTCGTGCGGGCCGTAGCGGTTGAGCCGGGTGAGGTCGGCGCGCAGCGCACGGGAGCCGAGGCCCAGCAGCAGGGGGACGGGCAGCAGGATGCCGGACCACTCGTGGACGGTGACCATCAGGGCGCGGCGGCCGACGAGTTCGGCCAGGAAGGGGAGGTAAAGACAGCCGGCGGTGAGGAGGCAGACGGTCATCAGGGCGGCGGTGGCCCGGTGTACGTGGTGCTCGGCGCGGGTGAAGCGGGGGACGCGGGGGCGCGCGGGGGCCGGCGCGGTGGGGTGGTCAGGTCGTGGGGGCATCATCGCGTCCGTTCGACCGGCCGACCCAGGCGTCGACGTCATATCCACGGTCCTCCCAGTATCCGGGCTCGACCCGGTCGGTGACGGTGATCCCGGCGAGCCACTTCGCCGACTTGTAGAAGTACATGGGCGCGACATAGAGCCGCACCGGTCCGCCGTGCGCATGGGCGAGCGTTTTGTCCTGCATCCGCAGAGCCACCAGGACGTCGTCGCGGCGGGCCTGTTCGAGGGTGAGCGACTCGCTGTAGGCGCCGTCGAAGCAGGTGAAGCGGACGGCCCCGGCCTCAGGGCGGACGCCCGCGGCGTCGAGCAGGTCCGAGAGGCGGACCCCTTCGAAGGGGGTGCCGGGCACCCGCCAGCCGGTGACGCACTGGACATCGCGCACGAGCCGGGTCTGCGGCAGCCGGCGCAGGTCGGCGAGGCGGTAGCTCGCGCGATGGCGCACCAGGCCGTCGACCGTCAGCCGGTAGGTGTGGGCGTCCTTCTCCGGCACGGAGCCGGTCACCGAGTAGTAGCGGAAGCCGCCGCCGCCCGGGAGCAGGCCGGACAGGCCGGTGGGGTCCTTCTGCGCGGCGGCGCCGAGGGCGCTGTCGTAGGCGCGCTGGAGGAGGGGTGCGGTGGCCACTCCGGCGGCGCCGGCCGCGAGCATGCCGAGCACCACCCGGCGGCCCACGGGGGCGCCCTGCCCATCCCTGCCGCCGCCCGCCGCGCGGTCCGGTGTGTCGTCCCTGGTCATGCTTCGATTCGAACACCGGGCGGGCGCCGGGGCCAGCGTCCGGACACCGCCGTCAGACTTTCGTCATCGGCGCCCCCGGGGACACGGCGCGGTGGTGTCCCCGGCCCGGCGCAGTGCGGTGTCCCGGGCGGCCCGGAACGTGCCGTCGGCGTCCCGGCCCGCGTACGACCACGGGGCACGGGTGGGGTGCGGGCCGATGCGCTGGAAGAGCGCGGCGGCCTCGGCCATCCACCCCTCGTGGAAGGTCGCGTGGGCGAGGAAGTTGAGATCGACCTTGCCGCGGGGGTGGTCCTCGCCGCCCCATTCCAGCCACCAGTCGAAGGCGTCCCGCAGGATCTGGTGGGCGCGCCGGGTGGACCAGTGGCCCCGGTCCGGGCGGGACGCCGGGCCCGCGGTGGCCAGGACGCGATAGCGCTCGGTGTGGGCCACCAGGGGGAGGAGGGCGAGCGGCGAGTCGGCGGGGGCGCGGGCCGCGGCGCGGGCGGCGAAGGCATGGGCCGGGTGCCGGGGGTCCTCGCGGGCGCCGGGGTGCTCCTCGGCCAGGGCCGCCGTCATCAGGTGATGGGCGTGGTGGTGGTCGCGGTGCCGGGCGCGGATCTGCTGGAAGGCGTGCGCCCGGGCCTCCGGGGTGCCGGTGCGGCGGGCGAGGATCAGCGCGCCGAGCCAGGGCGTGGGGTCGTCGGGCAGCATCCGGGCGGCGGTGGCACAGGCGTCGGCGGCGGCCTCGGTGCTGCTCTCACCGTGCAGCGCGAGCCGGACGGTGGCGAGGGCCAGGAGGGTGGCGGCGTCACCGCTGTCCGGTTCGGCCAGCCGCCAGTCGCCGGCCCAGGCGGCGCCGCCGGGTGCGGTGGCCAGGACCGTTAATCGGTGGCCACGCAGATCCCAGTCCTGGCCGGTCTCGGCGAGCAGGCTGCGCACCCGGGCCCACTGGCCGAGCGCCAAGGCGTCGGCGGCGAGGGACAGTTGGGCGTCGTCCAGGGCCGGGGCGAGGGCCGGGCCGCCCGGGCAGCGGGCGGGTGCGAGCTGCGGCGGTGGGGAGGGGGAAATGGAAATCACGGGTCAGGGGCTCCATGACGCGCCGCACCGGCCCCGAACAACCCCCTGAGTCGTCCTCAGTGGGGAGGGACCGGATCCGTACGCGCCTCTACAGAGGGTGATGGCTTGGTCCGCACCAGTCATCACGCAAAGCAAAGCGCTACGCAGAGCTCCGCGTCAAGACGCGAAGGGGAATGGCTGGATCCGCCAACCCCCCTTCCGTATCACGGTATTGAGCGGACGGCCAACGGAACGCGGCCGCACCGCGCACCGCCTCCGGCCCCGCCGCCCGTCTCCGCGTCCCCCGTCCCCGTCCGCCGTCCCCGTCCCTCGTCCCCCGCCGCCCGTCCCCCGTCAGGACACCGCCCGCGCCGCCGCCCGCCCCGCCGTACGTCCGGAGAAGAGGCAGCCGCCGAGGAAGGTGCCCTCCAGCGAGCGGTAGCCGTGCACCCCGCCGCCGCCGAACCCGGCCGCCTCGCCCGCCGCGTACACGCCCGGCAGAGGCGCGCCGCCGTCGGCCAGCACCCGCGAGGAGAGGTCGGTCTCCAGGCCGCCGAGCGTCTTGCGGGTGAGGATGTTGAGCCGTACGGCGATCAGCGGGCCCGCCTTGGGGTCCAGCAGCCGGTGCGGGGCGGCGGTGCGGATCAGCCGGTCGCCGAGGTACTTCCGGGCCCCGCGCATCGCCGTCACCTGGAGGTCCTTGGTGAAGGGGTGGGCGATCTCGCGGTCGCGCGCGACGATCTCGCCGCGCAGCGCCTCCTCCGCGATCAGCGGCTCCCCGGTCAGCTCGTTCATCCGCCGCACCAGGTCCGTCAGCGAACGCTCGACGATGAAGTCCGCACCGTGGTCCATGAAGGCCCGCACCGGGCCCGGCGCACCGGCCCTGGCCCGGCCCAGCACCTGACGGATGCTCTTTCCGGTCAGATCCGGGTTCTGCTCGGAGCCGGAGAGGGTGAACTCCTTCTCGATGATCTTCTGGGTGAGCACGAACCAGGTGTAGTCATGGCCGGTCCGCATGATGTGCTCCAGCGTCCCGAGGGTGTCGAAGCCGGGGAACAGCGGTACCGGCAGCCGTTTGCCGCGGGCGTCCAGCCACAGCGGGGACGGGCCGGACAGGATCCGGATGCCGTGCAGCGGCCAGATGGGGTCCCAGTTGTCGATGCCCTCGGTGTAGTGCCACATCCGGTCCCGGTTGATGATCCGGCCGCCGGCCGCCTCGGCGATGCCCAGCATCTTGCCGTCCACATGCGCCGGGACCCCGGACAGCATCCGCCGCGGCGGCTTGCCGAGCCGCTTGGGCCAGTTGGCGCGCACCAGCTCGTGATTGCCGCCGATACCGCCCGAGGTGACGATCACGGCCTGGGCCCGCAGCTCGAAGGCACCGGCCACCTCGCGGCTGCTGGGCCGGCCGCGCGCCACGTCCGACGGCTCCAGGATCTCGCCGCTGACGGTGTCCACGCTCCCCGCGCTGCGCGACAGCCCGGTCACCCGGTGGCGGAAGCGCAGCTCCACCAGGCCACGGGCCACCCCGGCCCGTACCCGGCGCTCGAACGGGGCGACCAGACCGGGCCCGGTGCCCCAGGTGACGTGGAAGCGGGGGACGGAGTTGCCGTGCCCGGTCGCGTCATAGCCGCCGCGCTCGGCCCAGCCGACGACGGGGAACAGCCGTACGCCCTGCCGGTGCAGCCAGGAGCGTTTCTCACCGGCCGCGAAGTCGACATAGGACTCGGCCCATTTGCGCGGCCAATGATCCTCGGGCCGGTCGAATCCGGCCGTGCCCAGCCAGTCCTGCCAGGCCAGCGCGTGGCTGTCGCGGATCCGCAGCCGGCGCTGCTCGGGCGAGTCGACCAGGAAGAGGCCGCCGAAGGACCAGTGCGCCTGTCCGCCGAGGGACTGCCCGGGCTCCTGGTCGAGCAGGATCACCTTGCGTCCCGCGTCCACCAGTTCCGCGGTGGCCGCCAGGCCCGCGAGCCCCGCTCCGATCACGATCACATCAGCGTCGTACGCCATCTCTGCTCTCCTCAACGGGGCACGTGGGGCGCCCCGGCCGCAACGGTGGAACGATCCTCAGCGCACCCGACTGCCGCGTCAACCATGGGGTTACCGGGTGGTACACCGGAGCGCGCGGGAGAATGGGGGGTGACGAGGGCCACCCCACGCCCGACGCCGGATGACTATCCTCAGGCGCATCCCCCCACCCCGCGCGATACGAGGTGCGACGTGACGGTGATATTGCTCGCCCTTGGCGCGGCCTGCTGCCTGGGACTCGGATTCGTGTTTCAGCAGGCCGCGGCGCAACACGCCCCGATGAAGGACTTCCTCTCCGTCCGTCTGCTGCTGGACCTGGTGCGGATGCCGCTGTGGGTGGCCGGTATCGGTCTGATGGTGGTCGGGATGGCGCTCGGCGCGGTGGCGCTGGGGATGGGCGACATCACCCTGGTGGAGCCGCTGCTCGCGACCAATCTGCTCTTCGCGATGGCGCTGTCCCGACGGCTGACCCGGCAGCGGCTCGGCCGGACCGGCTGGGCCGGGCTGTGGCTGCTGGCGGGCGGGGTCACGGCCTTCATCGTGGCCGGTCAGCCCCAGGGCGGGCGCAGCAACGCCGACCCGATGTGGCAGTGGCTGATCATGGGCATGGTGCTGGGCGCCGCCCTGCTGCTGGCGGCGGTCGCCAAGCGGGAGCGGGTGCATGTGAGCCTGGAGGCCGCGCTCCTGGGTATCGCCGCGGGGCTGCTCTACGGGCTCCAGGACGCGCTGACCCGGATCAGTGGGGAGCGCTTCGGCGCCGGCGGCTGGACGGGGCTGCTCACCAGCTGGCAGCCGTACGCCATCGTCGTGCTCGGGGTGCTGGCCCTGGTGTTCGTGCAGAGCGCCTTCGAGTCGGCGCCGCTGCGGCTGTCGCTGCCGGCGCTGACCGCCGCCCAGCCGCTGGCCGGAATCCTCTGCGGGGTGGGGTTCCTCGGCGACCAGCTGCGGGTGACGCCCGGGGCGCTGGCCACGGAGGTGATCGGGATCATGGCCGTCGTCGCGGGCATCGTGCTGATCGGCAGCCATCCGGCGATGCCGCCGGGCGCCGGGCAGCGGGAGAACGCCCGGGAGCTCCAGCCGCACTGACGGGCCCCTCGGGGGCGGCGCGCCGCCCGCCGCCGTCGCCTCGCGCCGCCCGCCGCCACTCCCCCGTCCGGCCCTGCGCGACTCCCTCGTACGGGCCTTCCTCGCGTCCCGCTCCCCCGGCCGGGAACCGCCGTGCGCGCCCCGCCCCGGCGGGTGCGGCCCCCGCCCGTGGTGATTGCATGGCTCCATGACCGATCAGCAACCGCTCAACGCGGACGAGATCCTCGACGTCGTCGATGAGAACGATCAGGTCGTGGGGCAGGCCCCCCGCGGTGAGACCTACGCCCGCAGGATGCGCACCCGCTCCGCCTTCGTCCTGGTCCGGGACGCCGAGGACCGGATCTTCGTGCACCGCCGCACTCCGCAGAAGCTCGTCTTCCCCGCGCACTACGACATGTTCGTGGGCGGGGTGGTCGGCGCCGGTGAGACCTATGACCAGGCGGCGCTGCGGGAGGCCGAGGAGGAGCTGGGCGTGCAGGGGCTGGCGCCGCCCGAGCCGCTGTTCAAGTTTCTGTACGAGACGGCCGAGCACAGCTGGTGGTCCGCGGTCTACCAGGTGCGCTGCACCCTGCCGGTCGCCCCGCAGGAGTCGGAGATCGACTGGTCCGCGTTCCTGACCGAGGAGGAGCTGAGCCGGCGGCTCGACGAGTGGCCGTGGACGCCGGACGGCCTGGCCGCCTACCGGCAGGTGCTCGCCCGGCGGGAGGCGGGGGAGATCTGATGCCACCGCTGTACGGGACGGGCCGCGGGCCCGGGTACCGGCCATGATCCGCACGGACGGACTGCGGTCGCTGCGCGCGGCCGTACGGCTGTGGGTCTCGCCCGCGCGGGTCCACGAGGAGGGGACGACCCCCGACTACCGCTTCTCGCTCGCCAATGAGCGCACCTTTCTGGCCTGGCTGCGGACCGGGCTGGCGCTGGTCGGCGGCGGGTTCGCGGTGGACCAGTTCCTGCCCCGGCTGCACGAGACGCTGCGGCTGACCTTCACCGTGGTGCTGCTGGTGGGCGGCGCGCTGTGTGCGCTGCGGGCGGTCAACCACTGGGTGCGCTGTGAGCGCGCGATGCGGCGCGGTGAGGATCTGCCGGTCAGCCGTTTCCCCAGTGCGCTGGCGCTGGGCGTCGGCCTCCTGGCGGTGGCGATGGTCGTGCTGGTGCTGCTGGGCCGGACCGGCTAGCCGATGGCGGGCGGACAGCCGCCGGGCGCGGGATCGCCGCGTCCGGCCCCCGACCGGGACCCCGGGCTCCAGCCGGAGCGGACCCGGCTGGCATGGCGGCGCACCACGCTCTCGGCCACCGCGATGGCGGTACTGGCCGGCCGCCAGCTGCTGCGGAGCGATGCCCCGGGAGCGGTCGAGGTGACGCTTTCGGTGCTGATGGGCCTGCTGTGGGCGGCCTTCGTGGCTCTGTCCCACCGCCGGATGCGGGCGATGGCCACCGGCCGCCCGCCGAGCCTGCCCCCGCGGACCGCGCTGCTGCTGGTCGGCTGCACCCTGGCGCTGGCGCTGTGCGGCGCGGTGATCCTGGTGCGGCCGGGGCCCTGACGCCGGCGTACGGGACGCCAGCCGGCCGGGGCGGCGGTACCGTGACACGACCTCGCACACGCCGAGCGGGCCCCGGCCCGGCGGCGTGGAGTGACGGGCCATCGGACGAAGGGCACCCCCTCATGGACGACGCGACGGCACGGCGCACGGCGGCACAGCACCCGGCAGCACCGCCCGCGACACCGGCCACCGGCCCCGGCGCGGCCGGCCCGGACACCACCGAGCCGCCTGGCACCGGGACCCCCGTCCCCGAGCCCTACCTCACCGAACTGGCCGCCGGGGTCCATGCGTTCATCCAGCCGGACGGCGGCTGGTGCCTGAACAACGCGGGCTTCGTCACCGACGGGGACGCCACACTGGTCGTGGACACCGCCGCCACCGAGCGCCGGGCGCGCCTGCTGCGCCGGCGGATCGCCGAGACCGGCGCACCGGCCCCCCGCACCGTGGTCAACACCCACCACCACGGCGACCACACCTACGGCAACGGCGTCTTCGCCCCCGAGGCGACGGTCATCGGCCACGCCTCCTGCCGCCGCGAACTGCTGGCCGCCGGACATCAACTGCACGCCGTCTGGCCGGAGGTGGCGTACGGCGACATCCGCCTCACCCCGCCCGAGGTCACCTACACCGACGAGCTGACCCTGCACGTCGGCGACACCGAGGTGCGGCTGATCCACCCGGGCGTCGCGCACACCACCGGCGACACCATCGTCTGGCTGCCCCGGGAGCGCATCGTCTTCGCCGGCGATCTGGTCTTCCACGGCGGCACCCCGTTCCTCTTCATGGGGTCGCTGGCCGGCTCGCTGCGCGCCCTGCGGACGCTGCGGGCCCTGGACGCGGTCACCGTCGTCCCCGGGCACGGACCGGTGACCGGCCCCGAGGTCTACGACGGGATCGAGCGCTATCTGCGGTTCGTCGGCCGGCTCGCGGAGGAGGGCCGGGCGGCCGGGCGCACGCCGCTGGAGACCGCCCAGGAGGCGGATCTCGGCCCGTTCGCCGAGCTGGCCGAGAGCGAGCGGCTGGTGGCGAATCTGCACCGGGCCTACGTGGAACTGGCCGGCGCCGCACCGGGCGTCCCGCTCGACCCGATCGCCGGATTCGGCGATATGGCGGTGCTGAACGGCGGGGTTCCGATGGCCTGTCACGCATGAGCCCGCCCAGGGCTGTCCCGGGCCCGCGCTCATGAGGGGCAGCGGACGGACCGGGCGGCACATACGGCGGAAAACCCTCGCGTGACGGACGCCCCACGCTCCGGCACTGGACTCCATACCGACTAGTCGGCATGATCGTGCCAGCGACCGATGGACGTCCACTCCGTACGGAGGAGCACGATGAGCAAGGGCACCCCTCCCCCGCAGGACCGGGACCGGGAGGACCCTCCCGGCCTCGACCTGACACGATTGCGTGCGCATCTGGACCGGGAGCGGCCGGGGCTGGCCGGCGGGCCGCTGCGGGCGCAGCTGATCGAGGGCGGGCGGTCCAATCTCACCTACCGCGTCACCGACGGCGCCGCCTCCTGGGTCGTCCGCCGGCCGCCCCTCGGCCATGTGCTGGCCACCGCCCACGACATGCAGCGCGAGCACCGGGTGATCAGCGCGCTGCACCGGACGCCGGTACCGGTGCCCGAGACGCTGCTGCTGTGCACGGACGAGGCAGTCATCGGGGCACCCTTCTATGTGATGGAGCTGGTCGAGGGGACCCCGTACCGCACCGCCGCACAGCTCGCCCCGCTCGGCCCGGAGCGCACCCGCGCCGTGGTGCTGTCCCTGGTCGACACGCTCGTGGAGCTGCACGCGGTGAACCCGGAGGCCGCCGGACTCGGCGACTTCGGCCGCCCCGACGGCTTCCTGGAACGCCAACTACGGCGCTGGGGCAAGCAGTTGACCGCGTCGAAGAACCGCGAGCTGCCGGGCATCGACGAGCTGCACGAGGCACTGGGCCGGAAGCTGCCCGCCTCCCCCACGCCCACCGTCGTGCACGGCGACTACCGCCTCGACAACGTCCTGGTCGGCGACGACGACGCGCTCAAGGCCGTACTGGACTGGGAGATGTCCACGCTCGGCGATCCGCTGACCGACCTCGGGCTGCTGGTGATGTACAGCTCGGACCTGGGCCTGCCGGAGTCGCCGGTGAGCACCACCAGCGGCGCTCCCGGGCACCCGTCCCCGGCCGAGCTGATCGAGCGCTATGCCGCCCGGTCCGGCCGGGACACCTCCGCGATCGCCTGGTACACGGCGTTCGCCTGGTTCAAGCTCGCCGTGATCCTCGAAGGCATCCACTACCGCTTCACGCTCGGCCAGACTGTCGGCGCCGGGTTCGACCGGATCGGCGAGCTCGTTCCCGTCTTCATCGACCGCGGACTCACCACCCTCAAGGAAGGCTGAGGCACCCATGGACTTCGCATTCGACGCCCGGACGGAGGAGCTCCGCGAGAAGCTCCTGGCCTTCATGGCCGAGCATGTCCACCCGGCCGAGCAGACCGCCCATGAGCAGCGGGCCGCGCTGGCCTCCCCGTGGGAGACCCCGGCGGTCGTCGACGAGCTCAAGGCCGAGGCCCGTAAGCAGGGGCTGTGGAACCTCTTCCTCCCTGATGAGGAGTACGGTGCCGGGCTCACCAACCTCCAGTACGCGCCGCTGGCCGAAATCACCGGCCGCAGCCCGCAGTTGGCGCCCACCGCGCTGAACTGCGCGGCGCCGGACACCGGCAACATGGAGGTGCTGGCGCAGTTCGGCAACGAGGCGCAGCAGAAGCAGTGGCTGGAGCCGCTGCTGGCCGGCGAGATCCGGTCGGCCTTCGCGATGACCGAGCCGGAGGTGGCCTCGTCGGACGCCACCAACATCGAGACCCGGATCGACCGTGAGGGCGACAGCTACGTCATCAACGGCCGCAAGTGGTACATCTCCGGGGCGATGAACCCGCAGTGCCAGATCTTCATCGTGATGGGCAAGACCGACCCGGACGGCCCGGACATCCGCCGCCAGCAGTCGATGGTCCTGGTGCCGCGCGACACCCCCGGCGTCGAGGTCAGGCGGGCGATGCAGGTCTACGGCTTCGAGGACCACTGGCACGGCGGCCACGCCGAGGTGGTCTTCCACGACGTACGGGTGCCGGCGGGCAACCTGATCGGCGAGGAGGGCGGCGGTTTCGGTATCGCCCAGGCGCGGCTCGGCCCCGGCCGGATCCACCACTGCATGCGGCTGATCGGGATGGCCGAGCGCGCCATCGAGCTGATGTGCCGCCGCGCGGTGAGCCGTACGGCCTTCGGCAAGCCGCTGGCCCAGCAGGGCGTGGTCCAGGAGTGGATCGCGGACGCCCGGGTGGCGGTGGAGCAGCTGCGGCTGCTGGTGCTGAAGACCGCCTGGCTGATGGACACCGTCGGCAACAAGGGCGCGCACACCGAGATCCAGGCCATCAAGATCGCCACCCCGCGCACGGTCGTGGACATCCTCGACAAGGCGGTGCAGCTGCACGGCGCGGGCGGTGTCAGCCAGGACTTCCCGCTGGCCGAGCTGTGGGCCGGGGCCCGTACGCTCCAGCTGGCCGACGGTCCGGACGAGGTGCACCAACGGTCGCTGGCGCGCCGGGAGTTGAAGCGCTACCTGTAGGGCGCCTTCGACTCTGTCAGCGTCAGGGCGGCAAAAGCGGGCCTCTGACGGGACGGAATCCGACCGACCGTGGCAAGCCGGGATCGACTACGACCACCTGCGCCGATGGCTACGCAAGGGAGGCAACTGCCACCGCATCGCCCGCAAGGGCATCGAGTCCTCGACACGGCTGGGCCCGATCGTGGTCTCGATTCGGGTCCGCCTCCTCGTCGGCCGGCCCCGCCCCGTGGGCGTCGCCGATGACAAGGTGCGGCTCTGGGGGCGTGACGTAGGAGTCGCCCAGCGTGAATTGGGTGTGTCCTATACGCCCCCTGTACGTCCCTTGGCTCACCGCTAACCAGTGCTCCGCGAATCTGGAGTCACTCCCGCCGCAGAGGAAGCGAGCGGAGTAACCCACCCCCACCGCACTGGAGTTGCGATGTCCCGTAATCCCCGCATACGCACCGCCCTGGTCACCGCCGGCGTCCTCGTCACCACTGCCGTGGGGACCGTGGGAGTCAGCGCGGCCACCTCCGGCGGCGATGCCAAGGCGTACGCCAAGCCCGCCAAGCCCGCCAAGGAGCAGATCGCCGCGCTCTTCGACGGATGGAACGAGGCCCTGCAGACCAACGACCCGGAGAAGGTCGCCGCGCGGTACGCGGAGGACGCGGTGCTCCTGCCCACCGCTTCCCCGGAGATCCGCACCGACCGTGCCGGGATCGTCGACTACTTCGAGCACTTCATGGAGGGCAAGCCGAAGGGCGAGAAGGTCCGTAGCATCATCAACGTCCTCGACGAGAACTCGGCGATCGACGCAGGCATCTACAAGTTCCACCTCACCGACGCGAAGACCGGCAAGTGCCGCACCGTCGAGGCCCGCTACACCTACGAGTACGAGAAGCGGGACGGCAAGTGGTTGATCGTCAACCACCACTCCTCTGTGCTGCCGCCCGCAAGCTGATTGCCAAGCACAGCCCGCCCCCGGGCGCGTCCCGCAGGCTCACGGTTCCGCCGTCGTCCGTCACCAGCTGTTTGATCACGGCGAGACCAAGGCCGGAGCCGACGCGCCCGGTGAGGCCCTGGCCGCGCCAGAAGCGGTCGAAGGCGCGGGACTTCTCGGCATCGGACATGCCGGGGCCCTCGTCCAACACCAACAGCTCCACCTCGTTGCCCCGGCGCTCGACCCGCACGGTGATCGTCCCGCCGTCCGGTGAGACCTCCAGCGCATTGGAAAACACGTTGTCCAGGACCTGGTCCAGGTGGCCAGGGCTGACCAACACCAGCAGCCGGTCGTCGGCATCCCCCTTGAGCGCGATGGTGACTCCGCGCTCGTCGGCGGCCGGCCGCCACACCGAGAAACGCTCCTCGATCACGTCCCGGAGCGAGAGCGGCTCCACCGCCGTCACCTTCGCCTCCGCCCGCGCCAGCACCAGCAGGCCGTTGACCAGGCGGCTCATCCGGACCACCTCGGCCGTCGCCTGCTCCACGTCCTCCTTGACGAACTCGTCAGCCACACCGTCCGCGATGTTGTCCAGCGAGAGCCGCAGCGCTGTCAGAGGGGTCCTGAGCTGATGGGACGCGTCTGCCACGAAGATGCGCTGCGCGCCGATCAGGGTGTCGAGACGTTCCGCGCCCTGGTTGAGCGTGCGCGCCAGGGTTTGTGTCTCCTGAGGCCCGGTCACAGGGGAACGGGCGGTCAGGTCGCCGTCGCTGAACTTGCTGGCCATGTCGTTGAGCTGGCGCAGGGGACGGGTCAGCCGGCGGGCGGCAATCACACCAATTCCGGCCGCCGTCGCCAGGACGATGGCGGCCAGCGCCGCCCGGAAGCCCCAGATCGTCCACAGCCGGTGGGTGAGGTTGCTGGTCGAGTACACGATCCGCACGACGCCCACGACCGCGCCCTTGTCGTTGTCGCCGCCCGCCGCGCGCTCATGTGCGGGGACGGTGATCACCAGCTGCGGCCCCCAGATGAAGGAAGAGCCCCAGTCGGTCGTGGCGGCGCCGTCCTCCAGAGCCTTGGTCAGTGCCGCGTCCCGTTCCGGCCGGGGCAGATCCGCCGCGCACTTCCTGGGGGCGGCCACCTGAACCTCGCCGGGCGTCTCGTCGCCGTACGCCTTGGCCATCTCCTCCAGTGCCTGGCACGAGGCGTCGTTGCCGTTGCCCAGCAACAGCGCCATGGTGGTGGCCTCACGGTGGACGGACAGCCGGGTGTCGTCCCGCAGCTGGGCGGTGAGCGTGAAGGCCACCGGGACGGTGAACAGGGCGACGGCGACCGCTACGAGCAGTACGTAGCTGCGGACGAGCTGGCGGATCATGAGGAATTGCCGCCGCCCTTGCCGCCGTGCTCGTCGACGATGAGCCGGAAGCCGACCCCCCGTACCGCCTCAACCGTGATGGCCCCCACCAGCTTTCGACGTATCGCGGCCACATGAACGTCGAGCGTCTTCGTCGGCCCGAACCAATTGGCGTCCCAGACTGCCTCCATGATCTGCTCGCGTGACATCAGCGCGCCCGGCTCCTCGGTGAGGAAGGCGAGCAGGTCGTACTCCTTGGGCGCGAGCGAGACCTCCGCGCCGTCCAGTCGTACGCGCGCGGCCTTGCGGTCGATGATCAGGCGCGGCCCATAACGGTCAGGGCCGGCCGCCGGGCCGTCGGGGGTGCGCGGTCGCGTCCGCCGCATCACCGCCCTTATGCGCGCGATGACTTCCCGCACGCCGAAGGGCTTGGAGACATAGTCGTCGGCGCCCAGCTCGAGGCCGACCACCCGGTCCGTCTCGTCGCTCCGCGCACTGATCACGATGATCGGTACGTCACCGCGGTCGCGGAGGGCCTTGCAGACGTCGAGGCCGTCGGTGTCGGGCAGGCCGAGGTCGAGGAGTACGACGTCGTACGGTCCCTCGTAGGCCAGTGCCGCCCCGCCCGTGCCGACCCATTCCACCTCGAAGCCGTACCGCTGCAGGCCTCGTCGGAGCGACTGGGCGACCGGCTCGTCGTCTTCCACCAAAAGTACGTGCACGAATCGAATCGTAACCTTCGCGTTTTGGACAGTGGCTTGATGTGCACGATGAGGTACGACCTGCCGAAAACCTGGCCTGCCAGGTCAGGGTGAGCTGCGGCGGCACCGCACCGGACGCCAGTCACGGGAGCGGCTGGCCGTCCTGCGGCCGAGGAACGGAATCCTGGTGCTGCACACGCTGCATTGGCCCGAGGAGATCCGTGACCCGGGCGACCTGTCCAGCCCTGCACCGACCACTGACCGGGAGCAGCTCCACTCCGCGATCCCAGTGATGTCGCCGGTCCACGTTGTCTCCGCGTGGGCGTTGGAGGACGGAGCCGCTGAGACCGACTCCTTGACCGGGGTGTTCTTAAAGCCCGTGGCAGGCACGTAGTTGAATACGAGGCGGCCGGAACCGGCCGGCCGCCTTGGGACGGAGCCGCCGAGCGCCGCACCCGGAGGACGGTGCGGCGCTCGGGCTCCTACGGGCGATGCCGTGATGCCTGTCCGGCACCGCCCGGGGGAACGTCTGCGGGTGGGTGGGGGCGCGGCGTCAGGCCGGGTGAACGGGGGCGCTGACCGGTGCCAGGTGGTGCACCCGGGCCGGTGGCAGGTTGCCCAGCACCAGTTCCGTACGGAAGGTGTGCCGCTCCAGTATGCGGCGCAGGGTGTTCTGCCCGTCGAGGACGTGTTCGCGCCCCGCCCGCCCGGTGAAGGTGCGGCGCATGCGCGCCCCTCCCACGTAGCCGAAGAAGGACAGCGTGCCGCCGGGCCGCAGGGCGCCGAGCAGCCGGTCGAAGATGTCCGCGGTCGTCGGGGCGTCGAAGTTCGCGAACGGCAGACCGCAGACGATGGTGTCGTAGCTGCCCAGGTCGTGGTCCTGCACCAGGCCGGTACGGAACTGGAGCCGCGGGTCGCTGCCGTAGGCACCTTGCAGCAGGTCGACGAAGCGCGGGTTGGCCTCGACCAGGTCGAGGGTGTCCAGCCGGCCGAGCGAGCCCGCGATATGGCGGGTCACCGCCCCGGTGCCGGGCCCGACCTCAAGGACCGCGCGGGCACTGCCGGGGCTGGGGATCACATAGCGGGTGAGGGCCCTGCCGAGCCGGGGGCCGCTGGGAGCGATCGCCCCGACCTCCCGGCTCGTCCGTGCGTACTCCCGGAGAAAAAGTGTCACTTCAGGCAAAGGGCACCCACTCGATAGATAGCAGTACTATCCATACCTTAGGTTACGGGTGCGGGATGAGGACAGCCCTTGACCGTGACCGCCCCCTGAGTCTCATGGCCCCGGGGCGCATGCCCACTGGTCTTGCGCGCAATCCAACAAATTCATGGAGATGTGGTCAAGGCCCGCTGCGCGATCAGGTGCACCTGTGTGAGCAGAACCGCACCCCGGCGCCGCGGCTCACGGCCGCAGGGCCCGCAGCAGCAGATCGGCGAGGTGGTCGGCGACCTGCTGCGGGCTGAGCGGCCCGTTCTCGCGGTACCAGGTGCCCAGGTGGTGCACCGAGCCGAAGTGGTAGTCCACGACGAGGTCGGCGGGGATGTCGGCGGCGAACACGCCGGTGCGCTGCCCTTCCTCGATCAGGGCCCGGAACCGCTCGTGGTAGCGCCGCCGCTCGGCGCGTACCTGCTTGTCCTTCTCCGGGCTCAGCTGGTGCATCGAGCGGAAGAAGATCTTGGTGTCGTCGAGGTTCTCGATGGTGGTGACGACGACATCGGCCGCGGCGTCCCGCAGCCGCTGCTCCACCGGCGCGTCGGCGTCCGCGAAGTGGTCGAGCCGCTCCTGCTGGAGCCGCAGCACCCGGCCGTAGACCTCGTGCAGCAGATCGTCCTTGGAGCCGAAGTAGTGGTAGAGGGCGCCCTTGGTCACACCCGCCGCATCGACGATCTCCTGGACGGAGGTGCGGTCGTAGCCCTGCTCCGCGAAGAGCCTGGTGGCGGTGGCCAGCAGCCGCTGGGCCACCGGCTTCGCACCGCCGTTGCCGTTGCCGTCCTTCGTGCCGGCCATCGCCCTCACCTGTCCTTCGTGCTTAGTCATGCGCGGTGGCGCAGCTCCCGTCGGAGGATCTTGCCACTCGTGGTCTTCGGAAGCTCGGCCAGGATCTCCACCGCGCGGGGATATTTGTACGCGGCCAGCCGTTCCTTGCAGTAGGCGGCCAGCTCGGCGGGTTCCGGGGAGGCGCCGGGGCGCAGGCTGACATACGCCTTCACCGACTCACCGCGGTAGGCGTCGGGCACCCCGACCACCGCCGCCTCGCGCACCGCGGGATGGCTGTAGAGCACGTCCTCGACCTCGCGCGGCCACACCTTGAAACCGGAGGCGTTGATCATGTCCTTCTTGCGGTCGACGACATAGAGCCAGCCCTCGCGGTCCATGAAGCCGATGTCGCCGGTCCGCAGCTCGCCGTCCGGGAAGCCCTCGGCGGTGGCGTCGGGGCGGCGCCAGTAGCCGGGGACGACCTGCGGGCCGCGCACCGCGATCTCGCCGGGCTCGCCGAACGGCAGCTCCCGGCCGTCCTCGCCGATGATCCGGACGACGGTGTCGGGGCCGGGCACACCGACGGCGAGCGTGCCGGAGACCGCGTCGACCGGCGCCACCCGGCCCGGCGGGACGCTGGCGCAGGGCGCGGTGCACTCGGTCAGGCCGTAGCCGTTGTGGACGTACGGCCCGAAACCGGTACGGAACTTCTCGACGAGGGCGGACGGCAGCGGCGCGCCGCCGGAGGACATGGTCCGGAAGGACGCGAAGTGGTCGCGGGTGACCTCGGGGTGGGCCATCAGCGCCATATAGGCGGTCGAGGGGCCGACCGTATAGGCGGGGCGGTGCTCCAGGAAGGCGTCCAGGACGACGCCCGCCTCGAAGCGGTAGGTGAGCGCCAGGGTGCCCTGGTTGGCGATACAGGCCGCCAGTTCGCAGACCATGCCGGTGATGTGGAAGAGCGGGGCGAGGGCGAAGTAGGTGGCCCCCGCGGGCAGGCCCAGGCCGGTGCGCTGGCGTTCGGCGTTGTAGGTGATGTTGCCGTGGGTGTTGGTGGCGCCCTTGGGGGTGCCGCTGGTGCCCGAGGTGTAGCTGATCAGCGCGAGGTCCCCGGCGGTGAGCTCCGGGTCGGCGGGCGCCACCCGTATCGGGCCGGCGGTGCGCGCCACGGTCAGCAGATCGTCGGCGTCCTGCTGCGGCCCGAGCCGCTCACCGTGCAGCACCCGCCGGTCGTCGCGGGTCTGGAGATCCCGTTCGTGGGCGGTGAGCACGATCCGTACGGACGGCGCCCCGGCGGCGGTGGCCCGCAGAAAGCCGTCCCAGGTGCGGTCGGCGCAGATGACGGCGGTGACCTCGGCGTCGTCCAGGATGTGCCGCATCTCGGCGGACTTGTACATGGGGTTGACGGGCACCACCACCCCGCCCGCCTTCCACACGCCGAGCAGCGCGAGCACGAAGTGCGGAGTGTTCTGGAGCATCACCGCGGCCCGGTCACCGCGCCGGAAGCCGCGCTCGGCGAGGTGGGCGGCGATGCCGTCGGAGAGCGCATCGGTCTCGGCGTAGGACAGCCGGCCGTCGAAGTAGGCCAGCGCCGTACGGTCGGGGACGCTGCCCACCGCGGCCCGGAAGGCGTGCAGCGTCGAGGGAGGCGGCTGCACGGGGGCGCGCTGGGCATCGGTGAGCTGTGCCAGCCACGGCTTGTCCTGGTAGGAGGTCATCGAGGTGCGGCCCTTTCTTCCTGATCGCCCGATCATCCCTGCGGGGAAACGGCTGGGTGAGGTGGGGTGGCCGCCCGAGGCCGCCACCCCACCTGCTAGGTCCTGTAGTCAAACTCCCGTCGTCTGCCCGGAGGGCAGGCGGGAGTTTGACGACAGGACCTAGGAGCGGCCCTCGGCCTGCTCCAGCTTCTGCTGGAGGTGGTTCATCCCGCCGAGCCAGCGGTCGGGTTCGGCGGCGCGCGCGGTGTAGTAGTCCGCGACCTCCGGGTGCGGCAGGACCAGGAAGCGGCCCTCCGCCATGGCCGCGAAGAGCGCCTCGGCGACGTCCTCGGGCTCCACGGCGGTCGGGGTGAGCACGAGGTCCCCGGCGGTCCCGGTGGCGGCCAGCATGTCGGTGCGGACGCCCTGGGGGCAGATGGCGTGCACGTCGATACCGCGGTGCCGGTAGGTCAGCGAGAGCCACTCGGCGAAGGCGTAGGCACCGTGCTTGGTGACGCTGTACGGGGCGGCGGCGACCATGGTGAGCAGACCGGCGGCGGACACCGTGGAGATGAAGCGGCCGCTGCCGCGCGCCAGCCACTCCGGCACCAGCTCACGGGCCGCCCGGACATGCGCCATGACATTGACGTCCCAGGCCAGCGCCCAGTCCTCCTCGGGCGCGTCGGGCCCGCCGCCGGTGCCGACCCCGGCGTTGGCGCAGAAGATGTCGATACCGCCGCCCAGCGCCTCGCGGGCGGCCGGGACGACGGCGGAGGCGTCCCCGGCGACCGCGATCGCCCCGATCCCGTCGGCGGTCCGCTGCGCCTTGGCCTCGTCCAGATCGTTGACCACGACCCGGGCGCCCTCGGCGGCGAACCGGCGGGCCAGCGCGGCGCCGATCCCCCCGCCCGCCCCGGTCACGACCACGGTCTTGTCCCGTACGGCTGCCACGCTGGATCTCCCTCGGTCAGGTCGGTTCGGCTGACGGCAGACTAACCAGTCGGTATGTCCTGACGGAAGAGTCCTTTCCGCCTCGGCCCGCCCTGTTCCGGGATGCCCCGTGCCGGGCTAGGGTCCAGCCTCAGCGTGCGCACGACAGGTACCCGGTGGATTTCTGATCACGGAGGTGTGCGGATGGCTCTGTCGAGACGACTGTTGCTCGGGCGGCTGGCGGCGACGGGTGCGGCCGGGGCGGCCCTGGCCGCGGGGGCCGAACCCGCCGGTGCCGCGCAGCCGACACACGGCGGCGGGCGGCGGGTGCACACCGGCTTCGACCGGCTGGCCGCCGACGGCTACCGCCTCCTGGACGGCCAGCGGGTCGGCATCGTCACCAACCCCACCGGCGTCACCCCGGATCTGCGGCACATCGTGGATGTGATGCACGCCGACGACCGGGTGCGGCTGACCGCCGTCTTCGGCCCCGAGCACGGCTTCCGGGGCACCGCACAGGCCGGCGGCTCCGAGGGCCGTTACGACGATCCGGCCACCGGCCTGCCGGTCTACGACACCTACAACAAGAGCGGCCGGGCCCTCGCCGACATCTTCACCGCCTCCGGCGTGGACACCGTCGTCTTCGACATCCAGGACGTCGGCGCCCGCTTCTACACCTACATCTGGACGCTGTACGACTGCATGGTGGCGGCCGTCCTGGCCGGCAAACGCTTCCTGGTCCTCGACCGCCCGAACCCGGTCACCGGCCGCGCGGCCACCGGCCCGGTGCTCGACAAGGCGTATGCCTCGTTCATCGGCCGGGAGCCGATCGCGCAGGCGCACGGGATGACCGTGGCGGAGCTGGCGCTGCTGTTCAACGGCGAGTTCGTGCCGCAGGCCGCCGGGCGCCCGGTGGAGCTGGAGACCGTGCGGATGACGGGCTGGCGGCGCACCGACTTCTTCGACGCCACCGGGCTGCCCTGGGTGCCGTCGAGCCCCAACATGCCCACCCCCGACACCGCCCTGGTCTACTCCGGCACCTGCCTCTTCGAGGGCACCAACCTCTCCGAGGGACGCGGCACCACCCGCCCCTTCGAGCTGCTGGGCGCCGACGGCATCGACCGCCGCTGGGCCGCCGCCGCCACCGAACTGGCCCTGCCCGGCGTGCACTTCAGGGAGGGCTACTTCGCCCCCACCTTCTCCAAGTTCCAGGGCAAGACGATCGGCGGCGTCCAGCTGCACGTCCACGACCGCGCGGCCTTCGACCCGGTGCGCACCGGTATCGGCCTCCTGGTGACCGCGAAGCGGGTCTGGCCCGGCTTCACCTGGCGGCCGGACCACGGCATCGACCGGCTGACCGGCTCCGCGGTGGTCCGGACGATGATCGACGCGGGCGCCGGAGCGGACGAGATCGTGGCCGCCTGGCAGCAGGACCTGAAGCGCTTCCGTACGGTGCGGCGGCGGTATCTGCGGTACTCGTAAGGGCGTTGAGCCGGTGCCGTCGCGTGGCCGGTCCCGGTCCCCTGAACCGGGACCGGCCCTTCGCCTCTTGACCGGCTCCGCCACCGGGCCGGAAAGTGCGCTGGTGAGCAAAGACGCGACAGCAGCACAGCGACCGGACGACGCTCCGGCGCAGACGAACGGGGCGGCCGCCGGCGGCGAGAGCCTGCGCCGGGTGGCGGTGGCCTCGTTCATCGGGACAGCCATCGAGTTCTACGACTTCTACATCTACGGGACGGCCGCCGCGCTCGTCCTCAACCAGGCGTTCTTCCCGACCCTCGACCCGGTCAACGCCACCCTGGCGTCGTTCTCCACCTATGCGGTGGCGTTCGCCGCGCGGCCGCTCGGCTCGGTGGTTTTCGGCCACTTCGGCGACCGGGTGGGCCGTAAGTCCGTGCTGGTCGCGTCGCTGCTGCTGATGGGGCTGTCCACGGCGTGCGTCGGACTGCTCCCGGGATACGGCACCTTGGGCATCTGGGCGCCGCTGCTGCTGATCGCGCTGCGTTTCCTCCAGGGCATCGGGCTGGGCGGGGAGTGGGGCGGGGCGGCACTGCTCGCGGTCGAGCATGCGCCGCGCACCCGCCGGGGACTGTATGCGGCGTTCCCGCAACTCGGCCCGTCCGTCGGGTTCTTCGCGGCGACCGGGGTGTTCTGGCTGCTGTCGTCCGCGCTCGACGACGCGGCGTTCCGCTCGTGGGGCTGGCGGGTGCCGTTCCTGCTGTCGTTCCTGCTGGTCGGCGTCGGGCTGTTCGTCCGGCTGAAGATCAGTGAGACGCCGGTCTTCACGAAGGTGCTGGACGCCCAAGAAGCGAGCAAGGCCCCCGCCGTCGAGGTGCTGCGCCGGCATCCGCGCGAACTGCTGCTGGGCGCGGGCGGGATGATCGTGGCGTACGGCCTCTTCTACACGGCGACGACCTACTGCCTCTCCTACGCCACCGGCACCCTCGGCATCTCCCGCAACACCATGCTGGGTCTCTCCCTCGTCGCCTGCCTCTTCCTGGCGGCCGGCACCTGGCTCGCCGCCACCCGCTCCGACGGCGCCGGCCGCCGCGGGCTGATCCTGGCCGGCAGCGTCCTCTCGGCGGTGTGGGGGCTGGTGCTCTTCCCGCTGCTGGACACCGGACAGCCGGTGCTGATCGCCCTCGGCATCGGGGGCGCGCTGTTCTGCATGGGCGTGGTGTACGGCCCGATGGGCGCCTATCTGCCGGAGCTGTTCAGCGCGCGGGTGCGGTACTCGGGCGCCTCGCTGGCCTACAACCTCGGCGGCGTCCTGGGCGGTGCGGTGGCTCCGCTGGTCGCCACCCGGCTCCAGTCGGCGTACGGCTCGGCGTCGGTGGGCTGGTACGTCAGCGCGATGGCGGCCGTCTCGCTGCTGTGCGTGCTGGCACTGCCGGAGACCCGGGAGCGGGACCTCGTCTGAGGCCGGCTCACGAGCTCAGCCACCACCGCCCGCTCTCCCGGGAGAGTGCGTCCCACAGGAGGTTGAGGGGATGGCCGGGGGCGTAGGAGTCCCGCTCGCCGCGGCGGGTGAACACGCCGACCAGTACCTCCGTTTTGGGACCCACCTCGCCGACGAGTTCCAGGGTGCGCAGTCCGCCGGCCTCCGGGAGGCGGCCGTCCGCGGCCGCCTCCCCGATGCCTCGGGTGACCAGCATCGCGCCGCTCACCACCCCGGACCGCAGCAGCTCGAAGCCGTAGTGCGCGGCCTCGATCTCGGCCGCGATGGAGAGCCGCTGGCGGTAGTCGGGGCCGTACCAGGCGGTCAGGAAGCGGCCGATCAGCCCGCCCGCCGAGACGACCAGCGGCAGCCGGGGCAGGTCCTGGGCACCGAAGGAGGTGCCGGGGAGCCGTTCCGGCGGGAGGTTCGTCAGCAGCGACAGCCCGCTGCGCCGCCACTCCATCACCTCGTACGGAGCCAGCAGTTCCGCTTCGTCCCGCTCGGTGACCACGACGCTGCCGCAGACCAGATCGAGCTCGTTGGAACGCAATTTGGTGAAGAGGTCGCCGGTGCGGACGTGGGTGACCTTCAGATCGACATCGTCGCGCTCATAGTCCTCGGTGACC
Organism: Streptomyces sp. bgisy130; assembly: GCF_057708345.1. Taxonomy (NCBI): domain Bacteria; kingdom Bacillati; phylum Actinomycetota; class Actinomycetes; order Kitasatosporales; family Streptomycetaceae; genus Streptomyces; species Streptomyces sp. bgisy130. The sequence continues at coordinate 200,860 of NZ_JBYISA010000007.1, forward strand.
CGTTCCACCGCGTCCAGCAGAAAGCCGAGCGTATAGCGGGTGGTGCCGACGGAGAGCGTCCGGCCGAGCCGGCGGCGGGCGTCATGCACCCCGTCCGTCCACTCCCCCAGCGTGCGGCGGGCCAGCCCGACCAGCGCCTCCCCGGTAGCGGTGAACAGGGCGTCCTGGCCCCGCCCCTGCTTGAGGACCAGTTCCTCGCCGCACAGCGCGGCGAAGGTGCGGTTCATGGTGTCCAGTTGCTTCTGCACGCTGGACTGTTCGCGGCCCAGCCGGCGGGCGGCACCCAGCGCGGTACCCGCCTCGTGGACGACGATCAGCGTGCGCAGCTGGTCCATCGTGGTATCCAGCAGCTCCGTCGGGTACTGCTGCGGACCTGACAAGGCCATGCCTCGCTTTCCCCTCCCCTGAAGTTCAGAACCCTGAAGCATAACCCCAAGGGAAGTCCGCCCCGAGGGCAGTCGGCGTTCCTGGCACGGGAGTTGGGCCCGCGAAGGCACCCGGCGGGCGCGCACGAAGGCCCCGGGGTCATCCGCCCCGGGGCCTCGCTGGTGCCGCCTTCCGTCTACCGGTGTGCGGGGAACTCCACCACCTGCTGATAGGTGGGCCGGTTCTGCCAGCTGATGGTGGCGTGGGTCAGGCCGCCCACCGTGCGGTGGATGATCGCGTCCGCGCACCACTGGTCGCCGGCCTTGCAGCTGTCATCGCCGGGGTAGACCTGCTCGGCCGTCTTCCCGCTCGCCTGCTGGAGCGTGGTCAGCAGGGTGTCGCGGCAGGCGGACAGCTCACCGCTGCCGCAGAACTTCTCGCCGAGCGACCCTGCCACCTTGTCACCGAGCACCGCCCGCAGATCCTTGTCCGCGTAGCTCCACCAGCCGTACTGGAAGGCCGATCCGGCGTGCGCCCCGGTCGGGCCGTGGCCGGCCGACGGTGATTCGTCGATGCCGAGGTTGGCGCGCAGCGCGTCGTAGAGGTCACCGCCGAGGCCCGGCTTGAAGACGGCCTCCGTCATCAGCGGCCACCAGGCGTCCATCAGGCGTACCGCGTCGGGGTGGGTGTAGGTGTGCGATCCCGCGGCGGTCTCCCGGCGCTGGGCGCCGTCCTTGCGCCAGGCCTCCAGCTGCTGGATCGCGGTCTTCAGCTTCGGGTCGGTGACGGGCTTGCTGCCCAGGACCCGCAGGAGTTCGGGCAGCACGTCCTCACCGCGCAGATCGGTGACGGCGGCCTCCCCCATGGCACGGGTCAGCGACGCCCGGGTCACCCCGCCGTCCTTCGTCAGCGCGCGCACCCGGTCGTCCAGCAGATTGCCGCGGTGCACCGAGCCGTTGCCGTAGCCCGCCGAGTCGTAGTCCTTGGCCTGCTTGTTGTTCCAGGAGATGTAGTAGTCCTGGTTGACGGACTGCGGGTGCTGGGCGGGCGGGGTGTACTCGGTGGTGTTGGTCGCGGGGTCGTAGCCCTTCCATTCGTAGGCGTCGTCCGCCTTGACGGGCAGGGCCGGATCGACCTCGGGGTTGCGGACCGGGTTGAGGCCGCTGTTGTAGTACGCGATGTCGCGGGAGTCGGCGTAGAACCAGTTGAAGGCGTAGCCGATGTGCTCGGCGGCCTGCTGGAACGTCTTGGCGTCCCGCACGTACGACGGGTCGTTGAACATCTGGAAGCCGATGATCGAGTCGGCCTCGTGGCGGTAGGTGGAGCGCTGTGCCGTGTAGGCGACGGGCTTGCCGTCGACGGTGGCGCGGTGGGTGACGGTCCCGTACTTGGTCCGGAAGACCTGCATCCGGTACGAGCCGGCCGCCGTGGGGTCGGCGATGGTGGGCTTCCAGGAGTTGGTGCGCTCCAGCTTCTCCATGGGGACGCACTTGCCGCGGTAGCGATAGGCGGTGGAGTCCTTGGTGGGCGCCGAGCCGTCCGCGTTGCACAGCTCGACCGCGAAGGTGTCGGTGATGTCCTGGCCGGCGGAGGTGGCGCTCCAGGAGTAGTCCTGGCCGCGGCCGAGCTGGACGTACATCCCGACGCCCGCGAAGGAGGCGCCGCGGGCGCTGATGCCGGGCCCCTGGATCTCCTGGAGCATCAGCAGCTGGGGTGCGAAGTAGCCGGTCTGCGGGCCGAACACGGCGACGGGGTGGCCGCTCGCGGAGTGTTTGCCGGACACCAGCAGGGCGTTGGACATCCCTCGGTGCTGGGTGGGATCGAAGCTCCCGTCGGGCAGCACCCCGTCCTTGAAGAGGCCCTCCAGCTTCTTGTACTTCTTGGGCGCCTTGACCGGGTCCCGGGGCGGCGTCCCGCTCTTGGTGGTGGCCGCGCCGGTGCGGTCGAAGACCAGCGGCTCGGGGGTGACCGAGCCGCGGTCCGGCAGCGCGGTGCCCTTGGCCTTGGCGGGCTTCACGGCGTACGGGAAGCTGCTGCCGTCGTGCAGCGTCTTGGCGGCCTCGGGGTCGTTGCGCTCCCGGAAGGACTCCCAGACCTCGGTGCCCTTCTCGACGCCGTACTTCTGCTGGGCGGAGAGCAGCGCCAGGGCCGAGGGGACCTCGCCGCCACCGCCGTTGCCGAAGAGACCGCCGACGACGGAGGCCAGGGCTATCAGGTCGGTGAGCTTGAAGGGCTGGATCTCACCGGCGTTGGTAATGGCGTCGACATGACCGGTGAGCACGTACTCGCCGGGGAAGTAGCGGCCGTTCTTGGACTGTTCGCGGTAGGCGTTGATCCCGTCGACATAGGCCTGGGCGTCCTGCATGGCCAGCTTGCCGCGCTCACCGTTGGTGTCCCGGATGCGCTCGACCTGGGCCTGGAGGTCGTCCTCGGTGTACGGGGCCTGCGGCCAGAACTGCTGCTCCAGCCCCTGGTTGGCGAGCGCGCCGCCGGCGAACGAGGTCAGTTCGCCGCGGCCGATGTGGCGGAAGAGGTCCATCAGCCAGAGCCGGTCCTGGCCCGCGGCGTAGCCGGCGCCGAATTCGGTGCCGTAGCGGGTGGTGCCCTTGATGTGCGGGACGCCGGTCTTCTTGTCGCGAGTGATGGTGACATCATCGCGGGGCGTGCTGACCTTGCCGACCTGGTCCGCGGGGACGCCGAAGGAGGCGTCGTTGAAGAAGTTGCCGAGGGTGTCGTCGGTGAGCGAATGATAGCCGCTCGCCATCGCGCCGTACGGGGCGAGTTGGTCCGTGGAGTGCTCGGGGTGGGTGCCGAACAGCTTGTTGCCGAGGATCTCCACCAGGGTGGCGTTGCCGGTGGCGCCGGGCGGCAGGATGTCGCCGCACTGGCCCTGGCAGTAGTCCTGGGCGTCCGGCGGCGCGGCGGCCGCGGTGGGGGGCGGTGCCAAGAGCGTGGCGCCCAAGGCGAACAGGGCTGCCGCGGCGGCAGTCCTGAACCTTCCGGTACGTCGTCGCATTGCAGCTCCTCGATGGGGGTCCCTTTGGGGAGGGCGGGCGGGACGTTACCGGCGGTTACCTCCGGCCGGAAGATGAACAACAGTCAACTTTTGCTCTTCCGGCCGAAGATCGGGACGACGCCGCGGCGACACCTCGGAACATCACCAACAAAGCCGCAAAAAAGTTCGATGGATCCAAGTGGGGGCAGGCTACGTCTCATCCCCGTTCAGTCGGATCCTCCCCACGGAGGTGGGAAGAAATGGCCGGTTTCAGAGCCCTCGCAGAGCAGGTCCGCAATCCACGACTCGTCGCGACACAGCGACGCACCGCCCTGCGCAAGTGCCTTGAACGCTTCGCCCCTTACGGGCACCGGGCGACCTGGCACCATCTGTGCACCCGGGCCGGTATCGCGACCCAGGACCGCGATCCCGATCCGGAGCGGCTGATGGCCGCGCTCGCCGAGCTGGAGGAGGCCCGCACTCTCTGGCTCGCGTACGAGGAGGAGTGCGCCACCCGGCGCCGCAAGGAGAAACACCACGGCATCCGCCAGCCCGGCGCCCTCGACGAGTGGCACCGGCGGACCTGGGGCGGCTGCGACATCGTGCCGTGCGAGTCACCGCAACGGCACCCCGCGGCCCGTCTCTCGGTGGTGCTGCGCCGCATGATCGCGGCCATGGAGGCCGGCCGGCCCCGTCGCGACTGCCCGGTGTGCGGCAGCACCCGCTTCGCCTGGCTCCCGGAGTCCGCGGACTCCCCCGCCACCGGCCCGGCCTGCCGCCAGTGCGGCGTCCTTGCGCCGGTGTCCGTGCTCACGCCCGAGGTGCTGGTGGCCGCGGACCGGGTCCACAGCGCGGGGGCGTTCGCGGCGGCCTGAGCAAGCCGGGGAAGCCGCACCAGGCACAGGAGGAAAGGCCGGGTCCGGGCGCTGTCAGACCCTGCTGCCATCATGAGGGCATGCTTCAGGTATGTCTCAACGGCCCCCGGACCGCGGCCGATTCCGGCGCCTTACCGATGTCACCGGCCGCCCTGGCCGCTGCCGCACAGCAGGCAGTGGCGGCCGGTGCCCAGGATGTCCATGTCCACCCCAAGACCCCGTGCGGCCAGGATTCGCTCTCACCGCGGGTGGTGGCCGCGGCCCTGGAGGCGATCCGGGCGGTGGTGGACGTCCCGGTGGGGGTGACGACCGGCGCCTGGGCCGAGCCGGATCCCGAGCGTCGGCTGGCGCTGATCAGATCCTGGACGGTGCTGCCCGATCACGCGTCGGTGAACTGGCACGAGCCGGGCGCCGACGCGCTCGCCGCGGCCCTGCTGGAGTGCGGCGTCGGCATCGAGGCCGGCATCTGGGCGGGCACCGCCGCCGCGGGGCTGTTCGCCCGCTCCCCGCTCGCCCCCAGGGTGCTGCGGGTGCTGGCCGAAGTGATCAGCACCGACGCCGGCACCGACGCCTCTTCCGGGCCGGCCACCGCGCGCGAGCTGCTGGCCGAGCTGGCCGGTGCCGCGCCCGGCCGCCCGGTGCTGCTCCACGGAATGGACGGCGGAGCCTGGCCGGTGCTGCGGCTGGCCGGCGCACTGGGTCTGGACACCCGGATCGGCCTGGAGGACACCCTCCATCTGCCCGACGGCCGGCCGGCCCGCGACAACGCCGAGCTGATACGCGCCGCAGCGGCCGCGATGAGCGGACCTCCCGGCGGCGCATGAACAGCCCGTTCCTATGCGGCCTTTACGCCCCGGCCCGGAAACTGAAACAACTGTGCACGGGCTGACCACCCGCACCGGCATCGCGCCCGGCGGGCACCGGCCCCGCCCGTACGGCACCAGGCCGCACGAGCGCCCTCCCCTCATGCTTTGAGGGCACGAGAGGTACTCCCAGGAGAAGGTGGACGTCCATGGCCGAACTGCACGATCTGACCGCGCTGGAGCAGGCCCGGGGAATCCGGTCCGGGGAGCTCTCCCCCGTGGAACTCACCGAGCACTATCTCGCGCGGATCGAGCGGCTCGACGACACACTCGGCGCCTTCCTCACCCGTACCCCCGACATCGCCCGCAAACAGGCCGCGGACGCGGAGAGCGAGGCCGTCACGGCCCGCCGTGAGGGCCGCGAACTCCCGCCGCTGCACGGCGTTCCGGTGCCGGTCAAGGACCTCAACCAGGTCGCGGGGGTGCGCTGCACGATGGGCTCCCGGGCGCTGGCCGAGCACATACCGGCCGTCGACGACCATCTGGTCGGCAAGCTGCGGGCGGGCGGCACGGTGCTGCTCGGCAAGACCAACACCCCCGAATTCGGGCTGCCCTGCTACACCGAGAACGGCCTCGCCCCGCCCGCCCGCACCCCGTGGGACCTGGCGCGCTCGGCGGGCGGTTCCAGCGGCGGGTCCGCCGCGGCCGTGGCAGGGGGCCTGGCGCCCGTCGCACACGCCAGCGACGGCGGCGGCTCGATCCGGATACCGGCCTCGGTCTGCGGACTGTTCGGCATCAAGCCCAGCCGCGGCCGGATCAGCGGCGGCCCGCTGCTGCACGATGTCTCGGGCCTGGCCACCTCCGGCCCGCTGGCCCGTACGGTCGCCGACGCGGCCACCCTGCTGGACGTCCTGGCGGGGCCGATGCCCGGCGACCCGTTCGCGGCGCCGTCGCTGCCGCCCGGAGAGACCTTCGCCGATCACGCCCTCCGCGACCCGGGACGGCTGCGGATCGCCTGCCTCACCCAGGCGCCCGTCCCCGGCATCGAGGTCCACCCCGACTGCCGAACCGCCACCACCGACACCGCCGCCCTGCTGACCGGACTCGGCCATGAGGTCGAGGAGTTGACGCTGCCCGCCGACGACGGCATCCTGCTCGCCTTCACCCGCGTCTGGTCGGTGCTGGCCGCGAGCCGCCCCGTGCCGCCGGGGGGCGAGGAGCTGCTGATGCCGCTCACCCGCTATCTGCGCGACCGCGGCGCCGAGGTCTCCGGTCCGGACTTCGCCCGCTCGCTGTACGCCTTCCGGATGCTCGCCCAGTCGCTGGCCGACGGCCTGATGCCGCCGGGCGGCTATGACGTGATCCTCTCGCCGACCCTGGCTGCGCCGCCGGCCGAGGTCGGCGCGCTGCGCAACGACACCGACCCGCAGGCCGAGTTCGAGGCCCTCGGGGCGTTCACCCCGTTCACCGCGCTCTACAACGCCACCGGCCAGCCCGCGGTGAACGTCCCGTTGCAGTGGAACGCCGCAGGGCTGCCGATCGGGGTGATGCTGGCCGGCCGGTACGGCGACGAGGCCACTCTGATCGCACTGTCGGCGCAGCTGGAGCAGGCCCGCCCGTGGGCGGGACGGACCCCGTCCGTGTGGTGACGCACGCCGCAGTGCGCGCGCTCGTCCCGCCCCGGGACGGGCGCGCCCGCGGTCAGCTCTCGCCCGTGCAGCACTCCTGCTCGTCCGGCTGCGCCGGGCCGGGCTCGCCGCCGGCGGCCCGCTGTGCCCCCTCCGGGTCCCTGGCGCTCCGGTCGACCCGCAGCCGCCGCGCGCCGGGCCCCTGCTCGCCGAGGTTGTCGTACGGATTCGACAGCGCGCACTTCTCCAGCGAGAGGCAGCCACAGCCGATGCAGTCGGTCAACCGGTCGCGCAGCTCGACGAGTTGACTGATCCGCTCGTCCAGTTCGGAGCGCCAGACCTCGGAGAGCCGGGCCCAGTCGGCGCGGTTGGGGGTCCGCTCGTCGGGCAGCTCCGCCAGCGCGTCGCGGATCACCGCGAGCGGGATACCGACCCGCTGCGCCGCCCGCACGAAGGCGACCCGGCGCAGCGCGTCACGGCTGTAGCGGCGCTGGTTGCCCGCCGTCCGGGTGCTGCTGATCAGCCCCTTGGACTCGTAGAAGTGCAGCGCGGACACCGCGGCGCCACTACGCGCGGAGAGCTGCCCTACGGAGAGCTCATGAACCTTGTACGGAAGCTGGGGCACGGTTCAACCCTAGTCGCCCGGCCATTGACAGCGGGGGCTCGCACTCCGCATTCTGAGCAAGCGCTTAGTAAGCGTCGGCCGATGCGCGCCAACGGCGGACGGACCCCCGAGGAGGCAGACGAGAGATGGCAGAGCCCCGAGTGTTTGGATCGCTCGACGAACTGCGGGCCGCGGTCGGCGAGGAGCTGGGCACCAGCGACTGGCTGGAGATCGACCAGAAGCGGATCGATCAGTTCGCGGAGGCCACCGGCGATCACCAGTGGATCCATGTGGACCCGGAGAAGGCCGCGGCCGGCCCGTTCGGCACCACCATCGCGCACGGCTATCTGACGCTGTCGCTGCTGCCCGCCCTCGTCCCGCAGCTGATGCGGGTCGAGAACGTGAAGATGGGCATCAACTACGGCACCAACAAGGTCCGCTTCCCCGCCACCGTGCCGGTCGGCTCGCGGCTGCGTGCCACGGCCAGGATCGCGGAGGTGACCGAGGTGTCCGGCGGCGTCCAGCTGGCCACGGTCGTGACGATCGAACGCGAGGGCGGCGACAAGCCGGTATGCGTCGCGGAGACGGTCAGCCGCTTCTACCTGTGAGCGATCTGTGAGCGGGGCGCGGCCGTCTAGGACGCCGGCGCGCCCACCATGCGCAGGACGAGGTCGGCGTACAGCGTGCCGACCTCGTCGGGCGTACGCGGGCCGTCCGCGGTGAACCAGCGGGCGACGTCCACACACAGCGACAGCACCGCGAGGGTGGTGCCCGGCACGTCATCGGCCCGGAACTCGCCGCTGTCCGCGCCGTCCTGGATGATCTGCCGCAGCAACCGGTCGGTCCGGCGGCGCAGTCCGGCGATCTCGGTGTAGTGCTCGGGGCTCAGCGCCTGGAGTTCGTACTGGATGACCCGGGCGGTGGTGTGGTGCTCCGCGTGCCAGCGGGCGAAGGTGCGGACGGCGTCACGGAGCCGGTCGGCGGCGCTGCCCGGGGCCTCGGCGGCGGCGCCCATGATGCGCAGCGCCTTCTCGTGGCCGATGCCGCTGATGCGGTAGAGCAGCTCTTCCTTGGTCTTGTAGTGGATGTAGAGGGCGGCCGGGCTCATCCCGGCGCGGCCGGCGATGTCACGGGTGGTGGTGGCGTGGTAGCCGCGTTCGGCGAAGGCCTCGACGGCGGCGCTCACCAGCCGTCGCGCGGCGTCCGGGGTCACCCCGGCCCACTCCTCGTTCTCCTCTTTGGCCCGCTCCGCCGCCGCACCCATCGCGCACCCCGCTCCTCGACCCACCAGGGACCCTCCTCTGACGGATCGAACACCATATCGCGCCGCTGAGCAAGCGCTTAGGGCCCGGCGGGCGGGCGGCGACCCCGTCGGCATACGGGCCGGAGGGCTTCAGAAGGCGGAAACCCCCGTCAGCGCCCGCCCGATGACCAGCTTCTGTATCTGGCTGGTGCCCTCGTACAGCGTCATCACCCGCGCGTCCCGCAGCAGCTTGCCGACCGGGTACTCGTCGATATAGCCATAGCCGCCGAACACCTGGAGGGCGTTGTTGGCGGCGCGCACCGCGGCCTCGGAGGCGAAGAGCTTGGCCTGGGACGCCTCGGTGGCGAACGGCTCGCCGCGGTCGATCAGATCGGCGACCCGCCAGGTCAGCAGCCGCGCGGCCGCCACGTCCACGGAGATATCGCTGATCAGCTCCTGCACCAGCTGGTGCCGGGCGATCGGCTTGCCGAACTGCTCGCGCTCGCCCGCGTAGCCGAGCGCGGCGTCCAGGGCGGCCTGGGCGATGCCCACACAGCCGGCGGCGACCGACATCCGGCCCTTGGCCAGCGCGGACATCGCCACCGAGAACCCCTTGCCCTCGGGCCCCAGCAGGGCGCCGGCCGGGACCCGTACGCCGTTCAGGACCAGCTCCGCGGTGGCCTGGCCGCGCAGTCCCAGCTTCCCGTGGATCTCCCGGCGCTCCAGACCGGGGCTGTCGGCCGGTACGAGGAAGGCGCTGATGCCCTGGTGGCCGGGGGCGCCGCCGGTGCGGGCGAAGAGCAGCACCACATCGGCCCAGGTCCCGTTGGTGATGAACATCTTGCTGCCGTCGATGACATAGGAGTCCCCGTCACGGACCGCCCGGGTGGCGAGGTTCGCGGCGTCGGATCCGGTGCCCGGCTCCGTCAGGCCGAAGCAGCCGACCGCCTCGCCGGAGGTGAGCCGCGGCAGCCATGCCCGCTTCTGCTCCTCGTCGCCCCATGCCGCGAGGGTCTTGGCCACCAGCCCCAGGGAGACCGAGACGATGCCGCGCACCGAGGAGTCGCCGCGGCCCAGTTCCTCGGTGACCAGGACGTAGGAGAGGTGGTCGCCGCCCGAGCCGCCGTACTCCTCGGGGACGGTGAGCCCGAGGAAGCCGAGGCCGCCGAGCTTCTTCACGATGGCGCGGTCGACCTGTTCGGCGCGGTCCCAGGCGGTGACGTACGGAGTGATCTCGCGGTCGGTGAAGTCCTTGGCGAGCTGCCGTACCGCGGTCTGCTCCGCGCTGAGCTCCAGGTTCATCTCGGGCCCCTTGTGGACGAGAACAGTTAATTAGCACTGCTAGTTTTTGGTCGGCAGCCTCTACTATGTGCGGCATGGCCCGACCCCGCAAGCCCCTTCTGAGCCGCGAGCGCATCGTCTCCACGGCGCTGGCGCTCATCGACGCCGAGGGGCTCCCGGCGCTCTCCACCCGGCGGCTGGCGGCGGAGCTCGGGGTGAGCGGACCCTCGCTCTACAACCACTTCACGACCAAGGACGAGATCCTCGACGCGGTGGCCGACACGGTCATCGCCAAGGTCGATGTGTCGGCGTTCGAGACGGGCACGGACTGGCGCGCCGGGCTGCTCGACTGGGCCCGCTCCTACCGCGCGGCGCTCGCCGCCCATCCGCACATCGTGCCGTTCCTGGCCCAGGGCCCCGGCCGCCGCCCCGCCGGCCTGAAGATGGCCGACGCGGCGTTCGGCGGGATGGTCGAGGCGGGCTGGCCGCCCGCCCAGGCCACCAGGGTCTGCGCCATGGTCCGCTACTTCGTGGCCGGCTCCGCCCTGGGCTCGTTCGCCCGCGGCTTCGTCGACGACCCGGGCGCCTACGACCCCGCCGACTACCCCCACCTGGGCCAGGCGCATCTGCTGGCCGAGCATCAACGCCAGGTGGACGAGGGCGCGTTCGAGGCGGGACTGCGGGCCCTGGTGGACGGCCTGGCGCTGCAATTCCCTGCGCGGCCCGCCAAGGGCTGACTACCGTAAGTGTTCTGGCCATTACGGGAATGGGCCGGTCGTGGAGGAGCTCCCATGCCGCCGAGAAGGGTCGTCACCGGACGGAGCAAGGAGCCGCGCAAGCGGTTCGCGGAGGAACTGCGCTTACTGCGTGCGCAGAAGGGCGACAGCCTGCGCAAGCTCGGTGAGGTGCTCGGCTGGGACGCGTCGCTGTTCGGGAAGATGGAGAGCGGGAAGACCATCGGCAGCCCGGAGGTGGTGGAGGCGCTCGCCCAGCACTACGGAACGGAGGAATGGCTGCTGACGCTGTGGGAGTTGGCGGTGGGGGATCCTACGCAGTTCAAGGCGCAGTACCGCCGCTATATGTCGCTGGAGCAGGAAGCGATGAGTCTGTGGAAGTACTCCGTGAGCAGGCCGCCGGGACTGCTTCAGACGGCTGCGTACGCACGCGAAGCGCTTGCGGCGGGCGGCCTCAAAGGCGAGGAGCTGGACCAGCAGGTGGACGCGCGGGTGGGACGGCGGAAACTGCTGGAAGGCGATGACCCACCGCCGTTCCGCGTCATCCTCTGCGAAGCCGTGCTGCGGAACTCGCTGCGCGATCCTCGGGAGTGGCGGGAACAGTTGCACCACCTGGTGGAGGCATCGGAGCGCCCGAACATCACGCTTCATGTGCTGCCGTTCGGCACTGGCCTGCATGGCCTGGACAGCACGGACGTGATGTTCCTGCGGCTGCTGGACGGCAGTACCGTGGCCTACGCCGAGGACGACGTGCGCGAGGAACTGATCGAAGAAAACGGCAGGGTTGAGCCTTTGCAGCGCACATAGGATGCGGTGCGCGACCTGGCGTTGTCCCCGGCCGAGTCCCAGAAGTTCATCACGCGATTGTTGGAGGAAATGCCGTGCGAGCCATCGACCTGAGCAGCGCGACGTGGCGTAAGAGCTCCTACAGCAACTCGAACGGGGGCAACTGCATCGAGGTCTCCGACGACTTCCTCACCGCCGCCAACTGGCGCAAGAGCAGCTACAGCAACTCCAACGGCGGCGAGTGCATCGAGATAGCCGACAACCTCCCCGCCCTCGTCCCCGTACGTGACAGCAAGAACCCCCAGGGGCCCGCGCTCGTCTTCAGCGCCACCGCCTGGGGGTCCTTCGTTGCCGCCGTGAAGAACAGAGCCGTCTAGAACACGACCAGCGCCCGCCCGCCCTTCCCCGCCAGCATCGCGTCGAAGGCGGCCGGGATGTCGTCGAGGGTGATGCGGTCGGTGACGAGCGTGGCGAGGTCCAGGGCTCCGGAGCGGATGTGGGTGGCGATCAGCGGGAGGTCGCGGGCGGGGTCGGTGTTGCCGTAGACGCAGCCGGAGAGGGTGCGGCCGAAGTAGAAGAGTTCCAGGGCGGAGAAGGACACCTGCTGGTCCTGGCCGCCGATGCCGACGACCGTCGTGCGGCCCCCGCGGCGGGTCGCCGACCAGGCCGTACGGATGGTGTCGGCGCGGCCCACGCACTCCACGGCGACATCGGCGCCCAGGCCGCCGGTGAGCTTGCGGATGCGCTTGGCGGTGTCGTCGCCCGCCACCACGAACTCGGTGGCCCCGGCCGAGCGGGCCAGCTCCTCCTTCTCCGGCGAGACATCCACGGCCACGATCGGGCCGGCGCCCGCGATCCGCGCCGCCTGAAGCGTGGCCAGCCCCACCCCGCCCACGCCGAAGACCACGACCGACTCCCCCGCCCGCACCCGGGCGCTGTGGTGCACCGCGCCCCAGCCGGTGAGCACCGCGCAGCCGAGCAGCGCGGCATCGGCGAGCGGCACCCCCGCCGGCAGCGGCAGCGCGGCCCGTGCGGAGACCACGGTCTCCTCGGCGAACACGGCGGTGCCCAGGCCGGGGTAGAGCTCGGTGGCGTCGTCGGCGCGCCGGGCGTACGGGGCGTTCGCGGCGAGGCCGGAGTGGGCGCACAGCCAGGGCTCGGACAGTCCGCAGAAGTGGCAGTCGCCGCAGGACGGCGCCCAGTTGAGGACGACCTGGTCGCCGGGGGCCACCGTCGTCACGTCCGGGCCGACCGCGGTGACGGTGCCCGCGCCCTCGTGCCCGAGGACGGCCGGGGCGGGCTGGCGCAGGGTGCCGTTGGACAGCGACAGATCGGAGTGGCAGACCCCGGCGGCGGCGAGCCGGATACGGACCTGGCCGGGGCCGGGCTCGGGCAGGTCGATCTCGGTGATCTGGAGCGGGGCGTTGACGGCGGGCAGTACGGCGGCGCGGACCACAAGGACTCCTCGTGCGCAGGACGGCGTAGCGGGGGCGGCAGCGGCCGCCCCCACCTGCCGGACGGATCAGAAACGGATCAGAACTGGAGGGACTTGGTCTGGAGATACTCGGTCAGGCCGTGCGGGCCCAGTTCCCGGCCGATGCCGGACTGCTTGTAACCGCCGAACGGGGCGAGGGGGTTGAAGCGGCCGCCGTTGATGTCGACCTGCCCGGTGTGCAGCCGGCGGGCGAAGGCGACGGCCTCGGCCTCGTCGGCCGCCCAGACCGCGCCGGCCAGGCCGTAGACGGTGTCGTTGGCGATCCGGGCGGCGTCGTCCTCGTCCTCGTATTTCAGGATCGACAGGACCGGGCCGAAGATCTCCTCCCGGGCGATGGTCATCTCCGGGGTGACCTCCGCGAAGACGGTCGGCGCGACGTAGTAGCCGGGGCCGGCGTCGGGTGCCTCCGGGCCGCCCGCCACCACCCGCGCCCCCTGGGCGATGCCCTGCTCGATATAGCCGCGCACCCGGTCCCGCTGGGCGGCGTTGACCAGCGGGCCGATCTTCTCGCCGGGGACGTACTTCGCGGCGGCCGCCGTCGCCAGCTCCACCGCCTCGGCGTAGTGGTCCCGGTGGACCAGCATCCGGGTCCAGGCGCTGCACGTCTGGCCGGAGTTGGCCATGACGTTGGCGACGCCGACCGCGACCGCCTTCGGCAGATCGGCGCCGGGCAGGATGACATTGGCGGACTTGCCGCCCAGCTCCAGCGCCACCCGCTTGACCGCGGCGCCCGCCAGGGCACCGATCCGCTTGCCGACGGCCGTGGAGCCGGTGAAGGAGACCAGATCGACCCCGTCGTGCTCGGCGAGCGCCTGCCCGGCGACCGGTCCGAGGCCGGTGACGAGGTTGAAGACCCCCGCGGGTATCCCGGCCGCGTCCACACACTCCGCGAACAGCTGGGCGACCAGCGGGGTGTCCTCGGCGGGCTTCAGCACCACCGTGCAGCCGGCCGCGAGCGCCGGGGCGACCTTGGCGACGATCTGGTGGAGCGGGTAGTTCCACGGTGTGATCGCGCCGACCACGCCGACCGGTTCGTGCAGCACGGTGGAGTTGCCGATCGTCTCCTCGAAGGAGTACGTACGGGCCAGTTCGGCGTAGGAGCCGCAGACCGCGAGCGGCACCCCGGCGTGCACCGCGGTGCTGAAGGCGAGCGGTGAGCCGAGCTCGGCGGTGACCGTCTCGGCGATCTCCCCGGCGCGGGCGGCGAGTTGGTCGCGCAGCGCGGCCAGCCGGTCCGCCCGCTCCCCGGGCGGGGTGGCGGCCCAGCCCGGCAGGGCGGCGCGGGCGGCCCGCACCGCGGCGTCCACGTCCTGCGCGGACCCGGCCGGGACGGTGGCGATGACCCGCCCGTCGGCCGGGTTGACGACCTCGATCGTCCCGCTGCCCTCGGCGGGCCGCCAGCTTCCGTCGATGTACATCGCGTCGTGCTGCTTCACGTCGTGGTCCTCCCGCGCCGGCCGATGGTCATCGCCCCAAACTAGCGCCGGTAGTTTTCCGCCGCCAGGGCTCCCCGCCGCCCGCTGGGGGTGACGGTGGCCACGAGCCTAGGAGATGCCCCCGCCCTCACCTCTTGGCGGACGGCTTGCGCATTTCCTCGATGATGCTGAGGAATCCCGCCTTGCCATGGCCCGCGGCGATGGTCCGGTCGGCGAGGCCCTTGACGGCGTCGAGCACCTCGGTGTTGATGCCGCGGTCCACGGACGCCTCGATGATGTGGCCGATGCCCGCGGCCTCCATGACGATGTTGTCCTGGTCGCCCGGGAAGACCCCGCGGTCCGCATCCCGTGCCCAGCCCGCGGCGAGCGGCGACAGGATGCCGACGATCGCGTCCGTGAACGGCACGAACTTCCCGGCCGCCACGCCCTCGGCGCCGGCCAGCGCGAAGGCGTGCACCAGGCCCGCTATCGCGGAGAAGAAGAAGCCGAGCAGGGCGAGGTCGTACACCGCGGCCGCGCCGTGGTCGTCGCCGAGGTAGGCAGCCTGACCACCCAGCACCTTCAGCGTCTCCTCGTACGTCTCGAACGCCTGCCGCGAACCGCTGTAGAGGAGGGTCGCGCCGGGGGTGCCGACGTCCGGGGTCGGCACCATGACCGCACCGTCCAGGTAGTCGATGCCGTGCCCGGCGGCCCAGGCGGCGGCGGACCGTGCGCGCTCCGGGGTGTCGGAGGTGAGATTGACCAGGACCCGGCCGGACAGCCCGGGGCCGGCCGGTTCCAGGAGCTCCCGGGCGGCGGCGTAGTCCAGTACGCACACGATCACCAGCGGACTGGCGGCCACCGCTTCGGCCACCGTGTCCGCACGGACCGCGCCGCGCTCCACCAGGGCATCGGCCTTGCCCGGCGTACGGTTCCAGACCGTCGTGGGGTGCCCGGCCCGGATGAAGGCGCCGGCCAGCGCACTCCCCATGGCGCCGAGGCCGAGCACGGTCACCGGGGTGCGGGGGTCGTTCGGGGTGCTGCTCATGGTGTGCTCCTCATCCGCTGCGCGGGCCCGGCCCACTGCCCGGCCCGCTGTGCACACCACCCTGCCGAGCTGCGCTTATGGTTCCCTTCGGGTCTGCTTACGGTCTCTTCGGGCGGGGTTACGGTCCGTTGGAGCCTCGGGGCGGGCCGACGGATCCATGGGTCCCTCGGGACGGGCGACGGCCCCTTGGAGCGGTCCGGTTCCGCCGCCCCGCGCCCGGCCCGTGCGGGCGGCCATCGCGGCGGAGGACAGCAGCAGCGCGCCTAGCAGGACGAAGGGCGCGGCGGTGCCCGCGACTCCGGCGAGCAGTCCGGCGCCGGCCGGGGCGGCGACCTGGCCGGTGGGGGTCCCCCCGCGTCCTTTAGACGTGGGGGAGGTTTCCGGTGAGGCGGAGCGCCAGCGCCGTACTGCGGGCCCGTTCGGGGGCGGCCTGGACGACCGTCGTCATCGACAGCGGCCGGCCGACGCCGAGACAGAAGCCGAGGGCGAGCAGCATCGCGGCCAGCGCCCACACCGGCACCGGCAGCACCAGACCGCCGCAGAGCACACCGGCCAGGGCGCAGCTGACGACCAGCAGCGGGGCGCAGCGCCCGTGATCGGTACGGCGTCCGAGCGGTACGGCGACGAGCAGCGGCAGCAGGGCGTAGACGGCCGTGATCACGCCGACGGCGCGTTCTTCCCCAAGCTCTCAACTACGTTCGAGCAGGGGAGACCCCAATCCCCAGGGCGAGGGCCCGGTAGGAGACGGCCGGCCTGGCCATGCTCACCGCTCCTTGTGCGAAGGAGAAGGTGAGGACCAGACGCAGCAGCCAGCTCCTGCCGGGCCTCGCGGTGGTGGTGACGGTCATCTAGATGATGCCGAAGAGCACACCGGCGCACAGGACCACCAGGGAGGTCAGTGCGGCCCATTTGACGGTGAATTTGGTGTGGTCGCCGAACTCGACCTTGGCCATCCCGACGAGGACGTAGACGGCGGGGACCAGCGGGCTGGACATGTGCAGGGCCTGGCCGATGAGGGAGGCGCGGGCGATCTCGATGGGCGCGACCCCGTGGGCGGCGCCGGCCTCGGCGAGGATCGGCACGATGCCGAAGTAGAAGCCGTCGTTGGACATGAAGTAGGTCAGCGGGATGCTGAGGACGCCGGTGACGATGCCCATGTGCGGGCCGAGCGCGTCGGGGATGCCGCTGACCAGCCAGCGGGCCATGTGCTCGACCATGCCGGTGCCGGTGAGCACACCGGTGAAGACGGCGGCGGCGAAGACCATGCCGGAGACGTTGAGCACGTTCTCGGCGTGCGCGGCGACGCGGGCCTTCTGGTCCTTCATGTGCGGGAAGTTGACGGTGAGCGCGAGGGCGGCGCCGAGCAGGAAGAGCACCGGGATCGGCAGCGTCTGAAGGATCAGCAGGGTGAGCAGCGCGAGGGTGAGCGCGGCGTTGAACCAGTAGAGCTTGGGGCGCAGGGTGGCCCGCTGCGGGTCCAGGACCTGGAGGCCGTCGTCGTCGGCCGGCTCTCCGGAGCCGGCGGCCGGCTCGTCGTCGGAGCCGGTGCCCGCGCCGCCGGTGGTGCGCCGCGCCCCGGCCGGGCCGCCGCCCGTGCCACCGCTGCCCGCGCCGACCAGGACCTGCTCGGCCTCGTTCGCGGGCACGGCCTCGTTCGCGGGCACGGCCTCGGTCACCGGCCCGGTGTCGCCGAGGGTCAGCACGCCGAGCCGCTTGCGCTCACGCCGGCCGAGGACGTAGGCGAGGGCGAAGACCGCGACCAGGCCGACGGCCAGGGCGGGGATCATCGGGACGAAGATGTCACCGGCGTCGAGCTTGAGCGCGGTGGCGGCGCGGGCGGTCGGGCCGCCCCAGGGGAGGGTGTTCATCACGCCGTTGGCGGTGGCGGCGACACCGGTCATCACCACGAGGCTCATCTTCAGCCGCTTGTAGAGCGGGTAGAGCGCCGAGACGGTGATCATGAAGGTGGTGGAGCCGTCGCCGTCCAGCGAGACGATCGCGGCGAGCAGGGCCGTGCCGACCACCACCCGCACCGGATCGGCCTTACAGAACTTGAGGATGCCGCGAACGATCGGGTCGAAGAGACCGACGTCGATCATCACCCCGAAGTAGATGATGGCGAACATCAGCATCGCGGCAGTGGGGGCCAGGTCACCGATGCCCTTGAGGACATAGTCGCCCAAGTGCGCGCCCTGTCCGACCAGGACGCAGAACAGCGCGGGAATCAGCACCAGCGCGGCCATCGGTGACATCTTCTTCATCATGATCAGCACCAGGAAGGCGGCGATCATGACAAATCCGAGGATTGTCAGCATTAGGGGTTACCTCACGTTCGCCCTTGAACATCTGCCGGGGGTGGCGGTTCAGGCGACGTTAGGTCCCGCAAAGTTTTGTTAACAAGGTCTTGACGCGCGAGCAATAAGAGCAAAACCCCAGGTCAATAGGGATGTCACCGGACGGTCGTGCGCACAACCGGCACACCGCACCCGCGCCGCCCGCCGCCGGCGCTCACTCCTCCCCCGCGCCCGCCCCGTCCAGATACCGCGCCAGATAGGCCCGCAGCAGCAGCTTGGTCTCGGTGACGAGGGCCGGGTCACCGGCCGGATCCGTACGGAAGGCGAGCTGGAGCAGTGCGTCGGCCGTCTCGACCCCGACCAGGAAGGCGGTGCGCAGCCGTTCGTCGGCGGCGTCCAGACCGAGCGGACCGGCGAAGAGGGCCAGCAGCCGGTCGGCGACCTCGTAGTTGGCCTGCCGGGAGGCGCTCGGGGCGGGGACGGTGAACTCCACCAGGGCGAAGCCCGGCACCGTCCGCTTCATGGCGAGGTACTCGTCGACCACCACATCCATCGCATGGCGCCACTGGAGCGGGGTGTGCGCCGGGGCGGTCAGCCGGGCGGTGATGCGGTCCGCGTAGGCGTCGAGATTGCGCCGGGCGAGGGCCTCGGCCATGGCGCGCTTGTTGGGGAAGAAGCGGTAGAGGGAGCCGATCGGGACCCCGGCACGACCGGCCACGACCCGGGTGCTCAGGTCCTCGTACCCGGTCTCCTCCAGCACTTCGGCACAGGCATCGAGAATTCTGGCCAGGCGCTGGGCGCTGCGCCGCTGAACGGGGGCGCGGCGCAGAGCGGCGGACGGCGGGTCGGGGCGGGGGGTCGACTGCGGCACCCGCCCATCCTGCCCGCCTGACGGGCGGCGGTACATGAGCGCGTGATCCGGCCGACGCGGCGGAGACTCTCCGTTGACGGCCCCCGACAGCAATCCTAAGGTCATGCATAGGATTCCTTGAGCGGCGGGAGCACGCGATGGCAGGTACGGGCAACGAGCAGGCGAGGAAGACGGCCGAGGGACTGGCGTACCACACCGGCTTCGGCAACGAGCACAGCTCGGAGGCCGTCCCCGGCGCGCTGCCGGCGGGCCGCAACTCCCCCCAGCGCGCACCGCTCGGCCTGTATGCCGAGCAGCTCAGCGGGTCGGCGTTCACCGAACCGCGCGCCCACAACCTCCGCTCCTGGCTCTACCGCATCCGCCCGTCGGCCGCGCATCCGCCGTTCGTCCGGGCCGAGCGGCACGCGCTCCGCTCGGCGCCGTTCACCGACTGCACCCCCGACCCCAACCGGCTGCGCTGGAACCCGCTGCCCGAGCCCGCCGGTCCCACCGACTTCCTGGACGGCCTGTGGACCCTGGGCGGCAACGGCGACGCCACCCAGCGCACCGGTATGGCCGTCCACCTCTACTACGCCAACACCTCCATGGACCGGCGGGTGTTCGGCAACGCGGACGGCGAGCTGCTGATCGTGCCGGAACGGGGCGGGCTGCTGCTGCGCACCGAACTCGGCCTGCTGCACGCCGAACCCGGCGAGGTGGCGCTGATCCCGCGCGGCGTCCGCTTCCGCGTCGAGCTGCTGGACGCCACCGCCCGCGGCTATGTCTGCGAGAACTACGGCCGGCCCTTCCAGCTGCCCGACCTCGGCCCGATCGGCGCCAACGGCCTGGCCAACGCCCGGGACTTCCGTGCCCCGGTCGCCGCCTACGAGGACGTCGAGGGCCCCGTCGAGGTCGTCAACAAGTTCTGCGGCCACCTCTGGACGGCCACCTACGACCACTCCCCCCTGGACGTCGTCGCCTGGCACGGCAACCACGTGCCGTACGTCTACGACCTGCGCCGCTTCAATGTCATCGGCTCGATCAGCTACGACCACCCCGACCCGTCCATCTTCACCGTGCTCACCTCCCCCTCCGACACCCCGGGGCTGGCCGGTGTGGACTTCGTGGTCTTCGCACCGCGCTGGCTGGTCGGCGAGGACACCTTCCGGCCGCCCTACTTCCACCGCAATGTGATGACCGAGTACATGGGCCTGATCGAGGGCGCCTACGACGCCAAAGCGGAGGGCTTCGTCCCGGGCGGCGGCTCGCTGCACAACATGATGTCGGCGCACGGGCCCGACCGGGAGACCTTCGACCGGGCCAGCGCCGCCGAGCTGCCGCCGCAGAAGATCGACGACGGTCTGGCCTTCATGTTCGAGACCCGCTGGCCGCTGACGCTCACCGAACAGGCCCGGGACGCCGGCCATCTTCAGCGCGGCTACGACGACGTATGGCAGGGTCTCCAGCGCCACTTCCGCCCGTGACACCGGGGAACGCCTCGTGACCACCTTCGCTCCCGACTCGCTCGCCCTGAACCGCAAGCTGCCGCTCTGGTATCAGGTCTCGCAGTCGTTGCGCGCCTCCATACTCGGCCGCTCCCCGGAGGCGCCGCTGCGGCTGCCCACCGAGGACGCGCTCGCCGCGCACTACGGCGTCAGCGTGCTGACCATGCGCCAGGCCCTCAAGGAGCTGGAGACGGAGGGCCTGATCAGCCGGCACCGGCGCCGCGGCACGTTCATCGAGCCGACCGCCCGGCGTGCTGCGCCGGTGCGGCTGCTGGGTTCCGTGGACGCGATCGTGGTCCAGCAGTCCGGGATGACCACCGAACTGCTGGAGCACGGCCCCACCCCCGTGCCGTCCGAACTGGCCGAGTTCTTCCCGGACCTGGCGGAAGTGACCGGCTTCCGCCGGCTGCGCAGCGACGAGGAGTCGGGCGAGCCGACGAACCACGCCTGCAACTACGTCCGCCCCGACGTCGCCGCGGCGATCGATCCGGCGGATCTGCTGCGCTGGCCGATGACGAAGGTGCTGAGGGACGCCGTGGGCGTCCGGATCAGCCGGATCACCGACACGGTGGAGGCCCGACTGGCCGACCCGGAAACCGCCCGGCTCCTCGAGGTCCCGCTGCTCAGCCCGATCCTCCACTACACGGGCGTCAGCTACGACGCGGACGGGCGCGCGGTCGATGTCACCCGGATCCACTATCGGGGAGACCGCTTCTCCTTCACGGTGACCATGGATTCCTGACCACGTTTTCGGCTGCCCCGCCGTGTGGGACCTCGCCGTTGCGCCTGCGGCGGGCGGGGTTGTTGTCGGGTGCGGTGACGGACCTCGGGGGCCGGTGTGTGGGACTGCTTCGTAGCCAGTTCACTGCGACCGACGAGGCGCACCGGCCCACCTACGCAAACCCCCACCGGCCTTCTTCCCACCCCTCAACGGGAGGGGACGGGCCTGCGCAGCGGCACCGCCCGCCGCAGGCGCAACGGCGAGCAACAACCATGGCGGGCACGACAAAAACGCGGGCCTAAATCCTCTCAAGGCTCCGGCCCGTGCTACGCGGCCCCAGCAAGGCCACATCCACGCACAGCAGCAGCATCAACGCTGCCGAGCCCATGAAGACCGCCGCCGAGCCGAAGGCACTTAGCACGGGCAGGGCGATGAACGGCAGGGCGACCGACGTGAGCCGGGACAGTGAGTAGGCGATGCCGATGGCGCTGCTGCGCAGGCCGGTCGGGAAGAGCTCGGTCTGGTAGACGTGGAAGGCGTTGGAGAAGACATTGCTGCATACCGTCAGCAGGAAGCCGAAGGTGACGATGGCCCAGGGGGCGGTGGCGAAGCCCAAGGCCAGACCGCAGGCGGCGATGCCGAGCGCGGCGGCGATGATCAGCGTGCGGCGCTCGATCCGGTCGATGAGCGGGAGGGACAGCGCGGAGCCGAGCGGATAGCCGCAGAAGCTGAGCGCCGCGTACAGCAGTGAGTCGGTGACGGTGTGGCCCTTCGCGGTGAGCACCACCGGCGCCAGCGACCCGAAGCCGTAGTAGCCGACGGTCTGAAGTACCTGGAAGATCCACCACATGAGGGTGCGCCGCCGCTGCTCGCCCCGGAACATCTCCGCCAGCGGAACCTTCCGCTCCGGGACGGTCTCCGCCTCCGGGACGGACGGCAGGCTGCCTCCGGTCTCCCGGGCCACCCGCTTCTCCAGCCCGGCCACGATCCGTTCGGCCTCCGCGCCGCGCCCCTGCACCGTCAGCCACCGTGGTGATTCCGGCAGACGGCGCCGCATCAGCTGGAGGAACCCGGCGCCCAGCGCACCGGCGACCAGCAGCCAGCGCCAGCCCTCGATGCCGAACAGCTGGTGCGCGGCCACCAGCCGGGCACCGAGCAGCGCGGCGACCGGAACCCCGACAAAGCCGAGGGTGTACGCGTAGGCGATATAGCGGCCCCGTACCGCGCGGGGCAGGAACTCCGCGAGATAGGTGTCCACCAGCACGAGTTCGCCGCCGAGCCCGAGGCCGGCCAGAAAGCGCAGCACCAGCAGCCAGGACAGGTCCGGGGCGGCCGCGCACAGCAGTGAGAAGAGGGCGTAGCCGGCGAGGTTGACCAGGAACATCCGGCGCCGCCCGAAGCGGTCGGCGAGCACCGACAGCACATTCGCGCCGACGAACATGCCGAGGAAACCGGCGGCGATCACCCAGGACTTCGCGGTGGGCCCGAGGTGCCACTGGTCGGCGAGGACCGCGGCCAGCACCCCGC
Organism: Streptomyces sp. bgisy130; assembly: GCF_057708345.1. NCBI lineage: Bacteria > Bacillati > Actinomycetota > Actinomycetes > Kitasatosporales > Streptomycetaceae > Streptomyces > Streptomyces sp. bgisy130. The sequence goes on from NZ_JBYISA010000007.1 coordinate 223,030, forward strand.
CGAGGAAGATCTCGTAGAGGTCGAAGAAGGCGCCGACGCCGACGAGGAGGGTGAGGCGGCGGTGCCACCGGGACGCCGGCAGCCGGTCCAGCCGTGCCGCGGCCCGGGCACCGATGGGGGTCCCCCCGCGCCGTTCAGGCGTGGAGGAGGTGGTGTCCGTCATGACGGTCCTCCCCTGAAGCAGGTCCCGGCGCGCGCGGGACGGAGCCGGGTCCGCACCGCGTGGTCGGGCGTACGGCGAGGACCGTACTCCGTCAAGATCAGCAAGCGGAAGACCGCCTGCCTCCGTCCTGGAAGAGTGGTATGGCCTGCGGATTCGGTGCGGCCGCGGGGGCGCTGGATACCATGCCGGGGTCAACCGAACGGTCCGGGAGGGGCTCCGCGTGACGGCGAAGCAGGACGCGCCACGGCTGTCCGATCTCATGCCGTGGTCCGTGGCGCCGCTGCGGCTCGGCCGTTCCTGGGTGCGGGCGCCGGATCCGGCCACCCTGCGGGCCCGTTGGGCGGCGCTGGTGGCCGCCGAGGACGCGGCGGAACGCGAGCGGCTGTTCCGGCCGTCCCGGGCCCGGACCCTGCACTCCGCCGTCGGCCAGCTGCCGGGCCAGGCCACCCCGACCGGGCGGCTGTACCGGGCGAGCGGACCGTGCCCCGAACCGGTGCGGATCCTGCACGGCCCGTTCGACCAGCAGTGGCTGCTGCCCGATCACCGGCTGCTCGACGGGGCGCGCCCGGAGCTGTGGCGGGTCGCGGACGCCCGGCAGCTGTTCGCGGTCGAGTGGCCGCAGGTACCGCAGCTGCCCGGCCCGGCCGTGCTGTGCTCGGCGCTGCTGCCGGACGGACGGTCGCCGGCCGGCCGCCCCGGCCGGATCCACCCCCTCTACCGGCGGCCCGGTGGGCAGGAGCCGAACGTCGCCCCGGGCCTGCTCGCCCTCCTCGGCCGGCGCCTGGACCGCCCGGCGGGCCCGACGGACCTGCTCGCCTGGCTCGCCGCGAGCGCTCACCACTCCCCCGACGGCTGCACGGTCCCGCTCACCACCGACCCGGAGCTCTGGGACCGCGGCGTCGCGCTCGGCGCCCGGCTGCTGTGGCTCGGGACCCGGGGCGCCTACGAGCACGGGGCCGACGGCGGACAGGCCGGCGAGCGGCCCCGGATGCCGGGCGGCCGGCGCCCGTATGTGCGCTCCGCGCTGCCCGCCCGTGGACTGCCCGAGGCCCTCGGCTACGACCCGGAGGAGGAGGCGCTGCTCCTCGGCAGCGGCCGGATCTCGCCGGTGCCGCCGGGCGCCTGGGACTTCCACGCGGGCGGCGTCCGGGTCCTGGAGGCGTGGTACGCCGAGCGCACCGGCGGGGGCACCGAACCGCCCGAGCCCGGTTCGCTGGCCGCGCTGCGCCCCGCCGGCTGGCCCCAGGAGTGGACCTCGGAGCTGCTGGAGCTGATCACCGTACTGGCCCTGCTGTCCGAACTCGCCCCGGAGTGCGCGGAGTTGCGGCGGCAGACGGCGGGGTCCGCACAGCTGACGGCGGGGGAACTACGGGCGGCCGGCGTTCTCCCGGCGCCGGTCTCCGCACACCGCCCGGCCTCCGTGCTCGACCATCACGAGGAGGGCCCGGAGGGGCAGTTCGCGCTGCTGTGAGCGCCGGACACCCGACGCGGCGAAGGAGCGCGGCGAGGCGCTGGGGCCGCGGGGCCGCGCACAGCAAACCACCCGTCGCTGTAGGAGCGACGGGTGGTGGGGAGTGGTGCAACCGGCCGGGCGGGGACGGGGCCGGGCGAAGAAGTGAGCGGCTCACAGCACCTCCGGGGCGAGGGATCCCACCCCGGCGAACACACCGACGTACTGCTGACGCCGCCGGCCTGATGAGCGATCGGACCGCAGTGCCGCGCCGGGACGGTGTGATCGCCCGAGATGCCGCTTCAGAAACGGGTCAGCCGTGCCCGCCGAACAGCGAGCGCCGCAGCCTGCGCAGCGGTGCGAACAGCGACACCCTGGCGCCGCGGCCGTTCCTCGTACGCGAGTGATCGCGCGCGGTGAGCTCCTGCATCAGTGACGTCGCGCCCTCCACCTCACGCTGCGGGAGGGCAGGGCCACCCAGCACCGCGAGATGGCGGTCGAGACGCGCACTGGTGGCGCCGCTCCCGCATTTGATGGCAGGGACTCGCGCCCTGCTACGCACTGTTATCTGTTCCATGACTCTCCCCACCCTATGAGGGCACCCCGGCCCGGGCAGGGTAACCCTATCTCTCTTGGAGGACACGCGTGCAGACCGGTCACCGGATTCACCTGCCTCGCTCGGACGTTGACGAACACCATACGGAATGTCACGTACAAGGCTTGGATCAGGGCGAGTTGAGCAACCGTCGGGTATCGGAGCGGGCCGTGCGGGGGGTCTGACGGGCCGCCGGAACGCACAAGGAGAGACCGGGATCACGGCCTCTCCCCGGCGCCCGGCGTACGGGTCGTCACGCAGCGGAGCTGAACACCGGCAGATAGCCGCCGGACTGGCCGGTGGCGGTGGGGTGGTAGGACTCCAGGACGGGGAAGGTCACGCTGTGCAGCCAGGCGCTGCCGGAGCACAGCTCATGGCCGGAAAAGGTGGCGTTGACATCGGCGAAGGTGAAGCCGTGGTCGGCGGCCCGCTTGGCGGTGACGCCGTTGATGTGGTCGGCGGCGGCGTTGATCGCGGCGCGGGACTTCTCGGAGAGACCGGCGATACAGGTTCCCCGGAGCTTGTAGAAGCGCGGGTAGCCCAGGACCACCACGTGCGCGTCCGGGGCCTTCTGGGAGATGGCGTCGTACACCTGGTCGAGCCGGCCGGGCAGGGTGGTGTCGATGTAGGTCCGGGCCTGGGCGACCCGGGCCAGACAGGCGCTCTCGCCCTGGAGCGCACAGGTCGTCATGGTGTCGGCGAATCCGGCGTCGTTGCCGCCGATGGAGATGCTCACCAGGCCGGTGGAGCTGTTGAGCGGGGCGAGTTGTCCGCTGAGAACATCACCCGTTCGGGCGCCCGAACAGGCGGTGAAGCCGAAGGAAGAGGGGGAGTGCGCGGCGGCCCAGAGGGCCGGGTAGGACTTGGTGCTGCGCTTGCAGGAGCCGCTGGCACTGTCGTAGCTGCCGGCTCCCACGCCGGAGGAGTAGGAGTCGCCGAGGGCCACATAGCCGGTGGCGGTGGGGAGTTGGGCGGAGGCGGCGGCGCTCGCGCCGGTGAGCGCGAGCGCCGTGGTGACGAAGAAGGCGGACGTCAAGGCCGCACATCGGGACAGTTTCATGGAACCTCCCTTAGCAGGAGCTCTGCCCTCTCTGTCGTAGCAAGACTCGCGGGTAGCCGGAAGTGTCCATGCCAAAAGTGGTGTCTGTGGTTCACGGTAAATCTGCCGATGTGGGGGGATGTTCACCGCCATGTCATCGCCTCGACGCGAGGTGCCGATGACACCCGGGAGAGGCCCGGGGGCCGCGTTCGACCTGCGCTCGGCCTGTCTTCGGCGCCCGCGCGGACTTTTGACGGTCCCTCGGCACCGTTGGCGTCACTCCTCGCTGTTGCGGCGACGGCGGGCGAGGCCGGGCACGACAAAGGCGGTGGCCGCGACGAAGGCGGCCACCAGCAGGAGCACCAGCGTCGGACGGGTCCCCAGGCCGAGCAGCCCGGCCCCGAGGAGGCCGCCGGCGAACATGCCGACGACCGACAGCAGCCGGCGGCCCGCGCTGTGCCCGCCGTACCCCAGTCGCGCGTCCCGCCCCAACGGCGACGCGCTGACCAGCGCCGTCATCGCCCGGGTCTCCACGGTCGTGGTGAGGTCGGGCGGCGCGGCCCGCATGGCGGTGACATTGCGCATGCCCATCGCCACCGCCATCAGACCGATGACGACATCGCGCCGGCCCTGCGGCAGCCCCGGGAGCGGCCCCGACTCCCAGGCCACCGCCGCGGCCGCGATCAGCAGCGCCGCCTCCACGGCCAGCGCCACCGGGAACCACTGGGAGGCCCGGGCGGCCAGAAGGGACTCCATCCGCGCCCCGAGGACCGCGCCCAGCGCGAAGGCGCCGAGCGAGATCGCCGTCGCCACGACCGGGAGCCCGCCCTGTCCGGCGATACCGAAGCCGAGGAAGAGCAGATTGCCGGTCTGGGTGGCGGTGAAGACCTGACCGAGCGCCAGGAAGCTGACGGCATCGAGCATCCCGGTGGCCACGGTCAGACCGACCATGACCACCGTCAGCGGGGTTCCGCTCGGTGGCTCCACGGACGCGACTCCTTCCCGCGGTCACCTCACCTCGCGGCACGTCCTCCCAGTCTCCGGGCGGCCCGCCCGACGGACCGTCATTGCGCCGTCTGTGGGCGGCCCGTCACCACCGGCCCCGGGCCCGGCCGCCGCCTGGCCCCGGCCCTCTCCGCCGCGGCGCACGGCTCCGGGGAAACGCCGGGATAATCCGTGTACGCGGTGGCCCGCCGTGACGGATCATGGCCGCATGTGTGCCGATCACGTCCAGCCGTCCGCCGCCGAGGAGTCCCTTCCGCTCCGGCTGACCATGGACGACAGCGATTCGCCCGCCGATGTCGTCGACGCGCTCTTCCTCGGCCGGTTCGCCAGGGGAGAGCAGCCGTACGCCCGCAGCCGGTCCGTCGACCGGGTCCGGGCCGGACTGACCCTGCTGCCCCCGGGCGCCCGGGTCCTGCGCTCGGCGAAGGACGAGGACCGCAGCGCCCTCCTCGCCGAGGGCGACGGCTTCACCCTGCTGGTCTCCCGCTGGAACCACGGCGCCGATGTGACGGTCACCGCCGTCACCGACGAGCTCGCCGAGAAGGTGCTGGGACAGGCCACGGACGGGGCGGAGGACGAGCCGGAGCCACAGCCGGAGAACGTCCCGATGGGCTTCTGGTACTTCTCCCCGCGCCGCGGGCCGCACCGTACGTCGCGGCAGATCTCGGCCGGCACCTGGGAAGAGATCCGCCCCAACTACACGGCGCCGGTGGCCGACGCGATGGACCGGCTGATGAAGGTGGCGCCCGAGGAGATCTCCGGCCGGCTGCTGTTGCTGCACGGCCCGCCCGGTACGGGCAAGACCTCCGCACTGCGCACGCTGGCCCGCTCCTGGCGGGACTGGTGCCAGGTGGACTGCGTCCTGGACCCGGAGCGGCTGTTCAACGACGTCGGCTATCTGATGGACATCGCGATCGGCGAGGACGACAGCACCGGCAAGAGCCGCTGGCGGCTGCTGCTCCTGGAGGACTGCGACGAGCTGATCCGCGGCGAGGCCAAGCACGCCGCGGGCCAGGCCCTGTCGCGGCTGCTCAACCTGACGGACGGTCTGCTCGGCCAGGGCCGGAACGTCCTGGTCGGGGTGACCACCAACGAGGACCTGGAGCGCATGCACCCGGCCGTGGTCCGCCCCGGCCGCTGTCTGGCCCGTATCGAGGTCGGCCCGCTGAGCCGCCCCGAAGCCACCCACTGGCTCGGCACGGACCAGGGCATCGGCCGCGAGGGCGCCACCCTCGCCGAGCTCTACGCGCTGCGCCGCGGCACCCGCCCCGCCTCGGTCCCGCCCCAGGACTCGGGCGCGGACGCGGGGCTGTATCTGTGAGCCAGGAAGGAGCGGGCCCGTCCGCGTCCGCGGTGCACCGGAACCGCCGAGGTCAGCTCGAATGTGCGCCGGGTGACGCGGACAGTGCCGCGGCCAGCCGGGGGCGCAGCACCTTTCCGGTGGCGGTGCGCGGTATCTCCCGTACCGGCACGATGCGCGACGGCAGTACGGCCTGCGGGAACCTCGCCTGCAAGGCTGCCCGGGCACCCGCGGTGTCCGTGGCGGTATCGAGTACCACTGCCGCGATGATGCTCTCCCCTGTGAACCTGTCCGGGACCGTGACGCAGGCCGCGTCCCGGACGTCCGGAAGGGCGCGCAGGACCCGGTCCATCTCTTCCAGCGACACGGTTTCCCCGGACACCTTGGCGATGTTCTTCAGCCTGCCCGTGAGGACGAAGTAGTCGCGCCCGTCCTCCTCGACCCGGTAACCCAGGTCCTGGGAGTGGAACCACCCGTCGCGGAAGGCGTCCGCGGTGGCCTCGGCGTTGCCGGTGTAGCCCGACATCACATTGAAGCCCCGCATGCACACCTCACCCGTCTGTCCGGGGCGCACCGGACGGCAGTCCTCATCAAGGACCGCCACCTCGTTGCCGTAGACAGCCACCCCGACCGAGGGGATGTCCGGGTCGAGCATGAGCCGCCGGTAGGTCTCCTCGGACAGGTTCGCCGGCATCGTGGTGGAGAAGTTCGTGGTTTCGGAGAGGCCGTAGCCCTGGAGCACCCGGGCACCGAGCCGGTCGGCGACCGAGCGGGCGGTGCGGGTGGTCAGCGGGGCCGCCGCCGAGACGAAGTAGTCGAAGTCCGGCGGTACTTCGGGGCCGCGCCACGTTTCCGCGAGCGCTTCGAGTATGCCCGGGACCACGCTCGCGAGGCGCGGACGGTAGTACCGCAGCGTCTTCGGATAGCTCATCGGCGAGAACGACTCGGCGAGAATCGTGTGCGCCCCGGCCATCATGGTGCCCAGGACGGTGAAGTGGGCTCCGTTGACGTGGTGGATGGGCAGGCATCCCAGCACCCGGTCACCGGCGGCCAGCCCGTGGTGGCGCCGCACCGCCTCGGCATTGGCCACCGCGTTGAGGTGTGACTGCGCGACGATCTTGGACGCCGCGGTGGAGCCGGAGGTCGCGAAGTACAGCGCGTCAGCGGTCGGGTCGACAGGTGGCAGCGGTAGCCCCCGCTCCGCCAGGTCTTCCCAGTGCGGCAGGGTGATGGCGTCCGCGTACGGCGCCTCGGTGCCGGGTGCTTGGAGCACCGCCAGCGCGCCGGCGGCCTCGACCTGCTGAGCGCGGCGTTCCGGCGGATCGGACGGCCCGAGCATGAGCAGGCCGAACCCGGCGCGCAGCACGCCCAGTACCGCCAGGACCGAGGGCACGTCATTCGTCGGCGCGAGGGCGAGCACGGCCGGGCGGGCGGTACCCCACTCGGCGCACAGCCATCCCGCGAGCGCGCGGCTCGCGGCCTCGGCGGTGCGGTAGTCCAGTGTGGTCTCCGTGCCGTTGTGTGCCACGGCGGTGATCAGTGGTGCGTTGCCCTGACGCCGTGCGAACCAGTGCAGTGCGTCGAACGGGGTACGCCACGCCGAACAGGGGAAGCCGGGGCCGGCTCCCAGATACCTATGAGCGCGGATGCGGTCAGCAGAGGTCATTGCACAGCCATCCCTCGTGGTTCACCTTGAATCTGCGGAATGCGGAAGGCAGGAACGCGGAATGCGGAAGGCGGAATGCCGGGTCTAGTCCCGGTCGTGCGTCATGCCCGTGGCGGGGACCTGTTCGCGGGCCGGGTACGGGAGGGGCTGTGCGCGGCGGGTCCGTTCGGCCCAGGCCACCACTGCTCCCGTGGGCAGAACCGCCAGCAGGAACGCTCCCCCCAGCACGAGCCAGCCGGGCGGGCCCCACTGGATCAGGAGGACGGTCAGCAAGGTGGGCGCGATCACCATGGCGGTGGCGTAACCGGTCATCGCGAAGCCCTGGTACTGGCCTTGCTTCCCTGCCGGGGCCAGGGTGAAGGTGATGTGCCACGAGGCCGCCGACACCAGCAGTTCGCCGCATACGTGCAGGGCGCCGGCCACCAGCAGCAACACGGTCGACACGACCGGCGAACCACCCGCCGAAACGGCGAACAGGCCACAGGCGGCGCCCAGCGCCATCCCTGACCACCGGTACGCCCGCACGGCTCTGGGCATCGTGGTCACCCGGGTGCCGATGCGCACCTGGAACAGCACGATGCTGACCGTGTTCAGCACGAACAGGACGGTCACCATCGCCGTCGAGGCATGGGTGTACCTGGTGATCCACAGCGGCAGCACGATCTCCAGCAGCACCGTGTGCAGGGCGAGCACCGCACCGAGTGCGGTGAAGAGCGCGAACGGGCCGTCGCGGAAGACCGCCCAGGTGGGCTCGCCCGGTGGCGAGTCGGGCGCCGGCGGGACCGGGGGCAGGGTCGCGAGCATGGCCGCGGAGGCGAAGAAGCCCAGCGCATTCACGATGATGACCGTCGAGAAGGCCGCGGTGGTGCCGCTCTGCAAGGCGAGGCTCGCTCCCGCGGCGCCGACTCCGATGCCGGCGTTGTTCACCGCCCGGACCGTCGCCTGCGTCCGCACCACCTCGTCGCCGCCCACCAGCCGCGCGATGAGCGCCTGTTGCGCGGCACGGGACCCGCGCTGTGACGCGGTGAACAGGCACGCCACCAGAACGAAGACCGGGAAGCTGCGCACCAGCAAGTAGCCCGACGCCGCCACGCCGTTGAGCGCCACGAGCAGGACGGCGACGCGCTGCGGACCCCGGCGGTCGGCCAGGTGCCCCAGGGGCACGCCGACCAGCATGCCGATCGCGCAGGCGATCGTCAGCCCCAGGCCCATCTCGGTGAGCGTGAGGCCGCCGACCTGGGTGAAGTAGATCGCCGAGCAGGTCGCGAACGCGCCACTGCCCGCGGTCATCAGCAAGCTGGCGAGGAAAAGCCTGCGGGTAGGAGTCAGGCTCGGCAACATCAAGGAATGCCCTTCTTGGGTCGCGCCGTTGACCGGTTCAGGACAGCAGCAGTCGAGGGCGGTGGACATCCAGCCAGGTCGCGAGGTTCAGGCTGCGCTCCAGTCCGCTCCGCACCGCCGGGCCCGTTTCCCCGGTCCCGGCCTTCTCCAGCCATGGCCTGCTGATCAGCCCGAACACCGGGTGGTCCGCGTCGGCGAGCAGTTCCTGCGCCTGATGCCGTAACGCGGCGAGATAGCGCGGGTCCTGGATGGACGGGTACGCGCTCTTGACCCGGTCGGCCACCGACGGGGGCAGCAGGTCCCGGACGGCCGCCCGCAACAGGCTCTTCTCGCGACCGTCGAAGCTCTTCATCGTCCATGGTGTGTTGTGGACGTACTCCACCAGCCGGTGATCGCAGAACGGCACCCGTACCTCCAGCCCGACGGCCATGCTCATCCGGTCCTTGCGGTCCAGCAGCATGCGCATGAACCGGGTGATGCCGAGGTGCGAGGTCACCCGCCGGATGCGGGCCTCGGCGTCGTCGCCGGGCAGCTGCTCCACCTCGGCCACCGCGTCGGCGTAGCGGTCCGCCGTGTAGGCGGGCAGGTCCAGCGCCTGGAGCAGCTCCGGCCGCAGTACGCCGCCGTCCCGGCCCTGGCTGCCCGAGGGTGCCCCGTTCGCCGGCGACATCCACGGGAAGGTACCGGCCCGCTGCGCCGCCAGGGACCGGTGCCAGTGGTAGCCGCCGAACACCTCGTCGGCGCTCTCGCCGGACAGTGCCACCGCCGAGTGCTGCCGGACCGCGTGGAACAGCCGGTAGAGCGAGACATCGGTGTCACCGGTGCCGGCCGGGACGTCCCGGGCGGTGATCACCGCGCGGCGGATGGCCGGGGCGGCGAGCGAGTCCGTGTCCAGCACGATGTCCGAGTGGACCGTGCCCACATGTGCGACCACGTCCCGTACATAGGGCGCGTCCGGGGTGGGGCGGGCCGGGTCCGGTATGAAGTTCTCGGTCTGTCCGGCGAAGTCGACGGAGAAACTGTGTGCCTTGTCCCCGTGGAGGGACAGCTGCTGCGCGGAGAGCGCGGTCACCGCGCTGGAGTCCAGTCCGCCGGAGAGCAGCAGGCACAGCGGGACATCGGCGACCAGCTGCCGGGAGACGATGTCTTCGAGCAGTTCGCGCACCTGGGAAATGGTCGCGTCGCGGTCATCGGTGTGTTCTTTCGAGGTCAGCGCCCAATAGACGTGCTCACGCACACCCGTGGCATCGATCGTGGTCACCGTGCCGGGCTTGACCTCGTGCATGCCCGCCCATACGGCATGCCCCGGCGTCTTGATGAAGCCGAAGAGCTCCCGCAGGCCGTCCAGGCCGACGGTCCTGGTGGCCAGCGGGTTCGCCAGGATCGCCTTGGGCTCCGAGCCGAAGAGCACGCCGTCCGCCGTGGGCTGGTAGTACAGCGGCTTGATGCCCAGCCGGTCACGGATCAGGACCAGCTGCGCCGAGCGGGGGTCCCAGACGGCGAAGGCGTACATGCCGTTGAGCCGTTCGGCGACCGCCGCACCCCACTCCAGGTAGCCGCGCAGCACCACCTCGGTGTCTCCGGCGGAGCGGAAGACATGCCCGCGGCGGCGCAACTCCTCCCGCAGCTCACGGTAGTTGTAGACCTCGCCGCTGTAGACCATGGCCGGCGGGGCGGCGGGGCCGTCCAGCGTCATCGGCTGGGTACTGCCGTCGAGGTCGATGACCGCCAGCCGCCGGTGGCCGAGCGCGGCGCGACCGCGTGGCTCGGTCCAGGTGCCGGCCGCGTCCGGACCGCGGCAGGACATGGTCTCGGTCATCGCCTCCAGCGTTTGCCTCTCCCGGTTCAGGTCCCGGTCGAAGGCAACCCATCCGGCGATACCACACATGCGACTGTCTCCCTCGGAAAGCAGAACGGGGGCTGAGCGATCCGGTAAAAGTCACCGGCGCGATGGTGACGGGGCACGCACTCATCCACCCGCTGCGAAAAGGTAACAGCGGGCTCGGAGAGCACATACCGCTTCCGGTAATGGGCGGGCCACTCGCGAGGAACACGGGATGCGGCCGCCGTTGGTGCGGTGCGCCTCGGCACGAGCGTCTCATCAGCGACGGGACATCACCGGCACCGGCGGATTGCCGGGAGGTTTCCCCGCAGTGCCGGATGCGGCCCGGCCGGTATTCCGGGCATGGTGCGGAATGCAGCGCCGCGGAAGGGAGCTGATCCACGCTCCCGATGGCCACCATGACAATGCCGCCGGACCTCAAGGAGACACTTATGCCGGGCACGGAATTCATGACCGCCGCGATAACGGCGGTTTCGCGGTGACCGAATTCGTCTGGGAAGTCGCCGCGGACGCCGGCGAGGTGCACGATCTGCTGTGTGCGAGCGACCGCTATCAGGCGGAGCGGTTCCACTCGCCCGTGCCGCAGCGCAATCCCGCCACCACCGCGTCCCGGGTACAGGAGGGCCTGGTGCACCTGTTGCGCGCCGGAGGGGCGGCGGCCGCCATGTTCACCCTCACCCGGACACCGGCCTTCACCGAGCCGCCGGGAGTCTTTCCGGCGGCCACGCACCCCGCGTACCTGAGCAGGCTCGCCGTCCGGCCCGATCTCGTCGCCACCGCCTCGCTCGCCGGGCCGCTGTGCCTGCGCCGGGCCATGGCGCTCGCGCGGGAGCGCGGCGCGGACATGCTGAGAGCCGAAGCGAACCCCGACATCGAGTCCACCGTGGAGTGCATGACGCTCCTGGGCTTCCGCCGCTGCACCACGCCATCCGAGGGGGCCGACGGGCCGCGGCGCGTCCACCTCTATCGCGTGCTGACCTGAGTCGCCTCAGTCGCGGTCGAACCGGTAGGTGCTGCGGTGCCGGTAGACCTCGCCCGGGTCGAGCCGTGCGGACGGGTAGTCCGGGCGGTTCGGTGCGTCCGGCAGGGCCCCGGTCTCCAGGCAGATCCCGCTGCGCGGGCGCTGGGCGAACCAGTCCCCGGTGTACACGCCGACCGCCGGCTGGTCCGTACCGAGCCGCAGCACCCGGCCGCTTCCCGGATGCGACAGCTCCGCGAGCACCGGCCCGCCCGGGGCGAGGAAGCAGTTGTCGATACGGACACCGTCGAGCGACCGCTCGGCGGTGAAGTCGCGGGCGGTGCCGCGCACGTCCTCGGGAGCGCCGGGAAGAGGGATGAGGTCGTCGTCGAAGCGCACCGCCTCGGTCGCGCCGAGCCGGAGCCGGTGCCCGTCGATGGTGCCTTCACCCGCGAGGTTCCAGAAGGCGTGGTTCGTCATCCCGACGACGGTGGGGGCCGTGGTGCGCGCGGTGTACTCGATGGTCAGCGTGCCGTCCGGCTCGATCCGGTAGGTGGCCTGCGCCCTCAGTTCGCCCGGGTAGCCCTGGTCGCCGTCCGGGCTGACCGCGGACAGCCGCACCTCCAGCGCGTCTCCGTCGCCCGACGCGTCGGCCGACCACACGCGGCGGTCGAGCCCCTCGGAGCCGCCGTGCACCTGGTGCGCGCCCTCGTTGCGGTCCAGCGTGTGGCGCACGCCGTCGAGGGTGAACTCGGCGCCCGACACACAGCGGCAGTAGCGGCCGAGGGTGGCCCCGACGTACGGATTCGTCCGGCGGTCCAGGTAGGCGTCGAGACCGGTCAGGCGCACACAGACATTGGCGTACCGGCCGTCCCGGTCCGGTGCGTGGACCTCGACCAGGGTGGCGCCGTAGCTCCACACCGTCACCGCGGGCCCGTTTCCGGTGTCCAGCACATAGGACTCCACCGGGGCGGCGGGGTGTCCGGCGCGGGCGGGCGCGATACCGACGGTGGTGCGCTCGATGGTGGGACGTGCTGCCACAAGGTCTCCTCTCGGCACCGACGCTCGGTGACCGCCAGACACTAATCACGCGGGCCCCGCACCGCGCCCACCCGGCGGTAATTGCCGGGCCATTGGCCTCACGTGGCGGGCCGTTCCGAAGGAAGCGCTCAACGGGCGGACCGATTGCCGGAAGGGTGGCGCCGTAGTTACCCGTGCGGTGATCCGGCCGCGTTACGTTCGACCCGCAGTGGCGATCCTTCCCGAGGGCGGACGCAGCAACGGCCGATACCGCGAGGCGGGCGCACACGTCGTCCCGTGCCGGTGGAGCATCTACACAGGACAGGTGAGACATGAAAGACGGCCTTGCGCTGACCGAGAATGACCTACGCGACTACGTCCACGCGCTGCTGTGCGACCTCCTGTTGAGGGAATCCATTCCGGCCGGCTACGACCTCAAGGACAGTGGCGCCCTCAACTCCATCATGTTCCTCCAGCTGTTCGTCCGGCTGGAGGAACAGTTCGGGATACACATCACCGGCGCCGATGTGAACCAGGAAAACTTCCGCACCGTGGAGTCGATCACCCGGTTCGTCCATGCGAAGCGAGCCGACGTCTGATGGGCGCGGAAGTCACCCTCAGCGGCTGCACGCCCGCCGATTACGCCGAGATATGCACCCTTCAGGAAGGGCTGTGGGCCGGCGGGCCGGACGGCAATCACGCTTACCTGACGTGGAAGTACCACGCCAATCCCTATCTCGACGAGCGTTACACCGTGATCGCCCGCTCGCCGTCGGCCGAGGGCGCCGAACTGGTCGGCATGGTGGGGGTTTTCGGCTCCTGCTGGGAAAGGGACGGGCGCCGCTTCACGCTGCCCTGTCTGACGGACACGATCCTGGCCGGCGAGTACCGCAACAGCCCGCTCTTCCACGACATGGTCGACGAGGTGCTCTCCCGGCTGCGCCGCGACGGCGTCCCGTGGCTGCTCGACTTCGGCGACCAGGGCACCGTGCCGGCGATGTTGATCCGTGGCTGGCGGCAGGTCGGTGTCTGGGGACAGTCCGTGGTGACCCGGGCCGCCGGCGCCGGGCCCCACGGACCGTGGGACGCGTTGCCGGTCACCCGCGGAGCACGCTCCGGTGCGCTGATCTCGCCGGCCCGCACCCCGGACCTCGACGCCATGGCCGAGGTCGTGCGCGAACTGCCCACCGACGGCCGCCTCCGCGTCGCGCGCGACAGCGCCTACTTCGGCTGGCGGGCCGCGAATCCGCTGGCGGCGTACTACTACCTCGTGGCGCGGTCGGAGGCAGGAAGCGCCGAGGGCTATCTCGTCGCCCATCGCTCCGGCGTGGACACCGACCAGGGGCCGACCCCGACCACGGTCGTCGAGTGTGAGGCCCGCACGGAGGAGGTCTGCGCCGACCTCATCCAGATCGCCCACGAGTCCCTGCCCGGCACCCGTGTGCTCATGTGGACCCGGGATCTGGCAGAAGCGGGAGCCGGCGTCCTGGCCGGCATGGGCGCCGAGTTCGTCGAGCCGACCGGCCGGCCCACCCAGGACCGGCCGCTGCCCAGCCTCCTCATCCGCGAAACCGGTGCCCCTCCGCTCGCGGCCGGGCTCCCGGACATGAACCGGCTCGATGGATGGGACTTCCGCGGTGTCTCCGGCCGGGGCTGGCGCTAGGCCGTGGCCGCCCGGTTCCCGTCTCCTGCCACGCGATCCACGTGGACCAGGTACCGCTCCACAAGAGGAAGAGAGGTGTTGACGTGACCGGCCATCGAGCAGGCGCGTTTCCGAACGCTACCCTCGTCGGGGAACATCGGGAGTTGCCGGCGTCCTCCGTGGTGGAGCTGATCGGCCGATGGGCCGAGACCGCGCCGGACGCGGTCGCGCTCGAATGCGGAGACACCCGGACCACGTTCCGTCAGCTGTGGCGGCGCAGTATGTCCCTCGCCGCCGGGCTGCGGGACATGGGCGTGCAGCCGGGTGAGGTCATCGGGGTCATCGCCCACCGCACCGCGGAGTCGGTGGCGGCGATGATCGCGGTCATGGCCGTCCGCGCGACCTACGCGCCGATCGATCCCACCAACCCCCTCGGGCGCGTGCGGCTCATCCTCGACCAGGTACAGCCGCGCGTCATGCTGTGGGACGGCGGCGGCTCCGCCGAATGCGCCGCCGGCTTCCCCACGCTCAACACCTCCGACCTGCCGGATCTGCCGGCGGACGGCCCGGCCCCCGTCACCGGCGGCCCGCGCCACGACGATCCGGCCTACGTGGTCTTCACCTCGGGCTCGACGGGGTTGCCCAAGGGCGTGGTGGTGGAACACCGGTCGCTGGTCAACTACATCGGCTGGGCCACGACCCATGTCCTGCCGGACGCCGGCGGTGCCGCCTGCCCGGTGTTCGCCAGCATGAGCTTCGACCTCGCTCTCACCACCCTCTGGGTGCCCTTGGCTCAGGGCCGCACGATCGTGATGATCGAGGACTCCTGGGACTACCCGAGCCTGTTCGCCCCCCGATCCCGGCCGTATGACTTCATCAAGGCCACACCCAGCCACTTCCGCCTGTTCGAACGCATGCTGCGGCCGGAGTACCGGGCCGTCGCCAAGCGGCTGATGATCGGCGGTGAGCCGCTGGAACCGGCCATGCTGCGGCAGATGGGCGACCGGCTCGACGGCGTGGAAGTGGTCAACCACTACGGGCCGACCGAGACCACGATCGGCTGCTGCGCCTTCCGTTCCACGGTCCGGGAGATACCCGACCTGCCCACCGTGCCCATCGGCAGCCCAGCCTGGAACACCGCGGCCTACGTGGTGGACGAGCGCGGCGGACCGGTGGGAGTGGGCGGCCACGGTGAACTCATCGTCAGCGGATTCGGTATCGCCCGCGGCTACCTCGGCGGCGGCGGGGACCGCTTCTTCGAGGAGGCCGCGTTCGGCGGCCGTGCCTACCGCACGGGCGACATCGTCGAGGTGCTGCCCGAGGGTGTGCTGCTGCATCTCGGGCGGCAGGACAGCCAGTTGAAGGTGAGCGGCCACCGGTTCGAACCGGCCGAGCTGCGCCGCCACGCGCTCTCGCTGCCGCTGATCGCCGACGCCGCCTTCGACGTCATCCGCGGTGGTGTCCTGGACGCGGTCGAGGTCTTTGTGGTCTTCGACGACCGGCCGGCGCAGACGCCGCCCACCGAGCGGGAGATCCGCGCCCAGCTCGCCTCCCTGCTGCCCAAGGAACTGGTGCCCCAACGGGTCCATGTCGTGCCCGAGATCAAGGTCAACGCCAACGGCAAACGGGACGTCCGGGCCACCAGGGAACTGGCCGAGGCGCGGGCGGGGGAAACCGGTCCGTGAGCCCGGCAGGGACAGCGCACACCGAGCCGGCCGAAGTGGAAGGTGGATTCATGATGCGGAGCGTTCCCACGCACACCGACGCGCCGGAGTCCGCGCACGAGGTGATCGTGCTGGGCGTGACGGCGAGCGACGCGCATGCGGTGGCCAACCAGCTGATCGCGCACGGGTTGCGCGCCCACGGCTACACCGTGATCAATCTGGGCGTCTGTACACCCGTCGAGGAGTTCGCCCTGGCCGTGCGGGAGAACCCCGGCGTGCTCGCCGTGGTCGTCGGCAGCCTCAACGGCCATGCCTACGAGGACCTGTGTGACCTCCCGGCCGCCCGCGCCGCGGGCGATCTGGCCTGCCCGGTCATCCTCGGCGGCAACCTGTCCGTGGGCAGTCGCAAGGATCCCGATGCGCTGGACCGGCTGCGACGGCTCGGGGTCGACCACATCCTGTCCGAACTGAGCGATCTCGCCCCGCTGCTGCGTGAACTGGCCCGGCAGGCCGCGCGGTCCCGGCAGCTCCAGACCATATGAACCCGGACATGCACGGCTTCACCGACGCGCACACCGCCCCCGGGCCGGACCTTCCCCCGCCGGCCGAGGCGGTGCACTTCGCCCGCACCCGCGGCACCCCGACCGTCCGTGACGTACTGGCCCGGTCCGTGCAGAACGGGGTGGTGGCCATCCAGCCCCGCTGCGGGGTGGGCGGGCACGCCGAGATGCGGCAGTTGCTGCGCGCGCTCGACACCGGTGCCCAGCCGGATGTCCTGACCCTCACCATTGACTCCCACACCCGGCTCAACCGCTTCGCCCACGCGGCCCGGCTGGCCGGCACCGACCCGGGCGCGCTGAACGGCTATCCGCTCGTGGCGCACGGCTGGCAGCGGGGCCGCGAGCTGGTCGAGTCGGTGTCCGCACCGGTGGAGATCCGGCACGGCTCCCCGGACGCCCGGCTGCTGTTCCAGGTCGCGGTGGCCGCCGGCGCCACGTCGTTCGAGGGCGGCGGCATCTCGTACAACCTCCCCTACTGCAAGGACGTACCGCTCGCACACTCGCTGGCCTGCTGGCGCGAGGTCGACGCGATGACCGGTGATCTCCGGCGCGCCGGGCTGACCCTGGACCGCGAGTTGTTCGGCACCCTCACCGGGGTGCTGACGCCGCCGTCGATCAGCCTGGCCATCGGTGTGATCGAGGCCGCCCTTGCCGCGGCCGAGGGGGTGGGCTGCCTGTCGCTGTCCTATCCGCAGGGCGGGCACCTCGCTCAGGACGTCGCCGCGCTGCGCGCCATTCCCGTGCTGGCCGCGCGCTATCTGCCGGCGGATGTCGAGGTGTATCCGGTACTGCACGAGTTCATGGGCGTCTTCCCGGGCCGGCGGGCCCACGCCGAGCAGCTGATCTTCTACGGGGCGCTCACCGCCCGGCTGGGCGGAGCGGCGAAACTGGTGACCAAGACCTACCAGGAGGCGCTGGGCCTTCCGGACGCCCAGGCGAACATCGACGGGATGCGCCTGGCGGCGGTCGCCAATTCACCGCTCCTGGACTTCGTCAGCGTCGACACGGAACGGGTCGAGGAGGAACTGGACTGGCTGCTCGCCGAGGTGGATGACCTCGTCGCCCCGGTGCTCGGTGCCGCGGACCCGGCCCGGGCCGTCACCGCGGCCTTCGCCGACGGCACGCTCGACATCCCGTTCAGCGCCAGCCGGTACGCCCGTGGGGATGTGCTGCCCTGCCGCGACGCATCCGGTGCGATCCGCTACGCGGTGCCCGGTGCGCTGCCGCTGTCCCCCGCCGCGGTGCACCGGCACCGCAGCAGCCTCGGCCTCGCCGACGGGCCGCACAGCATGCGCACCCTGGTCGACCGGGTCACGCACGACATCCACCACTTCCTGCACCTCTTCAGAGAGATCGAGCCGTGAGCCGCGGCAGGCCCGGTCCGTCCGGTGGCTCGGACGGCTTCGGTGCCCGCACCTCCGGCATGCCGTGAACCGCGCCGGGCCGGATGCGGACCGCCTCCCAGCCCTCCGGCGGCTCGGGGCCCAGGTGGTAGGAGATATGTGATTCCGTCGCCTGGCGCGTGACCTCGCACACCCGCACCTGCCCCCGGGGCGCCATCGCCAGCAGCCGGAAGCCCCGGTCGACCGCGTCCCCCGTGACGGTCGGGACGCCGCTGTGCGCCGGCAGGTACGACAGACAGGCATCACCGGTGACCACGGCGACATGTAACCGGAGGCAGGACGGGTCGGTGCGCAGCCGGCTGCCGTCGAGCCGGTCCCGGAGGGCGAAGGCCGTCCGCACGGCACGGGTGGCGTCGTCCCGGCGCGGGTGGTCGATGCCGAACACGGCGGAGAACACCGGTGCCGTCACCGGCCCCACGGTCCCCCCGTTCTGTGTGGACTGCTGCCGCAGCACCGACTCGAAGTCCGCCATGGCCTGCTGTACCCGGTCCAGATCATGGTCGTCGGACAGCTCGTGCCGCACCCACACCAGGACGACGCTCACCCGGGTGCGGCGGGGCGTCGACCGGAGGTTCGTGCACGGCCGATCGCCGTCCTCCACCCGGTCGGGCACCCCACGGTGATCGCGCCGGTGGTCCCTGCCCACCCGCGACAGCACCCGGCTCACGGACGAAGCGTCACGGG
The DNA here is from genome assembly GCF_057708345.1 of Streptomyces sp. bgisy130. Lineage (NCBI taxonomy): Bacteria > Bacillati > Actinomycetota > Actinomycetes > Kitasatosporales > Streptomycetaceae > Streptomyces > Streptomyces sp. bgisy130. The sequence continues at coordinate 241,363 of NZ_JBYISA010000007.1, forward strand.
TCTCGGGCGCCTCCGGCCGACGGGTCGTCTGCGGTTCGACGAGGGTCGGCACCCGTGTCCGCTCGGGCGCCTTCGGGTGCTCCACCACCGGCGCGGCCGGCACATCCAGGTGGGGGTCGTGGTCGAGGATGGACCGTTCCAGACGGCGCAGCTCCCGCGACGGCTCCAGGCCGAACTGCTCCACGAGTTCGCTCCTGATGCGCCGGAACACCGACAGTGCGTCGGTCTGCCGGCCGCATCGGTAGAAGGCCACCATCAGCTGGCCGCTCAGCCGCTCCCGCAGCGGGTCCTCGGCGACGGCCGTCTGTAACTCGCCCAGAATCTCGTGGTGGTGGCCGATCGCCAGTCCGGCCTCGAAATAGTCCTCCAGGGCACCCAGCCGCTCGCTCTCCAGACCGTCCAGTTCGGGCCAGTTCAGGTCGCCGTCCGCCAGGTCGGCGAGTGCCGCACCCCGCCACAGGCCGAGCGCCCCGCGCAGTCTGCGCGCCGCGGCGGCATGATCGCCGGCGCGGGCTTCGGCCCGTCCTCGTTCCACGTGCCGGCGGAACAGGAACAGATCCACCGTGTCGGGCTCGACCCGTAGTTGGTATCCGGGAGCGAGCGTCAGCAGGGCCGCCGGGGTGTGCGCGGCCCCGTGGGCCAGATCGAGCCGCAGGCCCCGGACGGCGTTGCCGATCATCTTGCGTGCGGTGCGGGGCGTTTCGTCCGGCCACAGGACATCGAGCAGTTTGTGTGTGGCCACGACCCGGTTGGCGTTCAGCAGAAGGTAGGCGAGCAGCCGGCGTTTGATCACTCCGCCGAGCGGCATGGCCGCGCCGTCCACGCCTGCCTGAAGAGAGCCCAGTATGCGGAAGTTCACTGCAACCTCATTTCCTTCTGGCCCTGCCGAGATCGTTCGGTGGGGGAACCGTCCGCACTTCCTTGAACCCGGCATGAACCGGACGGGCGGTTTGGCAGGTCACGCTCCGTCACATTGCCGGGACGCCCGGTCCGGAGTCCAGCCTTCCGAACGGCCTTTGCCCTTTTGAACAGGCCGGCGCAGACCCCGGGGCACCGCGGGCGGCAACGGACCGTCATGGGGAACGGCACGCCCGTCTCGCCCCGGGCGGTCCATGGCTCAGATGAGGCCGGCGCGGATGGCGTAGGAGACGGCGTGTGCGCGGTTGCGCAGCCGTAAGCGCTTCATCAGGCCGTAGAGGATGTACTTCACCGTGCGCTCCGAATAGCACAACTTGGTGGCGATCTCGGAGAGTTCCCTGCCCTCCGAGAGCAGGCGGAGGACATCGAGTTCGCGGGGGCTGACGCCTGAGGCGGTGAGGCCGCGCGGTGCGAGGACCTCCCGGTGGGTCCACCGGACCTGCTCCATCAGCGCGCCCTGCAAGGTGGGCGGGAAGCTGCCGCCGCCCTCCGCGACGGTGAGCAGGGTGCGGACGAAGGCGGCGGGCGTGAACGCGTCACGCCACAGCACGGCGCGCACTCCCCGGTCGATCGCCGCGGAGACGTCCGCCCGCCAGCGTCGTCCGGCGACGAGGAGGAAGCGGGTGTCGGGCCGGTCGGACAGGGTGCGCAGCTGGTCCAGTGCGGTGGCGTCGACGGTGTCGAAGGCCGCGACGACGGCGTCGGCCTCGTGGATTCTCTCCGGTGGGACCTCCTGGACGCGGTGGTCGTGTTTGAGGGAGCTGACCAGGCCCGCGTGGACCACGACGTCGGGTGAGTGGACCGCCACACACACGGTGCCGGTGAGTATCTGCTCAGCCATTGCGCCTCCCCATCGATCGCCCATGAGGTAGGTGATCGTGCCACGCACTTTTCGGAAACCGGCATTCCGCACGCCTCGATCGCTTAAGGACAGGGAAACCTGGCACGAGTGCCGGGCCTGCGGACCCGACGGGTGGGACCGGTGTGCAGGGCGTTCGTCGCCCCGCCGCCCGCGGCGGACGCACGTTCAGTGGTCGGCGGCGGTCAGCAGGTTGCCGGTGAGCACGGCCGAGACGACCTCGGTACGGGACCGCAGGCCGGTGCGGGCGAACAGCCGGGACAGACGATTGGCGACGGCGTCCTCGCTGAGCCGCAGCACGGTGGCGATCTGGCGGTTCGTGAGCCCCTCGGTCACCAGCGTGGCCAGCAGCTGCTCGTTCTCGGCGGTGGCCTGTCTGCGGCCGGGGACGGTCAGCCCGGCCTCGCGCATCGCGGCCCGGGTGTGGAAGCGGCTCAGCAACGAGCCCGTCTCCCCGTACAGTTCGTACGCCTCGTGCAGCAGCTCCGGGGGGCCCGCGTCCCCGGCCGCCGCCGTCAGCGTGACCGCGGTCTCGAACGGCTGGCACCGCGAGCGGGCCAGGTCCACCGCCTCGTGCAGCAGCTCGCGCGCGGCTCCGGAGCCCCGCTCCCGCACCCGCGCCGCCGCCAGCAGGTACAGCAGCCGGGTGCGTCCGCTGCCGGTGCGCCCGGCGAGTTCCTGGAGGCGCCACAGACAGCCCGCCGCCGCCTCGGTCCGGCCGTCCTCCGCCCGGAGCGTGGCGAGGGCGGCGGCCAGCTCGTCGGTTCCGTAGACATAGCCGCGGGCGTCAGCCTCCCGCAGCCCGTGCCGTAAGACGCGGTCGGCCGCGTCGGAACAGCCCATGGTCCGCAGCACCGCGGCCTCGGCGACGTCCAGGAAGATCTCCGTATGGCCCTCGTGGGTCCCGCGCTCACCGGCGATCAGACGGGCGGCGCCGGCCGGTTTGCCCCGGGCCAGCAGGATGGCGGCCGTCCCCGCGGCGAACAGATGGTGCTGGGGCGCCGCGAGGAACGTCTGGCCCTTCGCGACCAGGCCGCGCGCCAGCGCCAGCGCGTCGTCCCACCGGCCCTGGAGGTGGAGCAGGAGGAAGTGGCTGGTGGGGGGAAGCGCCTCGGGCGGCATCCCGCGGTCCTTCAGCAGGTCCATGGTGCCGCACAGGTCGGCGTTGCCGAGCAACTGGAGGGCGTAGCCGATGGCTATCGAGTACAGCGCCTCCGGGGGGAGGCCGGGATCCGGCGGCGTCTCCAGGGCGCGGGCGAACACGTCGGTCCGGCCCTGCACCAGGTGCCCGACGGCCTGCGCCAGCTCGGGTACCAGCCGGATCCGCGGGTGCGGGCGCCACACCGGCTCCGTCCGCGAGAGCAGGTCCAGCCCCTCCTGCCACCGCTCGGTCATGCACAACGCCAGGGCCCGCGCCGGCAACGCGGCCTCCGGGGGCAGCGGCAGACGGTCCCACCACTCGGCCGCCCCCATCCGGGACAGCTGCGGCCAGTCCTTCACGGAGGTGACCGCGACGACATGGAGGATGGCGAGCTCATGGAGATCCGGGCCGCTGACGACGTCGGAGGGGTCGCGCAGAATCATCTCCGCCGCCCGGCCCGCCGCCGGGTGGTCGCCCACCACCCAGCCGGCCTTCACACACCGCAGCAACGCCAGTTCGCGGGCCGCCGGTTCCTCGGTCAGGCGCAGCGCCGCCCGGAACCACCGCAGCATGCCGCGGCCCCCGGGGTCGGGGTGCAACGCCTTGCCGGCGGCCGTGAGTTCCGCCGCCGCGCGCTCGCGGTCGATCAGCTCGCCCGCGTCGGCGATCCGGTCGGGCAGATACGTCACGGCGTCCGCCTCCGCCAGGAGCTCGGCCGGGCGCCGCGGGACCGTCGCCGCGGCCGCGCCGTCCCGCACCGCCCACAGAGCCTCCACCGCGGCGGCGGAGATCCGGGCGCGTTCCAGGGGCCCGAGCCGTTCCCTGGTGGCGTGCTCCATCAGCGGTGACCGGAACACCCAGCCCCGGGGGCCGCCGCCGTCCCCGCCGGGCAGTTCGTCGAGGAGACCCGCGGCGATCAGGCGGCGCACGGCGTCGCCGACCTCCCCGTCGGACAGACCGGTGGACCCGGCCACCAGCGCCGCCGCCGTCCGGCCGAGCGGCCACAGGATGCTCAGTGCCGCCGCCGTCGTCCGGCACGGTTCGCCGAGCTCGTGCAGCGCCCTCATGAACCGGTCCGCATCGGGCAGTACCGGCACCGGCGCGCCCGCGGCGAGGAAGGCGTGCCCGTCGGCGACCGGCACCGCGTCCCGGCGCGACCACTCGGTGAGCAGCGCATCGGCGACCGCGGGGATCCCGCGGGTCAGCCCGAGGACGCGCTCCACCAGGGCCGGGTCGGGCGCCGCCTGTAACCGCCGCGCCACCATGTCGGCGAGCTCCGGCCGGGTCAGGCGCGGCAGGGTGATCGTCCGCGCCGTGCCCGCCTCGGCCGGCAGTCCGGCGGCCCGGTCCGGCCGGCGGCCGGACGCGGCGTCAGCGGCCCCGCCGGTGTGCCGTACCGACGTGATCACCAGCCGGACCTCCGGGAGGCGACGGGCGGCGAGGGCTCCCAGTACGTCGAGGGATGCCGCGTCGGCGTAGTGCGCGTCGTCCACCACCACGGCCACGGGCGCCACCTGCGTCAGCGCGGACAGCAACGCGTCGGTGAGCGCCGCCCGGTCGCCGCGCTCCGTGGCGGGCAGCACCTCGGCGTCCAGGTCCGCCCGGCCGGCCGCGGGCTGCCTCCCGGTGGCCGACCGGTGCTCCCGCGCGGCGGTGACCACCCGCAGCGCCAGCAGCAGCGGACGGTCCCGGTCCGCGGGCACGCAGACCAGCGGCAGGACCACCTGATCCCGCGCGGCCAGCTGTGTGGCGGCCGCCTGCGCGAACGCGCTGCGCCCCGCGCCCCGTTCTCCGTGGACGAGCACCAGGCCGGGACCGTCCGGGTCGTCCAGGCAGCGCGCCAACTCGGCCAACACCCGTTCGCGGCCCACCAGGCACGCGCTCACACCGTCCCCCCACGTCGCCGTGGCGCCGCGCGCCGCCCCGGTCTCCGCCGGCCGGCCAGTCTCCACGCGAGCTCCTCAACAACGGGTCACCGGCGGGCGTTCCGCCTGGTGCGCGCGACGGGACCGGTGCGCCGGTCCCGTCGGAGCCTGCATTATGGCCGTCCCCCGCGACGACGTCACGATCGGCGGGACGGCCCCGGTCGACGTGGGCCGAAGCGAGTGAGGAGTCCAGTGGAACGCCGTGCATCTCTCGTCGGCAGGGACCACCAAGTCGGCCTGATCGCCGATGCCCTGCGTCCGGCCGGTACGGCGCGGACCCTGCTCGTGACCGGCGGGGCCGGGGCGGGCAAGACCGCCGTGCTGGACGAGGCGCGGCACGCGGCGGTCCGGGCGGGGGCCAAGGTGCTGCGGCTGTCCTGGGAGACCGCCGGCGGGCCGACCGGGGCCGCCGGCCTCGCCGACGCCGTCTGTGAGGTGCTCGCGGAGGTCCGGCACGGCCGGCTCCTGGCCCACATCACCGCCGTGCGCCGGGCGCAGTCGCGCTCCGGTGACGGCGGCGAACTGACGCTGCTGTCCACGCTGGGCGAGACCCTCGCGGACGCGGCCTGCCAGGTGCCGTTCGCCCTCGTCCTGGACGGCGCCGAGCGGATGCCCCCGCCGACCGCGTCCGCGCTCCAGCTGATGCTGCGGGTGTTCCGGCCCGCGGGCCTGCCGGTGGTGATGGCCGGGCGCCCGGTGCCCGGGGGCCCGGCAGGCGCGCCCGGCCTGGCGACGGCGGCCGACCGGGTGCTCGAACTGCCGCCGCTGCGGCCGGAGGACGTCGGCGAGCTCGTCGGACAGCGCCTCGGCCGTCCCGCCGACCCCGCGCTGCTCACGGCGGTGCGGCGGTCCCTCGGCCCGCTGGCCGGCAACCCCGCGGCGGTGCTGTCGGTGCTCACCGCGCTGGACGAGGACGACGGCCTGGTCGACCTCGACGGCCGTACCTGCCTGGCCGGACGGGAGGAGGACCTGCGGCTCACCGTGGACGCGGAACCGCTGCAACGGGTCACCGCCGACGGCACGGACGCCGCCGTCGTCCTGGCCCGCCTCCTGCACCGCGCCGAACTGCGGCTGGCGGACCTGCACAGCCTGATCCCGGCGTGCGCGGTGTTCGCGGCGGACCTCGGCCGGACGGTGGACCGGCTGGTGCGGGAGCGGGCGTTGACCCTCGACGGGGACGGCCGGCCGGCCTTCGCCGTCCCCGCGCTGGCGGCGGCGCTGCGGACGCTGCCGTCCCGACGCGACGTCCGCACGCTGCACGCCGCCGTCGTGCAGACGGTCGCCGAGCGGCTGGGCCCCGCCACCGCGGGCGCCTGCCATCCGCTGCTGGCCGACCACGTCGCGGCCGCGGGTCCCGCGCTGAACGACGGTGTGGCGGTGCCGCTGCTGCTGGCGGCCGCCGCCAAGGACGCCCGGTCCCACCACCCGCGGGCGGCGCGGGCCTACCTGTCCGCGCTGCGCCGCCTGCCGCCCAACTACCCGGCGACGCTGGGCGTGCTGCGGGAGGCCGCCGAACTGGCGCTGGGGTGCGGCGACCACGCCGGCGTCCTCGCGCTGGGCGAACCGATCCTCGCCGGCCTGCGGGACCCCGGCCCCACCGACGGCGGCGGGCTGGAGTTCGCCACGCTCGCCTGGGGGCTGTCCGCGCTGCACGAGCACCGGCCGCCCTGCGACGACGGCACCGTGCCCCGGGAGGTGTTCGCGCGGATGCCGCGGGCGGCGCTGCTGGCCGCGCTCGGCGGCCGCTACGGGATCGGTCCGCTCACCCCGGGGCCGCCGTCCGCGGAACCCTCCCCGGAGAGCGGCCGGCTGCCCGACGGGCACGGTCCGCTGCCGTCCCGGGCCGAGCTGCGGACGCTGGCCGCCGCCGTGGGCGGCCACGAGGAGCTGGCGCGGGCCGTCCAGGGCCTCCGGCGGGAGGAGGCTTGCGATGCGGCCCTCGGACGGCTGCGTGATGCCGCGGCCTACGGTGACCTGGCGGGCGCCTTCGATTCCGTGCTGGGCGAACGCTCCATACGCGCGGACCACAGCGCCGCCGGCCGCTACCACGCCATGGTCCGTGACTACCTGGCCGGGCGCTGGGACGACGCGCTGTCGGCGGCCCGCGGCATCGAGCGCCGCGGCGGGGTCTGCGGCGGGCCGGGCACCAGCCAGTTGGCCCGGGCACTGGCGGCCGAGATCCACTGCTTCCGCGGTGACCTGGTACGCGCCCGCGAGTGGCTCGACCGCATTCCCGGCACGGTCGTGCACCCGTTGGTCGCCCGCGCCCGGCTGGGGGTGCGGTACTGGTCGGGGCAGCGGGACGCGGCGCTGGAGGAGGCGTGGGAGGACGTGCGGCGGGCGCGCGGCAGCGGGCTGCTCACGGGGGCCGAGAGGGTGCTGCTGCGCATCCTGGAGTTCGCCGAGGAGACCCGGCCGGAGCAGGCGCGGCAGGCCCTGGAGCAGCTCACGGCACTGCACGCGGAGGTGGACACGGCCATGACCCGGGAGGCGCTGCTGGTCGCCCGCGGGGTGCTGGACCGCGACGCGGACGGCACGCACGACGCCTACCGCTCGGCCGAGCGGCGGGGCGACCGGCACATGATGCTGTACTGCTGCCAGGTCCTCGCCGAGGTCGGCGACGATCCCCAGCCGTGGCTGGCCGAGGCAGCCCGGCACACCCACCTGCTGTCGCTGGGGCGTCCCGGGCGCGTGCTGCTCGGCCGGTCGGCGCAGCGCCGCAACGTGCCGCTGCCGAGGGGCCGTTCGGCCCGTGAGGGGCTGAGCGAGGCGGAGGTGCAGCTGATCGGCATGGTCGGCGAGGGCGGGACCAACCGGCAGATCGCGGCCCGTCTGGCGTGCAGTGAGAAGACCGTCGAACAGCGGCTGGCCCGGCTGTTCCAGCGCACCGGCCGACGCTCGCGGGTGGAGCTGGTGGCGGCCTGGCTGGAAGGGAGTCTGTCCTTCATGGCGTGAGCAGCGAGCGGCCGGCCAGGGCAGCGGCCAGGGCCCGGGTGTGCCCGGGAAAGGCGAGCTCCACCGCTTCGCCGAGCACCGAGCAGCCCTCGGTCTCGGCCGTGCGCGCCATCTCGGGCAGTCCCGCGGCCGCACGCGTCGGCAGCAGCGCGAAAAGCTCCAGGGTGTCCCGAGTGCTGTGCGCTCCGAAGAGACGCACACCGTGCGCCGGGGCCATGAGCCCGGTCTCCTCCCGGAGTTCGCGCACGGCCGCCTCCTGCCAGCTCTCCCCGACTTCCAGGTATCCACCGGGCAGGGCCCATCGGCCCCGCCCCGGCGGGAGAGCCCGGCGGATCACGACGATGCCCCGGGAGCCGTCCTCCTGTGTCACGGGCTGGACGGCGACCGCGGCCGGCAGCGGGTTGCGCCAGAGCGTCTCCTCACACGCGGGGCAGTGCAACGGCCAGCTCGTGCTGTCCGTGTAGGCGTGGCCGCAATACGGGCAGTGCGCGATACGGCGCCCGTGCGTGAATCCCATGAACGCCTCGTTTCATGCCGGGGCCCGCATGAGGAGCTGCGGCGGGCGGGGCCGGTAAGGGTGCCGTCGTACCCCGGCGGCCCGTAGGAAGTATCGAATTCTCGGACGGCTCACACCGTAACGATCTCCGGAGAATTCCCGGTTAATCGGCCGGCTATCGCCCGTGGTCCACGGCGGTTCCGCGTGATTCCCGAGTGATTCCGGCACCGCCCCTAGAGTGCTCCGCGTGCCGAGCCGAGGCCGCAGGAGTACCGCCCTGTGAGGGACTGAGAGAGCTCTTCACCAGCACGCCTCGGCCGTCCATGGTGACCCCCTTTTTTCTGACCGTCAGCGTCATCGAGAGGGGCCGAATACCCCCGCTCCACAGTTTCTTGGCGTCCGGTAGCTGATTCGTCCGAGCAAAGGAACAAGGCATGGAACAGCCCGCCTTCGCATCCTCCGAAGCCCTATGTGCGGCAGAGCGCGAGGTCACGCACGGAAGCTTCCGGGCGTCGCCGTCCGACCCCCACCTCGCACCCAGGGAACGGCTGCTGGGCAACGCGGCGCCCCTGCACGGTCCGACAGCGGCCCCCTTGCGGGAGCAGGAGGCGGACGTCCGCGGCCTGCACCAGGAGATCACCGAGCAGCTGTGGCGTCAGGGCCTGGCCGTCGTTCAGCTCGACCAGCCGCTGTCCGCCGAGCGATTCATGACACTCGGCGAGGGCTTGGGCACCGCGACCCCGGAAACGGATCCCGCGGTACAGCCATTCGTCCAGGACCACGTCATCCTCAACCTCCGCAGCCGGCACGCGCCCACGGCGGAGGTGTCGCTCCAGCCCTTCGCCCGCAACTCGCTCTCCCTGCACTCCGAGAGCAGCGGTGCCGAGGTGTCGAGGCAGCCCCGGTACATCGTGCTCATGTGCGTCCATCCCGGCGACGAGACCGCGCACGCCCGGACGGTGCTGGTGCCCATGCGGGAGGTGGCACGCCGGCTGTCGCCCGGCACCCTGGAGCTGCTTTCCCGTACCGGCTACCGGGACAGTCCGGCGGCGCCGCCCCTCGCGCGCCATGTCGACGGGCGTTGGGTGTTCTCCTTCCGCGACTTTCTCGATCAAGAGCTGCGGTGGACGCACGACCGGCCGGACACCGACCCCGAGACGGTCAACGGGGCCCTGCGCGAGCTGCTGACCGCCATGTACGCGCCCGAAGAGGCGCTCGCGGTGCGCTGGCGCCGGGGGCTGCTCGTCGTGATCGACAACACGTACTACTTCCACGGCCGGACCGCCGGTGCCGCGACACCCCCGCGAGAGCAACGGCACCTCCAGCGCCTCCGCATCCGCTAGGAGCCGAGTCGCCCGCGCCGGACCCCCACCGAAGGCCACTCCCCACCACTCCTTGCGAGAAGCCGATGACACTTTTCGACTCCCCTCTGCTGCCGCGTCCTTCGCACGCGTCGCAGGACGCCCTGGCGATGTCCCGGCGGGCACCCCGGCCCGCCGGGTTATCCGACAGGTTCGCCACCCATATCGACGAGCGGGTGCTGGACGTCTTCGCCCGGGCCCGCCGCCCCGACGATCCCCTGGAACTGCGCAACCTGTGGCTGGGCCGCGTGGAGAACGAACTGGGCAGCCACGCGCACCATCCGGCACTGGCCGAGCAGTGGCGGGACAGCCGCCGGCTCCGCTCGGTCGAACCGGAGCAGGTGCTGGGCTCGCGGGCGACCGTCCGGTTCGTCAAGGAGCTGTTCAACTGGTACTTCCGTGACGACCTGTACGGCGATCTCCGGGACAACGCGCAGTACATCCTCTCCGGCGGAGCGGTGGACGAGGAACGGTGGGGTCTCCCGCAAAGCCTGAAGGAATGCGTCCGGTTCGCTCTGGACCGCGACTGGTACGGCTACTCCGACTCGCGGGGGCGCTACCCGGCACGCGAGGCGATCGCCGCGTACGAGACCGCCCGGCTCGACGGCGTGCGCTACGGGCCCGAACACGTGGCCATGACCATGGGCGGGACCTTCGCCGTGAGCACGCTGGCGGACTTCGTCCTCCACGACGTCGCCCCGTCCACACCACCGGCGCTCTGCGCGATCCCCAACTACCCGCCCCTGGTCGAGACGATCGCCCGCCGGCACGGCATACAGCTCGTCCCCCTGGACAGTGCGCACGGGCAGACCTCCATCGAGCCGCTCCTCGCCGCGCTCACGCCCGACACCCCGCTGGTGATGCTCCAGACCGTGGGCAACCCCACCGGGGCGGCCGTCACGGAGGAGGGCCTGCAACGGCTGATCCAAGCGGCCTCCCCCTCCACCGTCATCGTCCTTGACGAGTGCCATGAGTGGCTGGGCGCCTACGAGGAGCGCTCCGCCGCGCGCGGCGCGCCCAATGTCGTCCGGGTCTCCAGCCTGTCCAAGACCTGGTCGGCGCCGGGGCTCAAGGCGGGCTGGTTCCTCGCCGATCCCGCCTTCATCGCCGAGTACTACGAGTACGCCTCCTCCTCGTTCGGCGGGCCGCCGTCGTTCTTCTACACGATCGTGGAAGTGCTGGCGCGCATGGAGCGCTGGCTGATCACCGGCCTGGACGAGCCCGGAACCGCTGAACTCAAGGAGTTCGAGGCGTCCTACGGACTCGACGTGGAGCGGCTGCGGCACGCCTACCGCACCTACCGGACGGAGCGGCTGCGCAGGGCCGAGGAGCTCACCGTGCTCCGCGACGCGGCCACCGTCCGCCTGGCGGAGACCCCCGCGCGGGTGCTCACGCCGCGCTTCTCCATCAACACCGCGCTGGAACTGCCCGGCTGGGACGACTCCTACCGATGTTTCCGGGACGTGCTGCGGGAGACGGGGGTGTCCCTCTTCCCCGGCATCCTCACCTTCTGCTTCTCCGGTGCCGTCATGCGGATCACCACCGCCCGTCCCTGGGAGCAGCTCGCACCCGCTCTGGACCGGCTGGGATCCCATCTCACGACCAGGGCGGCCCGGTGACGTCCTCCCCCCACCACGAAGAGCGAGGGGCCGCATGAACTCCTGGCCCGTACCGGACGGCAGGCACAAACTCGTCCTCGGCATGGTGCACTTGGCGCCCCTGCCCGGCACTCCCTTCCATCAGCCCGACACCCTCCCGGAGATCCTCGACACGGCGGTGGCGTCCGCCCGGGCCCTGTACGACGGCGGGGCGGACGGCTGCCTCATCCAGACGGTCGACCGGGTCTACAGCGTCGCCGACGAGTCGGACCCGGCACGTACCGCCGCGATGGGCCTGATCACACGCGCGGTCGTGGAGGCGACCGGCGGGGCGTTCCGCGTCGGTGTGCAGATGATGCGCAACGCCACCAGGGCATCGCTCGCCGTGGCACAGGTGGCCGGGGGCGACTACGTCCGGGCCGGCGCCCTGGTGGGGCAGACCCTCACCGCCCACGGCATGGTGCGGCCCGATCCGCTGGAGGTCATGAGCTACCGCCGCTCGCTCGGCGCGGAGCGGGTCGGCATCGTGGCGGACATCGACTCCATGCACTTCACCTGGCACGGAGGGGAAAAGACCACCGCGGAGGTGGCGCGCGCGGCCCGCACCGTCGGCGCGGACGCGGTGTCGCTCTCGCACCCTGACGAGCACACGGCACTGCGCATGATCGCGTCCGTTCGCGAGGCCGTGCCCCACCTGCCCGTCATCCTGGCCGGACACACGCACCACGACAACGCGGCACGCTTGCTCGCCGCCGCGGACGGGGCGTTCGTGGGCACCTGCCTGGAACGTGAGGGCTGGGGCGGCACGGTCGATACCGACCTGGTGCGGCGCTACGTCGACATCGTCCGGGAGGCCGAGCGATGACGCCCGCACACCGCCCGGGTCCCGGCCCGGCCGGACCGCCGCAGCTGGAGCCGGAGGTGGTGCTCCGTCAGGTGCGGTGCCTCGCCGACGACATACGGGCCCACGCCGCGCCCTTCGCCGAACAGGTCCGAGACCTGCCGGGCTCCCTGGGCCTGGCAGACATCGAGTCGGTGGTCATCGTGGGCAACGGGGACAGTGACCATGCCGCCCGGGCCGTCGAGATGGCCTTCCGGTCCCTCGCCGGTGTGGACTGCCGGCCGGTGAGCGCGCTGCCCTTCACCCACTACCGGCAGTCCGCTGCCCCCTCCTCACCGGCCCGCGTGCTCACCCTCGCGATCTCCGCCTCGGGCAGCAGCCCGCTCGTGGTCCGGTCAGCCGAGCAGGCGAGGGCGGAGGGGGGAGCGGTCGTGGCGCTCACCGGAGGAGCGGAAAGCCCGCTCGCCCGGGCCGCACACGGCACCGTCCAGCTCGCGCTGCCCCGCCAGGAGCCGTCTCCGGGCGTACGCACCTACCAGGCCAGCCTCCTCGGAGCGCTGCTGCTGGCGATAGCCCTGGGGCAGGCGCGTGGACATCTGGACCGCGCGACGGCCGGCCTCCTGCGGGACGAACTCGGCACCCTGGCCGACGCGGTCGAAGCCACCGTGGGCGAGAACATCGGGCGGACCCGGGAGATCGCCGACCGGATCGCGCATGCGCCGGTGCTGACCCTGCTCGGTGGCGGACCGTCCCATGGCAGCGCCCTGTACAGCGCGGCGAAAGCCATCGAGACCTCCGCCGTCTTCGCCGTCGGCCAGGACCTGGAGGAGTGGTGCCACGTCGAGCGGTTCGCCGGCCCGCGCGATCTCCCGGTCTTCGTGCTGGCCCCGGACGGCCGCTGCTCCGGGCACGCCCGCCGGGTCGCCCAGCGCGCCGCCGAGCTGGGACGACGGGTCATCGCTGTCGCACCCGCGGACCACCTCGGCGGCCTCCACGCCTGGGCGGAGCTGCCCGTCCACGGGCAGGTGCGCGAGGAATTCTCCCCGCTGCTCTACCACTTGTTCGCCGCCCCTCTTGCCTGTCACCTCGCCCAGTGCCTGAACCGTGTCCCGTTCGCCGCCGGCCGCGCCCCGCACGCCCCGCCGGCTCCGGCACGCCACGAGGCGGCCCGCCGCTCCCGCCCCTTCCCACCCACCACTCCCGAGACAGTGAAGGAAGAAGCACCATGACCGAGACCACCCACAGCCTGCCCATCGAAGAGACCATCGACATTCTGCGCAAGGAGCTGCACCACCTCCCCGCGGCGGAACGCGAGGCCAAGGCGGTGCAACTGCTGTCGGTCCTCGGCCGCGCGAAAGCCACGGAGGCTTCGTCGCTCCCGTCCCCCGAAGAGCCCGGCCTCCGCCGCTCGCCCCTGCTGATCTGCGACTGGGCCGCTGATCTCGGGCTGGACGGGACGACCCAGCAGCTCGGCATCACGGTGGCCCCCGGCCCCACCCGGGTGTCGAAGACCGACGACGCCACCGGACGCTCGCTGCTCTCCAGCGGTCATGTCGGTGCCGACATCCTGCACGTTCCCGCCGGCAGTGGCTTCGCCCCGCACACCCACCCCGGGGACCATCTGCTGTTCGTCCTGGCGGGCACCGGCACCATTGCCGTCGCCGGGGAGATCGTGGAGACACGTCCCGGACAGGTCTACATGGTGGAGGGCGCCCTCACGCACGCGGTGGGCGCGGTGACCGACCACATGATCCTCGCCGTAGGCGCTCCGCACCGTCACCTGGACAGCCCCGAACGGCAGGAACTCACCGCGTACACCGCGCTCCTGGGTGATCTCGGCCGGATCACCTGCCGCATCTGCGACATCGAGGGCGCCAGCGGCGAGGAGCTCGCCGCGAAGGGCTGCCCGCACTCCCCGCACCGGCTCGGCTGAACCCTCGGGTCGTCGCACCACCTGCCAGCTCCTGACCCGAAACCACCTGGAAAGCAGGGCCCACGATGTCGCAGAACACCCTCACGCTGCCCTTGACCGACCCGCGCACCGGCCGGGAGCGGTGGTCCCTCACCGTCGGCCGCGAAGCCGAGACCCGTGCGGCGGTGGCGGCCGCCCGCGGCGCCCAGCCCGGCTGGGCCGGCCTCACTCCCCGGGAGCGGGCGCGACGCCTGCTGCGGTTCGCGGACCTCATCGAGGAGAACGCCGCTTCGTATGTGGCGGCCGAGCAGGCCGGTACCGGGAAACCCGACGCCGAGGCACAGGGCGAGGTCGAGAACTGCGCCGATCTGCTGCGGTTCTACGCGGGCGCCCAACGTGCCGACACCGCACCCGCGGGCGGCCGTCGGATACGCGGCCGCGAGAGCTGGGTGCGCTGGGAGCCCATGGGCGTCGTCGCGGCGATCGTGCCCTGGAACTACCCGCTCATGATGGCCGCCTGGCGCATCGCGCCGGCGCTCGCCGCCGGCAACACCGTCGTGCTCAAACCCGCGCTGACCACTCCGGACACCGCCATGCTGCTCGCCCGGGACGCGGCCACCGCCCTGGTCCCTGACGCGCTGGTGACGGTACCGGGCGACCGTGACACCGGGCGGCTGCTCGTCGCCGAGGACATCGACATGGTGGCCTTCACCGGCAGCGAGGCCGGGGGCCAGGATGTCGCCGGCCGGGCGGCACTGCACCGGGTCAGCCTGGAACTGGGCGGCAACTGCCCCGCCCTGGTGCTCCCGGACGCGCCCGACGACACCTGCGAGGAGCTGGTCCGGGCCGTCACGTACAACGCCGGTCAGAGCTGTGCCGCGCCGGCCCGGGTGATCACCCTGCGGGAGAACTACGACCGGACCGTCGCCGGGCTGGCCAAGGCGATGAGCAACCGGCGCGCCGGAGCCGACTTCGGACCGCTCAACAACGCCGACCAGGCGGCGCGTTACGACCGCATCGTGGGAAGCAGCGCGGCGGCCATCGACCATGTCGGCGACATCGCGGCCCAGCGGGGACAGGAGAACGGCTTCTGGCGGCCCGGACGGATCCTCGCCGATCTGGCGCCCGACGACCCGGCCGTGGTGGAGGAGGTGTTCGGCCCGGTGCTGACGGTCCAGGCAGTGGACACCGTCGAGGAGGCGGTGGCCCTGGCCAACTCCGTACGGCAGGCACTCGCCGCGAGCGTCTGGGGATCCGACACGGCCACCACGCTCGCCCTGGCCCACGAGCTGAACGCCGGGGAGGTCTGGGTCAACTGCCACCTGGACCAGAGCCCCGAGCTCCCCCACGGCGGCCGCGGCAGCTCCGGGCACGGCACGGACATGAGCGTCCTCGCCCTCACGGAGTACCAGCGTCCCAAGACCGTCACCGTGCGCCTCCACACGCACTGACGCCCCCGGCCGGGCCCCTGCCCCCGGCCCGGGTCCGCTGTGCCCGGCCGGGCCGACGAAGGAGAAGAAGAGAAACATGAGTGATAGGGCCGGTCGAACCGGTGACGCTCTGAGCGAGACGGTCCGCGAACTCGTCGCCCGTCAGCTGCCCGACGCGGCCGGCGCCGCTCTGACGCCGGACCTCCCGCTGCGGGACGCCGGGCTGAACTCCCTGGGCACTGTCGCGACGCTGGTGGCCATCGAGAGCGAGTTCGGTCTCAGCCTCCCCGACGAGCTGATCACCCCGGAGACCTTCCACAGCATCCGGACGCTGACCACTGCACTCGCGTCCGTGGTGGACGAGGAGAAAGACGTGACGGGCGATGCGGGGGCCGAAGATGCCGTCACCTGAACCGGCACTGAGGTTCGGAGTCCACTCCGGGCAGCAGTACGAGACGTACGACGAGATCCTGGCACTGTGGCGCAGGGCCGAGGAACTCGGCTACGACTGGTGCTCGATCTTCGACCACTTGCGACCACCCATGGGCGGTCCGGAAGGCCCGTGCTTCGAGGGCACCACCCTGCTCTCCGCACTGGCCGCGCAGACGGACCGGATCCGCGCCGCGCTCATGGTCGCGCCGGTGGCCTGGCGTCATCCGGCGATGCTGGCCGCGCTCGCCGCGACCATCGACCACGTCAGCGCCGGGCGGGTGGAAATCGGCATAGGCGTCGGCGGCGCCGATCTGGCGCACGCGCAGTACGGCTTCGGCCAACCGGAACGCACCGAGCGACTGGACATGCTGGAGGAGACCGCCGCGGTCCTGCGGGGCCTGTGGTCGGGCGAGCGGTTCTCGTTCACCGGCAAGCACGTCCGCATCACCGAGGGCTACCTCCGCCCCGCCCCGGTGCAGCCGCGGTTGCCGCTGGTCGTCGGCGGTGCGAGCCGGCCCGTACTGCGGGTGGTCGCACGGCACGGCGACGTGTGGAACAGCCTGCTCACGGACACGGCCCGGTATCGCCGACGCGTGGAGCAGCTGGACCACGAGTGCGAGCGGGCCGGCCGGGACCGGGCGGAGATCCGTCGCTCGATGACCTTCCGCGCCCTGCTCGTCGACGACCCCGCGGAGCTGCCGGGCAAACTCGACCGGCTGCGTCACACCTTCCCGCCCGATTCGCCGGTCTGGCCGGAGTATCTGGTCTTCGGTACGCCGGAGCAGTGCGTCGAAGCACTGCTGCCCTACCGCGAACTGGGCGTCACCGACTTCGTGCTGGGGATCCGCCCACCGGTGGACCAGGACACCGTCACGCTCTTCGCCGAGCGCGTGATCCCGCAGCTGCGCCCCGCCTCCGCCCCGGCGTGAGCCCGACGTCCGCCCAAGATCAAACCCCCACAACACCACTGTGCCGACGTTCGCGTGCCCTGAGCGGTGCCGACAAGAAGGGAAACCCGTATGGCCAATTACTATTCCCAAGGATTCGCCGCCTTCTTCGACAGCAGTTACACCGGCTGGGTGGACCGCTTCTCCCCGAAGCTGGCCGAGCACCTGGCACAAACGGCCGGGGACAACCTCACCGCCGCGGACATCTGCTGCGGCACCGGCGTGACCGCCGCGCACTTCCTCGAGCGCGGATGGACCCTGTACGGGGTGGACGGTTCCAAGGCCATGCTCGATCTCGCACGCACCCGGCACACCGGGCGCATCGAGGAGGGCACCTTCCGCGTACTACAGGCCGATGCCCGCTCCTTCGACCTGCCCACCACCGTCGCCGCGTGCGTCAGCCTGGA
The DNA here is from genome assembly GCF_057708345.1 of Streptomyces sp. bgisy130. Classification (NCBI taxonomy): domain Bacteria; kingdom Bacillati; phylum Actinomycetota; class Actinomycetes; order Kitasatosporales; family Streptomycetaceae; genus Streptomyces; species Streptomyces sp. bgisy130. The sequence goes on from NZ_JBYISA010000007.1 coordinate 258,585, forward strand.
CGGCGCCCTCAACCACCTTCCCTCCCCCGACGATCTAGGTCAGTGCTTCACCTCGGTAGCCGCCGCCCTCGTACCGTCCGGCGAGTTCCTCTTCGACCTCTACGAGCAGTCCCACTTCCTCCACTGGAACCACGCCACGCTCACCGACAGCCCCGAGGCGGTCGTGGTCAAGCGCGGGGTATGGGACACCGGCAGCCGCAGCGGAATGCTGCGCGTCTCCGGGGTGTTCGACACCGGTGACCGGGCCCAGCGGGTCGACCAGACACTGACGAGCTGGTACTACGACAGCACCGAGGTGACCGAGGCACTGCACGCGGCCGGACTGGAGCCGCTCTCCCACGACTTCGGCGGCCTCGACCTCAAGTGCGACTCGGGTTCCTGCTCGCGCACCGACGTGCCGTGCCGCACGATCTACCGCGCGCGAAAGCTCTGATCCAGCACCGGACGGCCGACTCCCCCGACGCCGGGTACCGGCGGTCCCGGTGGGGCGTCAGCCCCGGGGCCCGGGCGCTGGCACGGTCCGCCGGAGCGCGGGTCGGGGAGGACTGACCGGCTGACCGGGCGGCGGCGCCAACGGCCGCTCCGCGCAGGGGTCCGGGCCTTTTCCGGACCGGGTCGTCCCTGCCCGGAAGAAGGCCCGACCGCCCTGCGCGGCAACCTCCCCCTCACTCATCTCCGCAGGTCAGCGCACTCTTCCCCGAGGTTTCAGGGTCACCGGTGGGAGTTCGGGAGCGGCCAGTCGGTCGCCGTCGTAGCCGTGGACGGTGCCGAAGCGGGAGCCGGTGGTCCAGTCCGCGCGGGCGTCCTCGATGTCCTGCTGGGAGCGCCCGATGAAGTTCCACCACATCACGATCTGTTCCTCGAACGGCTCGCCGCCCAGGAGCAGCAGGCTGCTGTCGGAGTCGGCGCGCAGGAGCAACTCGGTGCGGCCGCAGCCGAGGTAGAGGAGGGAGCCGGGGGCCAGCCGGACACCGTCGACCTCGCTCTCGCCGGAGATGGTGAGCGCCGCGTACTCGAAGTCGGGGTCGAGCGGCAGGCGGGTGTCCGTGCCGCCGGTGAGGGTGAGGTCGGCGCCGACCAAGGGTGAGTAGGTGGTGCCGGGCGAGGTGGCGCCGGCCAGTTCGCCGAGGATGACGGTGGCGGAGAGGCCGCCGCCGTTGATCACCGGCAGGTCGGAGTGGTGCTCGAAGGACGGCGCGGTGTCGCGGTGGGCGCCGGGGAGTGCCACCCAGAGCTGGGCGCCGTGCAGGAACGGGCCATGGCCGTGCGGCGATTCCTCGGAGTGCGCGATGGCCCGGCCGGACGTCATCAGGCCCAGTTCCCGCGGCCGTACGGTCTGGAGGCTGCCGAGGCTGTCGCGGTGCAGCACCTCGCCCTCGCGCAGCCAGCTGACGGTCTGGAGTCCCATGTGCGGATGCGGCGGCACCTGCATCCCGGGCTCGTCGACGATGTCGTCCGGACCGTAGTGGTCGACGAAGCACCAGGCGCCGACCATCCGCCGGCCGAGGTTCGGCAGCAGCCGGCGGACGACGGTGCTCTCGCCGAGGGGTACCTGCTTGCCGGGCTGGACGTCGCGGACCGGGCCCGTGCGGCCGGTGCCGCCGCACAGGCTGGGCGCGGGTCTGAGATCGAGGTTGCTCATGGCGCCACGATAGGCACGGTCAGCGGTGCGGTCCGGGCAGGCACACGAAGCGCCGGGGAGGATGCCCCGTCACGCATACAGCTCGCGCAGCCGCACGGACAGGCAGGTCACACAGCCCTCCAGCTTCTCGAACTCGCTGATGTCCACGACGACCGGCTGATAGCCCAGGTCGGCGAAGAGCTCCGCGCTGCGGGGCGCGCCGGCGGCCATCAGCAGCTTGCCGCCGCCGAGCAGCACGACATGGGCGCCGGACTCCTCGGGCACGGGCAGGAAGCGGGGGAAGGCGGCGGGGTCGTCGACCAGGGGCGGATGGCCGATGACGGTGCCGTCCGGGAGCGCGGTGACGGCGGATTTGAGGTGGAGTACTCGGCTGACCGGTACCGCGACGACACGGGCGCCCAACGGTTCGAAGGTGGCGCGGAGTTGGCGGACGCCCTCGGCGTTGGTGCGGCCGCCGCGGCCCACGTAGACGGTGTCGCCGACCTTGAGGATGTCGCCGCCGTCCAGGGTGCCGGGCGCCCGGATCTCGTTGACGGAGCAGCCGAGCGCCTCGACGGCCGCGCGGGCGTCCGCCACTTCGGGCCGCCGCTCTCCGGCGCCGGGGCGGGCGAGCAGGGCGACATTGCGGAACATGACCATGGTGTCCTCGACGAAGACTGCGTCGGGGCAGTCGTCGGCGGGGGCGACCTCGGTGATGTGCCAGCCGTGGTCGCGCAGCACCTGGACGTAGGACTCCCACTGGCGCAGGGCGAGGGCGGGGTCGACCGGACGCCGGTCTATATGGGTGACCAGCCCCTCGGCGAGGCGGGGACCGGGGCGGCGGACGAGCGCCTGCTTGCTGGGCATGCGGCTGCGGCTCCTTTCGGGCGGTGGATCGGGGTGCGGTCGGGTCGGTGCGGTGGCCGCGGCCGCGGCCGGGGTCGGCGTGCGGCAGACGCGGTCAGGCGCGCGGCAGGCCCAGCCAGGGGGCGGCAGGCCCGGTCAGTCGTCGGCTCCGTACGTGGCGCGCAGGGCGTTCTCGACGGCCGCGCGGGCAGCGTGGTGGTCCAGGCCGAGGCGCTGGGCGCGGCGGGCGTAGTGCTTGGCGGCCGCGGCGGCTTCCTTGTCCGCGGCCTCCCCGGCCGCCGCGATGAAGCTGCCGTTGCGGCCGCGGGTCTCGATCACGCCGTCGGTCTCCAGGGCGCGGTAGGCCTTGGCCACGGTGTTGGCGGCCAGGCCGAGCTCTTCGGCGAGACCGCGGACGGTGGGGAGTTTGTAGCCGACCGGCAGACCGCCGTCCCTGGCCTGATCCGCGATCTGGGTGCGTACCTGCTCGAACGGCGCGGCGGCCGCGGCCGGATCGATGGTGATGCTCAAGGTCTGCGGGGACACGGTGGCGCTCCTGGTGCTGGTGGTGGGGCGGGCGGATGCGCGACGGCGCGTACCCCTGGGGTGTGTCCCCGGGATGCGTGCGCGTGCGCGTACCCGTCGGTGCGCGTGTTTGTCGCATCCATTGTGCGTCAGGAGCGCCCGCCGTGACGGGAGGTCTCACCTCTCGGGAGGTGTCACCCCCGGCGAGGCATCCCCTCGGGAGGGGTCACAGCTCCAGGGTGGTGCCCGTCGTCCGCAGCCAGGCGTTCATGCCGAGGACCAGCTCGGCGCCGGGGCGGATGCCGGGCGTCGCGCCGTCGGCGGTGGCCTGCGCGAGCGCGCCGGAGTCCAGCAGCGGCCGGACGGGAGCGGCGCGGTCGGCGGCCAGCTCCTTGAGTTCGTCGCGCAACGCCTCGATATAGCGCGGGTCCTGGGTGCTGGGGTAGGGGCTCTTGACCCGGTCGGCCACCGCGTCGGGCAGCACCTCGCGGGTGGCGGCGCGCAGCAGCGACTTCTCCCGGCCGTCGAACGTCTTCATCGGCCAAGGGGTGTTGAAGACATAGTCGACGAGCCGGTGGTCGCAGAACGGGACGCGGACCTCCAGGCCGACGGCCATACTGGCCCGGTCCTTGCGGTCGAGCAGGATCTGCACGAAGCGGGTCAGATGCAGATAGCTGATCTCGCGCATCCGCCGCTGGAGGCCGGTCTCGCTGTCGAGGCGGGGCACTTCGGCGAGCGCCTCGCGATAGCGGCGCGCGGTGTAACCGGGCAGGTCGAGCTTGCCCAGCAAACCGCGGTCCAGCAGCGCCTCGCGGGTGCCGCCGCCCCCGGCGAACCGGCCGGAGAGGCCGGCCGCGATCCAGGGGAAGGTGTCGGCGTGCACGGCCTCGGGGTCGTGGAACCAGCGGTAGCCGCCGAAGACCTCGTCCGCGGACTCGCCGGACAGCGCGACCGTGGACTGCTCGCGGATGGCCTTGAACAGCAGGTAGAGGGAGGTGTCGCCGTCGCCGAAGCCGTTCGGCAGATCGCGGGCGGCGAGGACCGCGGCGCGGTGGCCGGGGTCCATCAGGGCGGCGGTGTCCAGGACGATGTCCTGGTGCTCGGCGCGGACGTGCTCGGCCAGGGCGTGTGCGTACGGCCCGTCGGGGGTACCGCGCAGATCATCGGGCCGGAAGTTCTCGGTGTAGCCGGTGAAGTCGACGGCGAACGAGCGCACCGGGCCGCGGCCCTGGGCGGCCAGCGCGCGGGCGGCGAGCGCGGTGAGGGCGGAGGAGTCCAGGCCGCCGGAGAGCAGGGTGCACAGCGGCACATCGGCGATCAGCTGGCGGTCCACGATGTCGTCGAGCAGCGCGCGGATGTGCGCGACGGTGGCGCCGAGGTCGTCGGTGTGCTCGCGGGCGGTGAGGGCCCAGTAGCGCTTGACGGTCACCCCGCCGCGGCCGACCCGGACGAGATGGCCGGGGCGTACCTCGTGCATGCCCTGGTAGACGGCGTGGCCCGGGGTCTTGGTGAAGGTGATGAGCTCGGCCAGGCCCTCGGCGTCGACGGTGGGGCGTACGGCGGGGTGGGCGAGGATCGCCTTGGGCTCGGAGCCGAACAGCACACCGTCGGGGGTGGGGTGGTAGTAGAGCGGCTTGATGCCCATCCGGTCGCGGACCAGCAGGAGTTGCCGGCTTCGTGGGTCCCAGAGCGCCAGGGCGTACATGCCGTTGAGGCGCTCGGCGAACGCCTCGCCCCACTGGAGGTAGGCGTGCAGCACCACTTCGGTGTCGCTGCGGGTACGGAAGGTGTGGCCCAACTGCTCCAGTTCGGCGCGCAGCTCGCGGTAGTTGTACACCTCGCCGCTGTAGGTGATGACGAGCAGGGTGCGGCCGTCATGGGTGACGGTCATGGGCTGCTTGCCGCCGTCGAGGTCGATGACGGCGAGCCGGCGGTGGCCGAACGCGGCATGGGTGTCGGACCAGAGGCCGGCCGCGTCCGGGCCGCGGCAGGCCATGGTCTCGGTCATCGCCTCAAGGGTGGCGCGCGCTCTGGTGAGGTCGTGGTCGTAGGAGATCCATCCGGTGATTCCGCACATGCTCGCGGCTCCTCCTTCGGGGGCCGTCGCATCCGGGCGGCGGCCTGCGGCAGGCACCGTACGCGCGGATAGGTGTACGGGCCACACAAGCCGTCCCGGAACGCCCGGAACGGGCCACGCGCGCACCGCATTTCGGGAAAGCAGCGGCAAAGCGGGGCCCGCACACCGGAAAAGACGCGGCAATTTCACCTCAGGGCGGCGCCGTCGGCCGGCCCCCGAAGAGCCGTGTTACATGCGCGAGTTGGCGGTGGCCGAGGCGTGGCACGCGCTCAGGGGAAGGTCGGCGATCAGCACATACCGCTCATCGGCCACTCCTTGCCCCACAGCACCCCTTCGTGCGCGAGGCTCTCCACTCGTGTGCGCACCGCCAACGGCTCGACGAGGGTGGTGAGTTCGCCGGCCGGAAGACCTATCGGGTCGGCCTCGCCCCAGCGGCCCTCCACCAGCACCAGCCGGCCACCGGGGGTGAGCAGACCGGCCCAGTGCCGCAGCGCGGCCGCGGGATCGGGCAGGGCCCACAGGACATGGCGCACCAGGACGACATCGAACCGCCGCTCCCCCACGGGTGGTTCGGCGGCGTCACCGACCAGGAACGCGGCATCGCGGCCCGCGAGCTTGGTGCGCGCCCGCTCGATCATGCGCGCGGAGCGGTCGATGCCCGTGACGCGATGGCCCTGCTCGGCGGCCAGCAGGGAGAGGCTTCCGGTGCCGCAGCCCAGGTCGAGGACGGCGGCGGGCCCGGCGGGCAGCCAGGAGCGCAGCCTGGCGGCCCAGGCGGAGCGGACGGCGGGGGCGCGCAGACCGTGGTCGGGCTCCTCGTCGAAGGATGCGGCGGCCGCTTCCCAATAGGCGGCGTCGGCGGTCGGCAGCGGTGGGTTGAGGGGATCGGTCACGGGCTGACGGGACGGATCGGCGGGCGCATCGGGACTCATGTGCCGATGGTGGCAGCACCCACTGACAACGGCGGCGGACACGGCTTCCGGGCCTGCTGCGCGGGCCGGTGGCGGGCGCCGGGAAGAGCGCCCGGACAGGGTGCGGGGGTACCGTGGAAAAGGCCGGTCGAGTGCGGCGGCGCCACCCTGAGAGAGCGCCTGTCGCACGGTGGGGACCGGCATTGGACCGGTCATATGTGTGCCTCCCAGAGCAGCCGCCTCTCCGGAGACGACGTCTTCGACCTCACGCGGACGGCCGTGGTGATGGCCGATCGCGCGGGGGTGGCGCAGGGCTGGACGAAGGGCGCCGAGCGGCTGCTGGGCTATGCGGTGTCCGAGGCCGTCGGCCGGCCCCTGGCGGAGCTGTTCGCGGGCGTGGCCGCCGGGGCGCCGCCGGACAACAGGTGGGAGTCCCGGCTGGCGTCGGCGGAGGGCTGGAGCGGACTGGAAACCGTACGGCACAAGGACGGCCACCGGCTCGACCTGGAATTCCGCGTGCTGCCGCTGATGGACGCCCAGGAGCGCTCGGCGCGTCTCGTCCTTGCCGCCGAGATGACCCGGACGCCCTGGTCGGGAGCGAGCCGGTCGTTCCTGGAGGGCATTCTCGGCATGTCACCGATCGGCGTGGCCATGGTGAACGCCGATCTTCGGTTCGTGTGGCTGAACGACGCCTTGGAGGAGATGGGCGGCACCAGCCGCGAGCAGCGCCTCGGCAAGCGGCTGGGGGACATCCAGCCGGGCCTCGCCGTGGAGGCCATCGAGGCGGAGATGCGCAAGGTGCTGAGCACCGGTACCCCCTCGGTCGGCTACGAGTACCTGGGGCGCCCGCAGTCCGATCCGGAGCGGGAGCACGCCTACTCCACCTCGTTCTTTCGCCTGGAGGACGAAGCGGGTCAGGTATTGGGCGTCTGCTACATGGTCCTGGACGTCACGGAAAGTTACCGGGCCCGCCAGCGGATGGCGCTGCTGAACAAGGCCGGTGAACGCATCGGCAGCTCCCTGGACGTCTGGCAGACCGCGCAGGAACTCGCCGATGCGGCGGTTCCGGATCTCGCCGACTTCGTCACCGTCGATCTCCTCGATGCGCTGCTCTCCGGGGAGGAACCGGCGCCCGGCCCGGTCGATGCCGCGGATCTGGTCACCATGCGCCGTGCGGGACAGCAGTCCGTACGGGAGGGCTGTCCCGAGGCGGTGGTGGCGATCGGGGAGGCGGCCGCCTATCCCCCGTCGGCGCCCATCGTGCTGAGTCTCATCGAGGGCAATTCCGCTCTGTTCCAGACACTGGATCTCGCCGCCGGGGGCTGGGCGGCCGACGGTTCGGTCCGCGCGGCGCACCTGCGGGAGCTGGGCTTTCACTCGCTGATGGTGGTTCCGCTGCGGGCGCGGGGCGCGTTCCTGGGGGCGGCGGCGTTCGCCCGCCGGCAGCACACCGGGCCGTTCCAGCCCGACGACCTGGTGCTCGCCGAGGAATTCGTCACCCGCGCCGCGATCTCCATCGACAACGCCCGCAGATACACCCGCGAGCACAACACGGCCCTCACCCTCCAGCACAGCCTGCTGCCGCACGATCTGCCCGAGCAGTGCGCGGTGGAGGCCGCCTACCGCTATCTGCCGGCCGACTCGCTCAGCGGCGTCGGCGGCGACTGGTTCGATGTGATCCCGCTGTCCGGCGCCCGGGTCGCGCTGGTGGTCGGCGATGTCGTCGGCCACGGGGTGCACGCCGCGGCCACCATGGGGCGGCTGCGGGCCGCGGTGCAGGCGCTCGCCGACCTGGACCTGTCCCCGGAGGAGGTGCTGGCGCACCTGGACGACATGGTCAACCGGGTCGGCCACGACACCAACGCCGACGACGGGGTCATCGGAGCCACCTGTCTGTACGCGGTCTACGACCCGGCCGGCTGCCGCTGCACGCTGGCCCGCGCCGGTCACCCCGCACCGCTGCTCATCAGCCCCGCGGGCGAAGGGCAGCTGCTGGAGCTGCCGACCGGACCGCCGCTGGGACTGGGCGGGATGCCCTTCGAATCCGTCGAACTTCCGTTGCCGGAAGGCAGTCTGCTGGCCCTCTACACCAACGGTCTGCTGCTGGGGAAGGCCCTCGATCTCGACGGCGGGATCACCAGGCTGCGTACCGCCCTGGCCGATCCGCAGGCCCCGCTGGAGGATCTCTGCGACACGGTGATCGGCGGTCTGCCGGGCGGACGGCCGGTCGACGACGTGGCGTTGCTGCTGGCCCGCACCCGGGCCCTGGCGCCGGCCCAGCTGGCGACCTGGGAGATCCCCGCCGATCCGTCCGCGGTCGGCCAGGCCCGCAGATCCGCCGCCGGCCGGCTGGCGGAGTGGGGCCTGGAGGACCTCGCCTTCTCCACCGAGCTGATCGTCAGCGAACTGGTCACCAACGCCATCCGGCACGCCGCCGGGCCGATCAGCCTGCGGATGATCCGGGCGCGCACGCTGATCTGCGAGGTGTCGGACAGCAGCAGCACCTCGCCGCACCTCCGCCATGCGCGCACCACCGACGAGGGCGGCCGGGGGCTGTTCCTCATCGCCCGGTACGCCGAGCGCTGGGGCACCCGGTACACCGCCCAGGGAAAGATCATCTGGGCCGAACAGCCGCTCCGGCCGGCCGACGGCCCCGTATCGGCGAACGCCATGGACGCGCTCCTCGAAGGCTTCGACGACCTCGGCGGCCCGGCTCCCGTCACCGGCACCGGCACCGGCACCGAAGGCCACTGAGGACAACTCCCCGCCGAGGACAACTCCCGCCGCGGGCAAGGCCCGAGAGCGCCGCGCGGCGACCGGACGGCCGGCATCCGCGGCCCTCACCACCCGCCGATGCCCGTTTCCTCCCCGCCTGTATGAGCCCCCGCTTAGCCGTCCCTTAAAGCGACCATAAGGATCTCCAGGATCGCCCTTCAGCCCCCAAAACCGCTGTTCAGCGCGGCTAGCGTGCTTCTCGTAGGCGGGTCACGGACCGCCGGCGCCGGTCACCGGGGGCGGCGTCGCGTGCTGTGTCCCGACCCCCCACCACTCCCCCGCCACCCCGCTCAACGCACTTGATGAAGGAGACCCCCACCATGACCGCTCGTCGCAAGGCCACCGGCATCGCCCTGATCGGTATCGCCCCGCTCGCGCTCACCGCGCTCACCGCGAGCCCGGCCGCCGCACACGGTTCGATGACCGACCCGGTCAGCCGGGTGTCGGCCTGTTACGCGGAGGGCCCCGAGAATCCGAAGTCCGCGGCGTGCAAGGCCGCCGTGCAGGCCGGCGGGGCCCAGGCGTTCTACGACTGGAACGGCGTACGGGACGGCAACGCGGGCGGCCAGTCCCGGACCCGTATCCCGGACGGCAAGCTGTGCAGCGCCAACAACCCCGAGTTCAAGGGCCTGGACCTGCCCCGCGCCGACTGGCCGTCGTCCCCGATGAAGGCGGGCAACCACACCTTCCGCTACAAGGGCACCGCGCCGCACAAGGGTTACTTCGAGCTGTACCTCACCAAGGACGGCTACGACCCGAAGAAGCCGCTGAAGTGGTCCGACCTGGAGTCGAAGCCGTTCGCGAAGGTCAGCGACCCGAAGATGGTCAACGGGGACTACGTCTTCGACGGCAAGGTGCCGGCCCGGTCCGGGCGCCACCTGATCTACAGCGTCTGGCAGCGGTCGGACAGCCCCGAGGCGTTCTACACCTGCTCCGACGTCGTCTTCGGCAAGCAGGCCGGCGGCACCCCCGCCAAGTCCGGGGCGGCGCCCGCGCCGACCGCCTCCGCGCCGAGCGAATCCCAGATCGAGGACGGCGCCTCCAAGTCGACCGTGGGCACGGGTCACCACGACGACGACTGCGGCACCACCCGTCACAAGGACGGCGCCCGGCCGAAGTCCGCCGGCGCACCGGCCCACGCGAACGCGGCGCAGGCCAACGCCCCGCACGCCAACGGCAATTCCGAGCCGGTCGACGGCCAGCGGCTGGCGGAGACCGGTAACGACAGCTCCACCGTCCCGCTCGCCGTCAGCGGCGCCGCGGTGCTCGCCCTGGGCGCCGGCGTCGTGTTCGCCACCACCCGCCGCAAGGCCGCCCGGCACCGCGGCTGAGCCCGGCTTCCCGGGCCGCCCGGGAAGCGACGCCGCCCCCTGCTGCACCCAGGGGGCGGCGTCGCCGTTTCAGCGGCCGCGCCGTATCAGGAGCCGGCCGGCGGCAGCGCCTCGATGATGTCGTTGGCGACATGCTGGTAGATGACCGAGCTCCGGCAGTCGACGACCTCCCGGCGCTTGAAGACCTGGTCCATCAGGAGTGCGTGCAGCCGGTCGACGTCGGGAACGGCGACATGGACGAGGAAGTCGTCGCCGCCCGCGACGACATAGACGTTGAGCACTTCGGGCAGCGAGGTCAGAAAGGCCTTGAAGCGCTCGATGACCTCGCGGTTCATCGGGCGGATACGGACCGTGAGCAGCGCCTGGACGGGCCGGTTGAGGGCGCGCAGGTCCACGGTCGCGCGATAGCCGGTGATCACTCCCCGGGCGCGCAGCGCCCGCACCCGCTCCAGGCAGGTGGAGGGCGCGATGTTCAGCCGGCGGGCCAGGTCGCGGTTGGTCTGCCGTGCATCGCGCTGGAGTTCGCGGACAATCGCCGAATCAATGTCGTCCATGACCCCCATGGTGCCGCAGCCACCGAATTATGTTCGGCGAGAGGCCCCATTGATCAATCCAACGGTTACGTTCTGCGACTGTGACCGTACAACAAACATCTCTCCCGGCATCCGCACCACCGGATGTGCGGCGGCTGGGCGTCGGCAGCGGTACCGCGCTGTGCGCCGGGGCCGTCCTCGGGCCCGGCGTCCTGACGCTGCCGTCCCTGGCCGCCGCCGCGGCCGGCCCCGCCTCGATCCTGGCCTGGGTGGTCCTGCTCGCCCTGTGCGTGCCGGTGGCCGCCTCCTTCGCGGCGCTCGGCGCACGGTTCCCCGACGGCGGGGGCGTGGCCACCTATGTGCACCGGGCGATCGGGCCGCGGGCGGCAGCCGTGGTGGGGTGGTGGTTCTACGGGGCGGTGCCGATCGGCGTGGTCTCGGCGTCCTGGATCGGCGGGAAGTACGTGGCCGACGCGGCCGGTTGGCACGACACGGGCGCGGCCGTCGTGGCCGGGGCGGTGCTGGCGGTGGCGCTGGTCTCCAACGCGGTGGGGCTGCGGCTGTCGGGCCGGGTGCAGCTGCTGCTCGGCGGGCTGCTGGCGGTGGTGCTGCTGGGCACGGTGCTGGCGGCCGCCCCGCAGGTGTCCGTCCGCCATTTCACGCCGTTCCTGCCCGGCGGCTGGTCCTCGGTCGGGTCGGCGGCCGGGGTGCTGTTCTTCGCGTTCGCCGGCTGGGAGGCGGCCAGCCATCTGTCGGGCGAGTTCGCCGATCCCGGGCGGGACCTGCCGCGGGTGACGCGCCGTACACTCGCCGTCATCACCGTGCTCTACCTGGGGCTCGCGGTGGCCACGATCGGTGCGCTGGGGCCGGCCGCGGCCGGGACCGAGACCCCGCTGACCGAGTTGCTCGCCCGGAGCGTGGGCGGCGCCGCCCGACCCGTGGCCGCCGTGGCGGCGCTCTTTCTGACCTTCGGCGCGGTCAACTCGTATCTGGCCGGGGCCTCCCGGCTCGGGGCGGCGCTCGCCCGGGACGGGGCGGCGCCGCGCGCGCTGGCCAAGGGCGGTGCGCCGGGCGAGGTGCCGCGGCGGTCGCTGGCGGTGCTCGGCGGGGCGGCCGTAGTGGTGGGGGTGGCGGCTGGCTACGGCGGCGCCGATCTGGATCTCCTGATGAGGGCCACCGCCACCTGTCTGGCGGCGGTGACCCTCGCCGGCCTGGCCGCCGCGCTGGTGCTGCTGCCCCGCCGCACTCCCCTGTGGTGCGGCGGGTGCGCGAGCGCCCTGCTGACGGCGGCCGTGCTGGCCTTCTCCGGATGGCTGCTGCTGATCCCGGCGGGACTCGCCTGCGCGGCCGTCGGCTTTCTGACGCTGCGCCGGATCACCCGATGAGGCGGCGCAGCAGCCGGACATAGCGGCTCCAGCGGGCGGGCCGGGCGACGGTGCCCTTACGGCCAGAGCGGGTCGGTGCCGCCGGACAGGCCGTCGATCAGCAGACCGGCCTCGGCCCGGGACACCGGCAGCACCCGCTCGTGCACGTTGTAGACACCCATCACGCCCTTCCTCACCTGGCCCGCACCCGTTTCAGAGGCGCCTCTCCAATATAGTGGAGAGTACCCTCTAGAACATGGCAAGGCCACCCCGGTTCGACACCGCACAGCTCCTCGACGCCGCCGTACGGCTGGCGGCCGAGTCCGGGCCCTCGGGCGTCACCATGTCCGCCGTCGCGGCCGCCGCCGGCGCCCCCAGCGGCTCGCTCTACCACCGTTTCGCCGGCCGCTCGGCACTGCTCGCCGAGGTGTGGCTGCGGACCGTCGAGGGCTTCCAGTCGGGCTACTTCGAGGCCCTGGAATCCGCGGACGACCCGCGCGCCGGGGGCCGGGCGGCCGCCCGGCACATCGTGGCGTGGAGCCGCACCCACCCGGAGGAGGCCGCGCTGCTCCTGTACGGGGCCCAGGAGTTCGGGCGGGACGACTGGTCCGACGAGCATCTGCTGCGCGCGGAAGAGGGGAACATGCGGGTACGGGCCGCCCTGGCGGCGCTCGCGGGGGCCCTGGGGCTGCACGGCCGGGAGGGCTTCGACCGGGTCACACTCGCCGCCGTCGACCTCCCGCTGTCGCTGGTCCGCCGCCATCTGCGCGGCGGCACCCCGCTGCCCCCGCACGCCGAGGACCTGGCGGAGCGGTGCACCGACGCCCTGTTGGCCGCCGACTGACCCGCGCGCCTGTTACGGAGCGCGGCCCGGCCCCGCCACGACGGCGGGCCGGGCCGGCTCCCGTCAGCCCGGCAGACAGGTCGTCCGGGTGGCGTGCGCCGGGTCGAGGGCATTGGCCGTCTCATGGAAGGCGACGCGGTCGACGAGCCCGATGGCCACATGCTCGGAGAGGTCGAGCCCGCACAGATCCTGGACCACCACATTGCGTACGTCGGGGCCGTCGAGGAAGGCACTCCGGTAGGGGGTGACGACCTCGTCGTACTTGGTCGCGATCACGGTGTAGTGCACCCCGGGGAGCGTGTCCCCGCCCTCATTGAGACGGTTGAGGATGTCCGAGCCGGCGATCTGGTCGGCCAGCCCGGGGGTCAGCTTGTCGATGTAGTCCTTGGCGCCGGGGAAATGGTCGAGCAGACGGGTCAGACCGTTCAGATCGGTGCCGTGGTTGTCGGGGGCCAGTCCGACCAGCGTGTTCACCTTGTCCGCGCCGCCATGGAACTTCAGGTACACCCGCGACATCATGCCGCCCTGCGAGTGGCCGACGAGATCGGCCTTCTCGGTGCCGGTGGCGGCCAGCACCCGGTCGACATAGGCGGCGAGCTGCTGGGCGGACGCGTCGACCGGACCCAGCCCGTGGAAGAACGGGACACCGGGCAGCTGACCGTAGTCCAGGGAGAAGACGCAGTAGCCGCGGGCCACCAAGTAGGGCGCGAGGCCGAGCCAGTTGTCGATGGAGTTGCCGAGGGTGCCGTGCACCAGGACCACCGGCCGCGGGTGGGCGGCGGAGGGCTTGCAGGAGTAGTTGTTCCAGCCGCTGCCGGCGGCGGCCGTGCGCGTGGGGTGCTGCGCGGCGTCTCCGGCCGGGGTGGTGGCGGGCGAGGGGTCGGCGGCCGCGGCGGGAACGGTGGCGCCGCCGAGGGCCAGGGCGAGGGCGGGGAACAGGGCGAGCGTTCTTGACCAGCGCAGCTTCATACGATGCTCCTTGCGGGGTGAGGGGACTCCGAAGTGCTCGGTGAGCCGTTCACCTGCGATCCGGATCGCAAGGGCCAACGCAGTTGACTGGCAAGTAAGTTACGGCTGGGTAAGCGCGGTGGACCAGCGGTCTGACGGTGAAGGAAGCCGCACACAACCCTCACCGGACGTCCGGGGGCCGGCGCACGGTTTCCGTGCTCGGTGCTGCCTGTGCACCCCGTCCGCCGCGACCGGCCCGGATGTCGGACCCGTCCCGTAGAGTCGATAACGGCTTGACCAGGCACGCGACTTGACCAGGTACGTGACACGAGGGGGCGACCGATGGAAACGGCCGGGACGGCGGATCTGAGCGGGATCGTGGAGATCTCATCGGCGACGGAGCTGCGCGAGCTGATCGGTGAACCCAGCCGCCATGCGGCACACAAGACCCGTCACCGGCTGCACGACCTCGACCGCCAGTGGCTGGCCCGCTCACCGTTCTGCGTGATAGCCACCGCGGATGCGCAGGGCCGCTGCGACGCCTCACCCAAGGGCGACCCCGCGGGCTTCACCCATGTCCTGGACGACACCACCCTGGTGATCCCGGACCGCCCCGGCAACAAGCGCATGGACGGCTGGCTCAATGTCCTCGACAATCCGCAGGTCGGGCTGAACTACCTCCTCCCGGGGCGCGGCGACACCCTGCGCATCAACGGCCGCGCCCGGCTGCTGCGCGATGCCCCGTTCTTCGACGCACTGACCGTCAAGGGTCACCGCCCGCGGCTGGCGCTCCTGGTGGAGGTCGAGGAGGTCTTCTACCACTGTTCCAAGGCGTTCCTGCGCTCGGAGCTGTGGAAACCGGAGACCTGGCAGCCGGACGCACTGCCCTCCCGGGCCCGGATCGTCAAGGGTCTGGAGGCCCCGGACGTGCCCCTGGCGGAACTGGAGCAGCACTACGGCCCCCGGTACGCGGAGCGGCTCTACGGCTGAGGCACGCAAACTAAGGCCGGTTGACCCAAGGCCCGAGGGGCTTGGTGCCCGGGGGTGGTGGGGTGCGGGCTGTCTGGCCGAGGGTTGCCGCGGGGCGTACGCTCCCGGTGCCGAAGCGGGCCCGGGCGCGGTCGACGGCGGCCTCGATGCGGTGCGCCTTGTCGTCGGACGGGTCGAAGGTCAGCTGGCGCGCGGCGCGTTCGGCGCGGCACAGATCCTCCGCGCGCAGCGCCACGGAGCGTACCCGCGCCCGCTGAAGTCCGAGCGCGGCATGCAGCGCGTAGGCCGCCTCGGTCAGCGCGGGCCCGTGCGCGGTCGGCCCGTCCAGCCGCCGGGTGCGGGTGGTGGTGGAGCGGTCGGCGTAGCGGACGGTGAGGGTGAGCGCGCGGGCCGCCTGTCCGCTCGCGCGCATCCGGGCACCGAGGTCGTCGGCGAGCGAGAGCAGTGCCCGGCGGCGCCTGGCCGGGTCCAGCTCGTCGTGGGTGAAGCGGTGTTCGGCGCCCATCGAGCGGGCCGCGGCGTTGGGGGTCACCGGCGTCGGGTCGATACCGCGGGCCCGTTCGTAGACGATCCGGCCCGTCCTGGCGCCGAGGATCCGCTGGAGGGTCGCGGGTGGTGCGGCGGCGATCCGGCCGATGCTGTCGAGCCCATAGGCGCTCAGGGCGCGCGCGGTCGCCGGGCCGACGCCGTGCAGCGCCGAGACCGGGCGGCGGTCGAGGAACGCGGCGATGGCCGGGGCGCCCTCGGGGACGGCCCGGATCTCCCCGGGCGCCGCCCCCTGGGCCGCCATCCGGGCGAGCAGCGGGTTGGCGCCGATCCCGATCGTGCACCGTACGCCGTGCCAGGCCAGCGCGCGCAGCCGCACCAGTTCGGCGAGGCCCGTCGCGTCCCGGTCGAAGTAGCGCAGCGCACCGCGCACATCCGCCAGCGCGGCGTCCGGCGGCAGCGCCTCGATCACCGGGGTGAACTGCGCCAGCAGCCCCAGCAGTTGCTCGAAGCATCCGGCGCTCACGGGGGTGCCGTCGACGGTCCGGAACCGTACATGGAGCATGCCCGGCTGCCGCGGGGCGCCGGGCGGATCCGGCGGTGCGGCGGGCGGCCCCGGCGCGGGAGTCATCCCGCGCTCCCCGGGCTGGAGTGCCACAACTTGCGTCCGGTGGCGGCGCGTTCGCCGGGGGGCTGGAGGTCGGCCCACGGGTGCAGCTCGTAGCCGGTCGGCAGCCGGATGGTGCGGCCCGGGGCGGCGGCCGGCTCGGGCTCCCGGTCCGTCCCGGACTCCTTGCCGGGTCCCTGGCCCGGCTCCGCCGACGGGGTGTCCGCCTCGGCCGCCCCCGTGCCCGCCTCGGCCGTCCCCGCGTCCGGCACCTCCGCGAGCCGGGCGGCGACCGCCTCCAGCCCGCCCTCGCGGCGCAGTTCGGCCAGCTCGGCGAGGTTCCAGGCGGCGGCGCCGACCACGCTGAGGCTGCGCGGACCGCGCCGCTGGACCGTGCCGCGCACCAGCAGCAGCCAGGAGTGGAAGATCGTGTGCGCACAGGCCGCATGGCTGTCGTCGAAGAAGGCGCAGTCGACCAGCCCGGTGCTGTCGTCCAGGGTGGTGAAGATGACCCGGCGGCCGGAGCGGATCGGCGGTGTCTGGGTGGCCGCCTTGGCCCCGGCGACCAGCACCGTCTCACCGTGCCGGGCCTCGCGCAGCAGCCGGGCCGGCAGCGCGCCCAGCTCCGCAAGGAACTCCCGGTGGTCGGCCATCAGATGACGGGAGGCGTCCATGCCGAGGACGCCCAGCTCGGCGCTGAGCCGTTCGACCTCGCTGAGGTCGGGCAGCCCGGCCGGCTCGACCGGATCGACCGGTTCCGCGTCCGCGCCGTCGAGGGCCCGTCCGGGCAGCGTCAGCTGGCCGCCGGGCGCCTGCCGGCCGCGGTGGTGCAGCTCGGCGATGTACAGCAGCAGGTCCCGCCGGTTCGCCCCGAAGGCGTCCAACGCGCCCACCCGGGCGAGGCGTTCGGCCACCGGGCGGCCCGGCCTGGCCCGCTGCCACAGGTCCGGTAGCGAGTGGTAGGGCTGCCCGGCCTCGATCCGCTGCGCCTCGGCCTCGCTCATCCCGTGCACATCGCTGAGCGCGAGCCGCAGCCCCCAGACCGCGGAGTCCCCCGAGCCGTCGCCACGGGAAGCCCCACCGGACATCAGTTCGATTCGATGAGCGACCGCCGACCGGTTCACATCCAGCGGCAGCACCGGCACCCCGCGCCGCCGGGCGTCCGCGAGCAGCAGCCGCTTCGGATACATCCCCGGGTCATGGGTGAGCAGCCCGGCGTAGAAGGCCGCGGGATGGTGCGCCTTGAGCCAGGCGGACTGGTAGGTGGGCACCGCGAAGGCCACCGCGTGCGCCTTGCAGAAGCCGTACGAGCCGAAGGCCTCGACGATCTCCCAGGTACGCGCGATCACTTCGGGTGCGTACCCGCGCCGCTCGGCGCGCTGCGCGAACCAGGCGCGCACCCGGCCCTGGAGCTCCGGATGCGACAGCGCACGCCGCTTCTCGTCGCCCTCGTCCCGCCCGCAGCCCGTCATGATCCGCAGCAGCTCGATGATCTGCTCGTGGAACACCACCACCCCATAGGTCTCGCGCAGCGGTTCCTCCAGGTCGGGATGCGGATAACGGACCGCCTTGCGGCCGTGCCGGGCCTCGATGAAGGGCCGCACCATATCGGCGGCGACCGGCCCGGGACGGAACAGCGAGATGTCGACGACCAGGTCGTGGAAGGTGGCGGGCTGCAACCGGCCGACCAGATCGCGCTGGCCCGGCGACTCGATCTGGAAGCAGCCGAGCGTCTCGGTCGAACGGATCAGGTCGTAGGTGGCCGGGTCCCCGGGCGGCACCTGTGCGGGGTCGTCGAGGTCGAGCCGGCGGCCCGTGGCCCGGCCGATCTCGGCGACCGCGTGCGCCATCGCGGACTGCATCCGCACACCCAGCACATCGAGCTTGAGCAGCCCCATCTCCTCCACGTCGTCCTTGTCGAACTGCGACATGGCGAAGCCCTCGCCGCTGGTCGGCACGACGGGCGTACGGTCCAGCAGCGTGGCGTCCGAGAGCAGCACCCCGCACGGGTGCATGGCGATCCCGCGCGGCAGCGCGTCCAGCGCCTCGACCAGCGGCCACAGCCGCTCGCCGCCGGCCTCCCGCACCCCGCGCAGCTCCGGCAGCTCGGCCAGCGCGGCCCGGGCGTCCCGGGCGCGGATGTGCGGGAAGGACTTGGCCAGCCGGTCCACCTGCGCCGGGTCCATGCCCAGGGCGGCGCCCACGTCCCGTACGGCGTGCCGGACGCGGTAGGTCTCGGGCATCGAGACCGTGGCGACCCGCTCCGCGCCGAACCGGTCGAAGATCGCGCGGTAGACCTCCAGCCGGCGGGCGGACTCGACGTCGATGTCGATGTCCGGCAGCGCCGCCCGCCGTTCGGACAGGAAGCGCTCCATCAGCAGTCCGTGCTCGACCGGATCGGCGTGCGCGATGCCCAGGAGGTGGTTGACCAGGGAGCCGGCGCCGGACCCGCGGGCCGCGACCCGGATGCCCATCTCCCGTATGTCGTCCACGACTTGAGCGACCGTCAGGAAGTACGAGGGGTAGCCGAGCCGCTCGATCGTGCGCAGCTCGTCGTGCAGCCGCGCCCAGCGTGCGCGGTCGTGGTCGTAGCCGCGCAGCACCATCCCGGCGGCGCAGCGCGAGCGCAGCACCCGGGCGGCGGTGCGGTGGCCCGCGCCGACCAGCCGCGGCTCGGGGAAGTGGATCCGGCCGAGCCCGATGTCGTCCTGCGGATCGACCAGGCACTCCCCGGCGGTCTCCTCGGTCATGGCGAGCAGCCGGTGGGCCAGGCCGCGCCGGAAGCCGGCCGCCTCGGCGATCCGCTCGGCGGTGTGGCTCATCGTGGCGCCGTCCTTGAGCCAGCGCTCCCCGCTGTCCCGGGCCTCGGGCCGGTGCCGGTCCACCGGCACCAGACGGCGGGCGGAATCCAGGACATCGGCGACCGGGCCCTGGCCGGGGTCGGCATAGCGGACCGCGTTGGTCAGGACGGCACGGAGGCCCTGGTCGACGGCGAAGCCGAGGGTACGGGCGGCCAGCCGCGGGGAGCCGGGGCCGCTGCCGGGCCGGCCGTGATCGACGACCTCCAGGCGCAGCGCCTCGCCGTACAGCTCGCGCCAGGGGGCGATCAGCCGCGCGGCGCGGTCCGGGCGGCCGGCCGCCAGCGCCCGGCCGACCTCGGAGTCCGGTCCGAGCAGCACGGTCAGTCCGTCCGTGGCGGCCTCCAGGGCACTCCACGGGAGGACGGGCTGCTCCCCCTGCCCGGCGTGGGCGGCCGAAACCAGCCGGCACAGGGCGGCCCAGCCGGCCGCACCCTCGCGGGCCAGGAAGACGGCGCGGGCGGCGGACTCGTCGAGGAAGGCGCCGCCGCGTACCGGGGTGCGGCGGCGCGCGGTGGGCGTGGGCGCCGACGCGCGCTCCGCCACGGCGAGTTCGCTGCCGAACAGCGGGCGGACACCGGCTTCGGCCGCGGCCTTGGCGAACCGTACGGCCCCGGAGAGCCCGTCCCGGTCGGTCAGTGCGAGGGCGTCCATGCCGCGTTCGGCGGCGCGCTCGGCGAGCCGCTCCGGATGGGAGGCGCCGTAGCGCAGGGAGAACCCCGAAGCGGTGTGCAGATGCGTGAACCCGGGCATCCGCACCTCCTGCACCTCATCCGCCCCCCGGCTGACCTTGCGTCCCCCGTTCCTCCTCTCCACCATAACCCGCGCATCGAACATTCGTACGAAGGCATGCCGAGAGGCCGGCCACCGATCCGCCGATCAGCCCCACCGATCTGCGCACGTCTGCCGCCAACCGGAAGATAAGGGAACAAAAGCACCGGACCGGCCGCCGGAGTGTGGCGAGGAGCGAGGCATGGCCACGACGGACGACGGCACCCGCACCACCTTCCTCGGGGAGGTGAAGAGCGCGGTGACGCCGCACGCCTCGCTGCTGGTGCTCGGCGTCCTGGGGCTGGTGATCGCCTTCATCGCCTCGTACACCGGCGCCTTCCACCACCCCGCGCCGGCCGATGTGCCGCTCGGCGTCGTCGCCCCCGCGCAGGCCAGAGCGCAACTGGTGGGCAAACTGGACCGACTGCCGGGCTCTCCTCTGGCCCCGCGCGCGCTGCCCTCCGAACGGGCCGCCCGGCAGCAGCTCGCGGACCGGACCCTCGACGGCGCACTGATCGTCGACCCGCGCGGGAGCACCGACCGGCTGCTGGTGGCCAGCGGCGGCGGCGCCTCCCTCGCCCAAACGGTCGAACTCGTCGTCCGCTCGGCCGAGAAGGCCGAACACCGCAGCGTCCGCACGGTCGACGTGGCCCCCGCCGCCGCGGGCGACAGCCGCAGCCTGTCGTCCTTCTACCTCGTCGTCGGCTGGTGCGTCGGCGGCTATCTGTGCGCCGCGATCCTCGCGATCAGCGCCGGGGCGCGCCCCTCGAACGGACACCGGGCGGTCATCCGGCTGGCCGCGCTCGCCGTCTACGCGCTCGCCGCCGGACTGGCCGGCGCGATCATCGTCGGACCGGTCCTCGGCGCCTTGCCCGGCACCTTCTTCGGACTGTGGGGGCTGGGCGCCCTGACCGTCTTCGCGGTGGGCGCCACCACCCTGGCCTGCCAGGCCCTGCTGGGCATCCTCGGCATCGGCCTGGCGATCCTGCTGATCGTCATCCTCGGCAATCCGAGCGCGGGCGGCGCCTACCCCTACCCGCTGCTGCCCCCGTTCTGGCGCGCCATCGGCCCCGCCCTCCCACCGGGCGCGGGCACCTGGACGGCACGCTCCCTCGCCTACTTCCGCGGCAACGCGCTCACCGGCCCGCTCCTGGTGCTCGCCGCCTGGGCGGTGGGCGGCACCCTGCTCACCCTGGCCCTGTCGATCTTCCACAGGAAGAGCGAGAGCCCGTCGCAGGCATGAGGCCGTTCCCCGCCGGACGCCGTGACACCTGAGCAACCACACCCGGCCGCGGCCCCCGCACTGGTGGCGCGGGCCCTGACGGCGGAACTGCCGGAAATCACCGGGGCATACGAAGTGAACGGGCGGGAAAACAACGAGGACTTGGGCCCGCGAGGTGACGGTGAGGGCGCCGCGGCGGGCGGCCGGAGCCGGCGAAGGAGGGCACCGCGACGGGCACACCGGGCCGGTAAGGCGACCGGCGGGCGGCCGGTTCTTACCTTTACGGGCGTCCCGGGCAGCACGGAGGGAGCCTCCGGCCCCCCACTTCAGCCAATCACCGGAGATCGAAACCCGCCCGAACGACCGGTCGGCGGCTGAATCCCTTCGCTACGTGGCCGAGTGGCGTTTGCCCGGGGCATACCGACGGCGACATCCGCGCTGGCCGCACACCGCTTCGCCCCGGCCGTCCGCCACCGCCTCCGGCCGGTTCGCGCCATTACTCTCAGCTTTCACCTAACGACTCAAAGTGATCGCTCCTTGCCCACTCGGGATGCTTTCGGGGTGCGGTTGGGCCAGACTCCCGTCCGGTATCTGCACCTTCGAGCAAGGGAGTGTTCGTCATGCGGTACATCACTGGGGCGGTCGCGCTCGGCGCGGCACTGGTCCTGGGCACGCTCGCCACCACCGCGCACGCTGTCGCCGCACCGGCCCAGCCCACGCGGACCGGCGGGCTCTACGCCCCCACGGCACTGGTGCTGACAGCCGGCCAGGGCGAAAGCCGCGCGACCGCCACGGTGCAACGCGCCGTGACGCTCAGCTGTATGCCGGGGGCGACCGGCAGCCACCCGAACCCGAAAGCCGCCTGCGCCGAACTGCGCACGGTGGCCGGTGACTTCAACGCGGTGACCACTGCCCCGTCCGACCGGCTGTGCACCAGGGAGTGGAACCCCTACGTGGTCACCGCCGACGGCGTGTGGCAGGGCAAGCGGGTCTCGTACACCTACACCTTCGCCAACTCCTGCGCGATGGCCGACGGCATGGGCGCGGTCTTCGACTTCTGACCGGACCAGCACGTCAGATCCCCGGGCACCGGACGCGGCGCCCGGGGATCCCGCATGTGAGGGGGCATGCCTGGGACGGTGCCGCCCCCCGGACGATGAGCGGATCCGGGGCCCGGCACCGTGCGCCGAGCCGCTGCGGGGTGTGCCGGTGGGTCAGCCGATTTCCGCGCCGTAGGCCTTCAGGGCCTCGGTGACCGGCTGGAAGAAGGTTTCGCCGCCGTTGGAGCAGTCGCCGCTGCCGCCGGAGGTGAGACCGAGGGCGGACTCGCCGTCGAAGAGCGCGCCGCCGCTGTCACCGGGCTCGGCGCAGACATCGGTCTGGATCAGACCCTCGACCGTGCCCTCCTGGTAGTTGACGCTGGCGTTCAGCGCCTTGACCGTGCCGTCGTGCACCTGGGTGGTGCTGCCGCTGCGCTGCACCTTCTCGCCGACGGTGGCCTCCGCGGCCTTGGTGATCTTCTGGGTGCTGCCGTTGTAGAGGTTGACCTCGCTCGGGTGCGCGGTGTCGCCGGTGTACTTGGCGAGCGAGTAGTCGTCGCCGGGGAACTTGGAGTCCTCGGTGGTGGCGATCGCCGAGCCGCCCTGCTTGTCGGACCAGCTCTTGATCTCGTTGCCGCAGTGGCCGGCCGTCAGGAAGTGCGGCTGGCCGTCCTTGACGACGTTGAAGCCGAGCGAGCAGCGGGCGCCGCTCCCCCAGATCGCGTCGCCGCCGCCGATGAAGGGCTTGAACTGCCCCTTGCTGTGGCGGACCTCGACCTTGTCGCCGAGGCTCTCGGCGACCTTGGTGAGCTTGTCCAGCTTGGTGCCCTTGACCGTGCGGTCGGCGGTCACCACGACCTTGTTGCTCTGCGGGTCGATGCCCCAGGACGTGCCGGGGATGGTCGCCTTCGACTTCAGCGTCTGCCGGGCCGAGTCGAGCTGGGCGAAGGTGTGCTTGACGAGTCTGGCCTCCGCCCCCTTCGCCCGTACGGCCTTGGCCGCCGCCTGGTTCACGACGTTGACCACCAGCTTCTTGGCCTTGGCGTCGTAGAACGCACCGGCGGTGTCCGTCTTGAGGTGGGAGGCGAGCGTGCTCGCCGCCGCCGAGGTCAGCTTGGCGAGCGTCGGCTTGGGGGCGGGGGCCTGGGACGCGTTGGCGTTGGCGAGGGTGACGGTGGCGGTGGCGGCGAGGGCGAGCGCACCGGCGCCCGCGATGACGGCGCGCCGGCTGGGTATGCGTCGGTGCTTCAAGTCAGGGCCTCCCGTGGGGGGAAGAGCCCGGAAACTGTGGGGAGTTGCCCGGGCCCGGAGAGTAAGGGATCAGGACTGGCACGGGTCCGCCCCGAGGAGCGGCGGCTCGGGGAGTCGCGTCCATGCCAAGGTGGAGTCGAGTATTCCCATCCGCCTCACTCGCGCACAAGACCGAGTTCCGGTCTCACATGCGAGAGTTCACCACTTCGCCACACGAAGGACACACCGATATCCGTGCACCTCGACCCGAGTGCGGACATCAGCGGGCATGCGGAGCGCCCGGCGGACGGCAACGTGTGAGGACTATAGCTGGCCGGAAAACACCGACCGGGAGCCGCCCCCGGGCCGTCAAAAATGCCATATATACCCGCAGGAAAGGGTACATACGGCATTCAGTGGCACATCAGAAGGGCAGCCGGCGCTCGCCTCACACCCTCATGCGCGAGGGCGGCCTACGGGAGGTCCTCCACCGGCGGGAGGTCCGCCAGCTCCGGCGGCAGGGCGTCCTCCGCGCCGTGCTCGACGGCCGTACGCGACGACCGGGGCACCGCCGGGGCAGGCCGCTGCACACCGTCCCGCTCCGCCTCGGCGGCCGCGGTCTGCGCCTGGGCCTGGAGCCCGGAGCGCTCCAGGAACCGCAGCAGTTCGACCGGGAACGGCAGGACAAGGGTGGAATTCTTCTCGGCGGCGACCGCCACCACGGTCTGGAGCAGTCGCAGTTGCAGCGCCGCGGGCTGGCCGGACATCGCCTCGGCCGCCTCGGCCAGCTTCCTCGACGCCTGGAGCTCGGCGTCCGCGTTGATCACCCGGGCCCGCCGGTCGCGGGTGGCCTCCGCCTGGCGGGCCATCGACCGCTTCATCGTCTCCGGCAGCGAGACATCCTTGATCTCCACCCGGTCGACGGTCACACCCCAGCCGATGGCCGGGCTGTCCATCATCAGCTCCAGGCCCTGATTGAGCTTCTCGCGGTTCGACAGCAGATCGTCCAGCTCGCTCTTACCGATGATCGACCGCAGCGAGGTCTGCGCCATCTGGGAGACCGCGAAGCGGTAGTCCTCGACCCGGATGACCGCGTCGGCGGCGTCCACGACCTTGAAGTAGACGACCGCGTCGACCCGCACCGTGACGTTGTCGCGGGTGATGCCCTCCTGGGCGGGCACCGGCATCGTGACGATCTGCATATTGACCTTGCGCATCCGGTCGATGATCGGAACGATCATGGTGAACCCGGGCTCGCGCACCTCGGAGGCCAGCCGCCCCAGCCGCAGCACCACACCGCGCTCGTACTGCTTGACCACCCGCGCCGCCGCCATGAGATACACCGTGCCCGTGCAGGCCAGCGCCACCCCGGCCGTCACCAGTTCTTCGACCATCACGGCTCCCTGAAGATGTGCCGCATACGTCTGGATCACGCTGTTTACCATGGTATGCCCGGCCCGGAAGGCGGTCGAGACCGATGACGGACACCGAGGGGCCCCCGTCCGCCGGCGGACGGGGGCCGTCATGCCGCCGGAGCCGGGTCCGGCGTGGTGTGCGGGGATCCCGCCGTACGGACCCGGATCCCGCCGTACAGACCCGGGCCGCGCGATCCCGGGCCGTACGGACTCAGCCGGCCGGCGTCAGTAGACGCTCACGCCGTACGCGCTCAGCGCCTCGGTGACCGGCTGGAAGAACGTGGTGCCGCCGGAGGTGCAGTTGCCGCTGCCCCCGGAGGTGAGGCCGAGCGCCTTGGTCCCGGAGTAGAGGGGACCACCGCTGTCGCCGGGCTCGGCGCAGACCGTGGTCTGGATGAGGCCGGAGACGATGTCGCCGCCGCCGTAGTTCACGGTGGCGTTCAGTGCGGTGACCTTGCCGCCGTGGGTGCCGGTGGTGGAGCCCCGGCGGGTGACCGACTGGCCGACGCTCGGGGTGCCGGCGCTGGTGATGTCCTGGCTGCCGACCATGCCCGCGTGGGCCACGGAGGAGTTGGTGTACTTCACGATGCCGTAGTCGTTGCCGGGGAAGCTGGAGCCGGCGGTCGGACCGATGCTCGTGGTGTGCGAGGAGTTGGTGTACCACGGCGGGTTGCCGTCGGTGCAGTGGCCGGCCGTCAGGAAGTAATAGGTGCTGCCGCTGCGGACGTTGAAGCCGAGCGAGCAGCGCCAGCTGGGTGCGTAGATGGCGTCGCCGCCGGAGATGAACTTGCGGAAGGTGCCCGCTGTGCGGTCGATGCGGACCGCGTCGGCGTTGCTGCCCGCGGCCCGTTCGATCTTGGCGATCTCGTCCTGGGAGACCGTACGGTCGGCGGTGACGACCAGGGTGCCGGTCGCGCTGTCGACCCGCCAGGCGGTGCCGGGGACGTCCGCGGCACGTACCGCGTTCCCGGCGGCGGAGAGCTGGGCGGCGCTGAACTTCTGCGCGGGAGCGGGGTTCTGTGCGTTGGCGGTCGGGACGGCGATGGCACCGATGGCCACCAGTCCGGACGCCACGGCGATCAGCCGGGTGCGTCTCGCCACGCCGCTGCGGGGGGTGGTGCGCTCGTTCCTCACTGATTCCTCCGAGGGGGATCGGGGCCGCCGGTGGGCGGCCGGTGAGGCGCAGCCAAAGGGCACACCAGAATCCGCACGTTCATTTTCGGCGTGCCCCTGACAAGCGCTGAGCGGAGTCTCGGGCGCGCCACCCCCGCCGCGCAAGAGGTCCGCACCGATGTCTCCCGCCCGACACACGGCCGCAATCCCACCACCGCCCCCAACACTCCGCCCCGGCAGCCGCATTGACGGCTGCCGGGGCGGCGCTGACCCCCTCGGTCACGAGTGGGACGGATCAGTGGACGATACGGTTCCGCGCCGCCCGCGGGATGACGGGCGGGGGCGTGGCGGGACGCGGTTCAGTCGGCGCCCCCAGGGCTCGCCGTGAGACGGCTCCGTGGGACGGCCGCCCCGCCCCCGTACCACTTCGGAGCCGGGATCCGGGGAGGCGGCGCAACGTGGCGCGAATGATGCGCCCGGCAGGGGGGCGCGCAAGCCACCCGGAACGCCGCGCTCCGGCCGCCATCGTCCGACAATCGGCCCGCTCAACTTTCGAGGGAAGCGGGTCCGGTGGACACAGGTCGGAATCCGCCGCCGCGTCAACACCCCTCCGATGGGCCAGTCTCCCGATCATCGGGCTATCCCGAGGAGCTCCGCCGAGTCCCTTGGCATTTGCCCTGGTCCCGTGCACGAACCGACCCGGGGGTCCGCTGCGTTTTCTTGCCCTCTTCGACCCCGCTCACCCGATAGAGTACTGACCGTGATGCTCGTCGTACTGTCAGTTTCGTTACGGGGCGCGTAAGCTGATGCTGCGCCACCCTCTTTGCACCAGATGTGTCACGAACCCCCCGTGCGGCGGCTATCCACTTGGCACACCCTCCGCCTCATGAACGACGATAGGGGCGGACACGCAGAGACCGCGGGTGAGAGGAGGCGTCAATGGGATCGGTGCGCAAGGCGAGTGCCTGGCTTGGCCTCGTCGACGACAGTGATGACGAGCGCTACTACGACGACGACTACGCCGAGGGACCCGATGCCGGTGACTCGGGCGACAGCCCCTGGGTCACCGACCCCCGGGTCCGAGTGGCCGACGAGGCCGCCCAGGACCAGGGCACCCGCATCGCCACGGTCTCCCCGGAGAGCTTCCGGGACGCCCGCGGCATCGGCGAACTGTTCCGGGACGGCGTCCCGGTGATCGTCAATCTGACGGCCATGGACTCCTCCGACGCCAAGCGGGTGGTGGACTTCGCGGCCGGCCTGACCTTCGGTCTGCGCGGTTCGATCGAGCGGGTCGCCACCCGCGTGTTCCTGCTGACCCCCGCCGACTACAAGGTGGTCAGCGGGGAGGCCCGCGGCCACCGCAACGGCGGCTTCTTCAACCAGAGTTGAGCCGTCCCGCGGCTGTCCGGACGGGGTCCGGGCGCCCGCGGGACCGCCACCGGCGCACCGGCCCCGGGTGGCGCGGCGCCCCCCGCTCAGCGGGCGAGGCCGCTCACCGGAAGGCGTCCAGGCCGGTGAGCGCCTTGCCCAGCACCAGCTGGTGCATCTCGACGGTGCCCTCGTAGGTGAGCACCGATTCGAGGTTGGTCGCATGCCGCATGACGGGGTACTCCAGCGAGATCCCGTTGGCACCGAGAATCGTCCGGGCCGTGCGGCAGATCCCGATCGCCTCCCGTACGTTGTTCAGCTTGCCGAAGCTGATCTGCTCGGGGCGCAGCCGCCCCGCGTCCATCCGCCGCCCCAGATGGTGGGCCAGCAGGATCCCCTTGTGCAGTTCGACCGCCATGTCGGCGAGCTTGGCCTGGGTGAGCTGGAAGCCGCCGATCGGCTTGCCGAACTGTTCCCGGGTCTTCGCGTAGTCCAGCGCCGCCTCGAAGCTGGCGCGCGCGGCGCCCATGGAGCCCCAGACGATGCCGTAGCGGGCGTGGCTGAGACAGCCGAGCGGGCCGCGCAGTCCGGTGGCCTCCGGGAGCACCGCATCGGCCGGCAGCCGTACGTCGTCCATGACGAGTTCGCTGGTCACCGAGGCACGCAGGGACCACTTATGGGTGATTTCGGGGGCCGAGAACCCGGGGCTGTCGGTGGGGACGACGAAGCCGCGGATGCCGTCGTCGGTCTGTGCCCAGACGACCGCGACACCGGCGACCGAACCATTGGTGATCCACATCTTGCGCCCGTTGAGCACCCAGTCCCCGCCGTCGCGCTTGGCGTACGTCCGCATCGCGGCGGGGTCGGAGCCGATGTCGGGCTCGGTCAGGCCGAAGCAGCCGATGATCTCGCCGGCCGCCATCCGGGGCAGCCACTGCTGCTTCTGTTCCTCGGAGCCGAAGCGCCAGATCGCGTACATGGCGAGGGAGCCCTGGACGGAGACCAGCGAGCGGATACCGGAGTCGGCGGCCTCCAGCTCCAGGCAGGCCAGACCGTATTGGACGGCGGAGGCACCCGCGCAGCCGTAGCCGGTCAGGGACATCCCGAGCGCGCCGAGGGAGCCGAGCTCACGGGCGAGTTCGCGGATGCCGGGCAGTTCGCCGCGCTCGTACCAGTCGGCGATCTGCGGCAGCACCCGGTCGGCGGCCCACCGGCGGACGGTGTCCCGTACGGCCCGGTCCTCGTCGGTCAGCAGATCGTCCAGGCCCAGGGGGTCGTCGGGGTCGAACGGCGGAAGCGTCGAGGACGGCGGTGCGGACATGGCGGGCCTCCGGCGGATGCGGCGAAAAACTAGCAGTGGTAGTTATTTGCGCTTCCGACGGTACGGGCCGAGGTGCCGCGCGGCAAGAGTCACCGCCGCGCGGCGGGGCAGGGACGTCCGGGAAGAGAGCCGGGGTCAGCGGCCGGAGCTCGCCGGGGCGGGCTCGCTGCTGCCGCGGCCGGCGCCCTCACCGGGGGCGGGCTCGCCGTCCGCCTCCGCCCGCTCCGTGGAGTCCGCCGCCCGGCGCGGCAGCCGCAGCGCGATCCCGGCGCCGACCAGCAGCAGCACGGCGCTGGCGACGAGGGTGACGTGCAGCCCGCGGACGAAGGAGTCCCGGGCGGCCTCCCGCAGGGCGGCGCGGGCGGCTCCGCCCAGACCGGCGGCGACTTTGTAGGCCTCGCCGAGGGAGTGCGCCGCCGAGGCGGAGGCCCGCTCGGGGACACCGTCGACGTGGTTCAGGCCGGGGGCGTAGGCGGCGTTCATGACGCTGCCGAGCAGGGCGACACCGATACCGGCGCCGAGCTGGTAGGAGGTCTCCCCGATCGCGGCGGCACCGCCGGACTGTTCGGCGGGCGCCTCGCTGAGCATCGACTCGTAGGCCCCGAACAGCGTGGACTGGAAACCGAAGCCGAGCAGCACAAAGCCCAGGGACAGCAGCCAGGGGCGGTCCTCAGCGCTCATCGCGGTCAGACAGAGCACCGCGACGGCGGTCAGCACGAAGCCGAGGGAGACCATCGCGCGCGGCCCCAGGGCCTGAAGCATCTTCGAGCCGGTGAGGCCGGCGGCCATCGCGGCGAAGACCAGCGGCAGCATCCGCAGCCCGGTCTCCAGCGGGCTCAGCCCGAGGACCAGTTGGAGGTACTGAACGGCGATCAGCTGAAGGCCCACCAGGGCGAGCATGGCCAGCACGATGCAGCCGACGGAGGTGCCGAACGCGGGCCGGGCGAACAGCCGCACATCGATCAGCGGGTCCTTGCGGCGGCGCTGGCGGCGGACGAAGAGGATCAGCAGCAGGACGCCGAGGACGATGGGCAGCAGCGTGGTCGGGCCCACCACGGCCGCACCGCTGCCGATCCGCTTCACGCCGAGGACGATCCCGAGCACACCGAGCGCCGCGACGATCGCACCGATCACGTCCCAGGGGCCGTTGCGCTCACCGCGCGACTCCGGCAGCAGCCACCGCCCTATCAGCAGCATCGCGGCCATCATCGGGATGTTGATGAGGAAGACCGAGCCCCACCAGAAGTTCTCGACGAGGAAGCCGCCGAGGACCGGGCCGACCGCGGCACCGACCGCGGCCACCGCGCTCCACACGCCGATGGCGACCGCGCGCTCGCGCCGGTCGGGGAAGACCTGACGCAGGATCGACAGCGTGGCCGGCATGATCATGGCGCCGCCGATGCCGAGCAGGGCGCGGGCCACCATCAGGATCTGCGGATTGGGCGCGAGCGCGGCGGCGGCCGAGGCCAGACCGAAGAGGCCGTAGCCGAGGAGCAGGACGCGGCGGCGCCCGACGCGGTCGCCGAGGGTGCCGAAGAGGATCAGCAGCGAGGCCGCGATCAGCGGATAGACGTCGACGATCCAGAGGAGCTCGACGGGTCCCGGTCGCAAATCCTCGGTGACCGAGGGCACTGCGACGTACAGGATCGTGGTGTCCAGCGCGACGAAGAGCAGGCTGACACAGAGCACGATCAGCACGGTCCAGCGGTTCGCACCACCACGTGAAAGCCGGGGAACACCAGCCGTCCGTCCACTGCCGGACGCGGTCGTCCCGGACATGCAGCACCTCCAGTCATGCTCTCGCGGCCACGGAACAGGGCGCGAAAACGCCCCGGGCGAACCGGCGGCACGGGCGAGTTAAGACGCTCAGACTACGCGAGTCCCGTGGCGTGCCGCGTGGCTCACCTCACGATGAGACGCTCATCGCAGCGCCATGCGTTCCCCCACCTGCCGTCGGCAGTCGTTCTTCGGCCACCTGGATAATCGTCCCGATGAACGATCTTGCCTCCGCCGCCGTTCCCGGCCGGACCCCGTACGACGGATCCGTCGTACGGGCCGCGCTGCGCCGGGCCGCGCCCGCGCTGCTGGCGTATGCGGCGATCCGGCTGCTGGGCATCGTGACCCTCGCCCTCTGGTCGGCGGCCGACGGCAAGAACTGGCACACCCTGCTGGCCGCCCGCTGGGACGCGCTCTGGTACACCCGGGTCGCCGAGCAGGGCTACGGCTACACCGTCACGCTGGCCAACGGCGAGGTGCACTCCAACCTGGCCTTCTTCCCGCTGCTCCCCTGGCTGGAGCGCGGACTGTCGGCGCTCACTCCGCTGTCACCCGCCGACGCGGGACTGCTGGTGGCCTGGCTGACGTCGCTGGGTGCGGCCTGGGCGCTGTACGCGACCGGGGAGCGGCTGCACGGGCCGCGGGCCGGGGTCGCGCTCGCGGCGCTGTGGGCCGCGCTGCCGGTCGGGATCGTGCAGTCGATGGCGTACTCGGAGGCGCTGTTCACCGCGCTCGCGGCCTGGAGTGTGTACGCCGTGCTGACCGGGCGCTGGCTGTGGGCGGGGGCACTGGCCTCGCTGGCCGGGCTGACCCGGCCGGTGGGCGCGGCGGTGGTGGCGGCCGTGTGGCTCACCGCGGCGGTGACGCTGTGGCGGGAGCGGGCCGGCGGGGCAGGGCTGCGCGGGGCGCCGCGCCGGCACCCGGGGATGCTGCCCGGTGTGCTGCTCGCGCCGCTCGGCTGGTGCGGCTTCTTCCTGTGGGTCGGGGCGCGGCAGGGCTCGTTCCGCGGCTATCTGGACGTCCAGGAAGGCTGGGGCAACGGCTTCGACGGGGGGCTCGCGTTCGGCTCCTTCGTGTGGCACCAGCTGTCGGGGCCCGCATTCGCGGCCGGACTCGCACTGGTCACCGGCGTCGGGCTGGTGATCTGGCTCTACGTGTACGGGATCCGGCAGGGGCAGCCGCTGCCGCTGGCGGTCTACGGCGGGGCGGTGCTGCTGCTCGCGCTGACCGCCAAGGGCTACTTCGGGTCCAAGCCCCGGCTGATGCTGCCGGCCTACCCGCTGCTGCTCCCCCTGGCGGCGGCGCTCGCGCGAAGACGCCCGGTGTGGACCTGGCTGATCGTCGCGGTGGCGGCGGCGGGCTCCGCGGTCTACGGGGCGTTCTGGCTGAACGGTTCGGGCCCGCCATGACCCGCGCCGCTACTCCACGTGACCGAGTGAGTCCGTTCCGTGAGGGCTGCGCGGGGAAACGTCACGCGACCCGTGAGCGAATAGCCGATAAACCCCGGAGGGGAAAAGCAGATAAGGCGCTCAGGGTGACGACACGCGCATGCGGGGAGCCGTTTGAGAATCGCCGGGAATTCGCTTCCAAATCCCTGTGGCGAAGCCTCGATTGAGACACATTCCACATCACATCGTCATTACAAAGCGCACAGTTTGACCAAGCACCTACATCACACGCGGTAACGTCGATTGAGTGCGTACCGATGACAAGCTCGACCAGATGGAGGAGCGCCCCACCGATCGCGTTCGACCTCCCAGCATGACCAGAACCCGCATGTGGCTGTTCTGGGGCACCCTGGCGGTCTATTTCGCGATCGTGGCCGGGGTGCTGGCCACTTCATGGCTGGTCACGTTCGACTGGCAGGTCATGTTCTTCCGGCCCTACAAGCAGTGGCCGGAGATCCATGCCTTCCTCGACTACTTCGTGGTGCTGGGGCAGCGCGGACCGACCGCGGTGGCGGTGGCCGCCTGGCTGGGCTGGCGCTGCTGGCGGCAGCGCAACCTCCACCCGCTGCTGGTGCTCGGCGCCTCACTGCTGCTGCTGAACATCACCGTGGGCGCCGCCAAGCTCAGCATGGGCCGGCTCGGCCCGCACTACGCGACCGTGGTCGGCGCCAACGAGATGTGGCTCGACGGCGACATATTCCCCTCGGGTCACACCGCGAACGCCGTGGTCACCTGGGGTGTGCTGGCCTACCTGGCGACCACCTCGCTGCGCCGCCGCACGCTGTCGCTGATCGCCGCGCTGGGCGCGCTGGGCGTCGGCATGACCACCGTCTACCTCGGGACGCACTGGGTCAGCGATGTGCTGCTCGGCTGGGCCGCGGGGCTGCTGGTGCTGCTGGCGATGCCCTGGCTGGAGCCCGCGATCACCTGGTTCGAGGACCGTCTGATGGGCATCCTGCTGCGGCTGTGGCTGCGACTGCGCCCCGATTCGCTGCGCGGCCCGCTGCCGGCCGGCG
Source organism: Streptomyces sp. bgisy130 (assembly GCF_057708345.1). NCBI lineage: Bacteria > Bacillati > Actinomycetota > Actinomycetes > Kitasatosporales > Streptomycetaceae > Streptomyces > Streptomyces sp. bgisy130. Next base: position 291,021 of record NZ_JBYISA010000007.1, read on the forward strand.
CGCCGGCCGGAGTCTCCCGGCAGCGCATCTCCTCCGACGGCGAGGTCCTCGTACGCGAGACGATCTCCGCCGGGACGGGCGGCCGCTCGGCCACCGGGCACACCCCGGACGGCTGGCCGCACCACCCGTCGCGCCCGTATTCCATCCGCTCGGAGCGCACGCCGGCCACCCCGTCGGGCAGCCGGCGGCCGCCGCACGCGGACCGCGCACCACGCCGCTGAGCCCGACGTCCGGGCGCGGCCGCAACGGGAGCGGCTGACCGCCCCACCAGCCGCGGGGCCGGTACGCACACACCTCACCCCGCACCGAAGGCCCCGGCCGCTCCTGGGAGCGGCCGGGGCCTTCGTCGTCGCCAGCTGCGGTCAGCCCTGCCAGGTGCGGTGCACCTCGCCGTCCTTGACCTCGAAGTTGAGCCGGCCGGCCAGGTACTCCATCGTGATGATCGCGCCCGGCGGCAGCGAGCGGACGGTGGTCCAGCCGCGCGCTCTCGCCTGCTCCTCGGCGTCCTGCTGCGCGAGGCCGACATACGCCTCGATGTCGTCCTGGGGGTTGTCGGGGAGGTTCGGTACGTCCATGACAGCCACCGTAGGCGTCCGCGACGGCCCGTGGAAGGGCCGCCCTCGCACGCCCCGGTGACTTCCCGGTCCGGCATTGGTCACACTTGTGTCACAGCGAACGTTCGCGCGTTTGCCGGAACTTCCGTCACCCGTACGCGCCGCGTGACGGCGCAACCGGGTGGAAAATTAATCGGCCGGAATTCCGCCTTGATCGAAGACGGAACGGACGCAGTCAGTCCAGTCAACGCGACGCGCCGTCCGAAAACAATCCCCCGTCAGTTCCGGATTTGCATTACCCGGCGCCGTTTATCGGCCGACCGGAAATTGGCCAACGAGACACACTCCACACACATTTTCCGCACATCGCCCATCGCCCCGCTTACCGGGCCCCGCGGCCTCCCGGCCCCGCCGCCCACCGCCCCGCCGGATGCCACCGGAACGGACCGGAGCGCCCTCTCGCCCTGGGTCCCCCGCGCGAGCATCATGTGCCGGGCCCCAGTCCACCTTCGACGAACGAGGTGCAGCGGATGGTTACGGACACCGACCGGGCGCACATCCGGCCCCCCAGGGCGCGGCGCCCCGGCTCGGTGCTGGTGGACTGGCTGACCACCACCGACCACAAGAAGATCGGGCACCTCTACCTGATCACCGCGTTCGGGTTCTTCCTGGTGGGCGGTCTGCTGGCGATGGTGATGCGCGCCGAACTGGCCCGTCCCGGGCTCCAGATCATCGACGCCGAGCAGTTCAACCAGGCGGTGACCATGCACGGCACGATCATGCTGCTGCTGTTCGCCACCCCCGCGTTCGCCGGTTTCGCGAACGAGATCATGCCGCTTCAGATCGGCTCCCCCGATGTGGCCTTCCCACGGCTGAACATGCTCTCGTACTGGCTCTTCCTCTTCGGCGGGCTGATCGTGCTGGGCAGCTTCCTCACCCCGTTCGGCGGCCCGGCCTTCGGGTGGACGGCCTATGCCCCGCTCAACTCGATGGTCCGCTCCCCCGGCATCGGCGCCGATATGTGGATCATGGGGCTGGCGCTCGCCGGATTCGGCACGATCCTCGGTGCCGTCAACTTCATCACCACGATCATCGTGCTGCGGGCGCCCGGCATGACGATGTTCCGGATGCCGGTGTTCACCTGGAACGTGCTCTTCACGTCGATCCTGGTGCTGATGGCCTTCCCGGTGCTGGCGGCCGCGCTGCTGGTGCTGGAGGCGGACCGGCAGTTCGGGGCGGTGGTCTTCAACGCGCAGTGGGGCGGGGCACTGCTGTGGCAGCACCTGTTCTGGTTCTTCGGCCATCCCGAGGTCTACATCATCGCGCTGCCGTTCTTCGGCATCATCACGGAGATCATCCCGGTCTTCTCCCGCAAGCCGATCTTCGGCTACGTCATGCTGATCGGCGCGACGATGGCCATCACGGCGCTGTCGGTGATGGTCTGGGCGCACCACATGTTCGTGACCGGGGCGGTGCTGCTGCCGTTCTTCTCCATCATGTCGTTCCTGATCGCGGCGCCGACCGGGGTGAAGTTCTTCAACTGGATCGGCACCATGTGGCACGGCTCGGTGTCGTTCGAGACGCCGATGCTCTGGTCGATCGGGTTCCTGGTGAGCTTTCTGTTCGGCGGGCTGACCGGCGTCATCCTGGCCTCACCGCCGATGGACTTCCACGTCACCGACTCGTACTTCGTCGTCGGCCACTTCCACTACGTCGTCTTCGGGACGGTCGTCTTCGCCACCTACGCGGGCTTCTACTTCTGGTGGCCGAAATTCACCGGCAAGATGCTCGACGAGCGCCTGGGAAAGATCCATTTCTGGACGCTGTTCGTCGGCTTTCACACCACCTTCCTCGTCCAGCACTGGCTGGGCGTGGAGGGCATGCCCCGGCGGTACGCCGACTATCTGGCCGCCGACGGCTTCACGGCCCTGAACTCCTTCTCCACCATCGGCTCCTTCCTGCTCGGGCTGTCCACGCTGCCCTTCCTCTACAACGTCTGGAAGACCACCCACTACGGCGCCAGGATCACCGTGGACGACCCCTGGGGCTTCGGCCGGTCCCTGGAGTGGGCGACCTCCTCACCGCCGCCCCGGCACAACTTCACGACCCTGCCGAGGATCCGCTCCGAGTCCCCCGCTTTCGATCTGCACCACCCGGAGGTGGGGAAGCAGCCGGTGGTGGTACCAGCGCCCGATCCAGCCGGTCCCTGACCTCCCGTACCTTGCCGAGCAGTTCCGGCGGCTCACGGACCTCGAAGTCGAAGCCGGTCAGCACGATGTGCAGCACCATCAGGTCGAGGCTGTGCGCCCCGGTGCGCAGCAGACAGTGCTGCTCGTCGACCGCTTCGAGCACCCCGGCCGCGGGGCTGATCCGGGCCGCGGCCTCCTCCAGGGAGGCATGCAGCAGCACGGTGGCCCGGGTCGCGTACGCCCGGGTGGAGATGCCCTGGGAGACATAGGCGGCGAGGTCCTCGGCCGGTGGCGTACGGGGCTCGAAGCGCGGGCCGTGCGGCGGGGTGGGGGTGAGGCGGTCGGCACGGTAGGTGCGCCAGTCGTCGCGGTCCACGTCCCAGGCGACGAGGTACCAGTGGCGCCGGGCGCAGACCAGGCGGAGCGGTTCCACGGTGCGGCGGGAGGCCGTGCCGTCATGGGTGGTGTAGTCGAAGCGGAGCCGCTGGCTGTCCCGGCAGGCGTGCGCGAGCTCGGTGAGGGTGTGCGGATCCACCCGGGGCCCGCCCGCGTCGAGGATCGGCACGGTGAAGGCGGTCAGCGCCCCGACCCGGCGCCGCAGCCGGTGCGGCAGCACCTGCTCCAGCTTCGCCAGCGCCCGTACGGACGCCTCCTCGATGCCGTCGACACCACCGGCCGCCGCGGTGCGCAGCCCGACCGCGACCGCCACCGCCTCGTCGTCGTCCAGCAGCAGCGGCGGAAGTTCGGCGCCCGCGCCGAGCCGGTAGCCGCCGGCCGTCCCCGGCGCGGAGTGGACGGGGTAGCCCAGCTCGCGCAGCCGGTCGATGTCCCGGCGCACCGTGCGCGGGGTGACATCGAGCCGGTCGGCGAGCTCCGCGCCGGACCACTCCCGGTGGGCCTGTAGCAGGGAGAGCAGGCGGAGCAGACGTGCCGAGGTCTCCAACATGGCCCGAGTTTCGCAGCCTTTGCGGACAGCTGCGGTCCTCAATACGGGACCGGGATCGCAGCCGGTGCTCCGTCAGTCCTCGGCCGGCCCGGCGACCCGTAGGGCCAGGTCGTTGTCGAACGTGTAATACGGGCCGATCCTGAGCTCGCCCGCGGCGGCCGGCACCGGCAGCGCCGGGTAGGTGAACACCTGCTTCTTGTCGGCGACATCATCCAGGAGGCGGGCGATCCGCACCGGCCGGGCACCGTCGGCGAGCCGCAGCCACAGGTCCCACGGCTCGCTACCGTGCTCCCACCGGCCGGCCAGTTCCGCGTAGGGCAGCGTGAAGGTGAAGTCCGCGCCGTCGACGGTCAGCGGGGCGGTGACGGGGGCCGGTGCCGTGCCCGGGGCCGACGGATTACGGCGCGCACGGGCCTCCGCACGGGCGCCGGCGGCCGGGACGGCACCGTAGAGCCGGCCGGAGACCGTCAGGCCGTCGGGTGCGACAAGGATGTCCCCGGCCTCGGCGTGCGGGCCGCGCAGCCAGCTGCGCAGGGCGAGGTTGCCGAACTTCGTCGCATACGGGATGCGCACCCCGAGCCGGCCGATGCCCGCCAGCGGCCGACGGTCCACCAGCGACCGCAGATCGTTGACGCCGGGCAGCAGACGCCGGGGGTCCCGGCCGTCGCCGAGGTCGGCGTAGGCGTTCCAGCGGCCCTCGGCGAGCGCGACGGTGCTGGGCAGTACGGCGCGCAGCCGGCCGGCGCCGTTCGGCCCGAGCGGCAGCCGTACCTCGTCGTCCGCGCCGTCACCGCCGCGCAGCCGCAGTACCAGCGCCGCGCTCCAGGTGGTGTGGGTGTCCTGAGGGGCGTTCAGGTCGAAGGTGAGGCCGCCCGCGCAGTCCGCGATGCAGTCGGCCCGCAGCTCCACCGGAGCCGCTTCGCCACCCCGCTCGCCCGGCCGTCCGGGACCCTCGGGCCCGGTGCTCACCGGAGCCATGGGTTCCTGATCGATGGCGGAGGACTCCTTCGTCTCGTGTCCGGTCACGGTCAACTGGCTCGACGCCGTCATACCGTCCGCACCCCTCTCATGGCGGCGCGGGCCGCGTCCTTGGTGGCGTAGGCGCCGCTGAGCAGGGCTCCGCGGGCGCGATGCAGGCCGCTGTGCCATCGGCTGTCGCGCCTGCGGGCGAGCAGCTCCCCGAAGAGCGCCTCATAGCGCCCGGCGACCGTGGCGGGGTCGAAGCGCGCCGACGAGGCCAGCGCGGCCACACCCATCCGCTTGCGGGCGGCATCGTCGTTGATCAGCGTCAGCAGCGAGCCGGCCAGCGCCTCCGGATTGCCGACCGGCACCAGCTTGCCGTCCACCCCGTCGTCGATGATCTCGCCCGGCCCGTGCGGGCAGTTGGTGGCGACGACCGGCAGACCGCAGCGCATGGCCTCGACGATGGTCATCCCGAAGGACTCCAGGCTGGAGGAGACCGCGGCGATCGAGCCCTTGGCCCACTCCGGCTCCAGAGGGTTGGCCGGGCCCATCAGGAAGACGTGGTTGTACAGGCCGAGTTCGTCGATCAGGGCGCGCAGCGTGGCTTTCTCGGCGCCGCCGCCGTAGATCCGCAGCCGCCAGTCGGGACGCTCGGCGGCGACCTGGGCGAAGGCACGTATGAGCACGTCATAGCGCTTGACGCGGGCGAGCCGGCCGGCCGCGACGACCCACTTGCCGCTGCCGTCGGCGGGCGCGACAGCGGGCGCCGGCACGCTGTTGGGCACCGCCTCGACGCGCACACCGGGCAGCCGCAGCTGCCGGCGGTAGGCGCCGGCATCGGCCTCGGTGACGGTGGTGACCGCGTCGAGGCGCGGATAGGCGCCGCGCAGCGCCAGTTTGAGCGCCCGGTTGTGGGTGTCCAGGGTGAGGTGCTCCTGGCCGATCCGCACCGGGCCGCGGCGCGCCTGCTTGGCGATGTGCACATTGAGGCCGGGCCGGGTGCCGACCAGCACGTCCGCCTCCGTCCGGCGCAGATGCTGGGCGATCCGGCGGTCGGTGAGCTCGCTGTACTGGTCGTAGCGGCCCTCGGCGGCGGGGAAGACCCTCGCGGGACGGGCGTGTTCGGGATCCGCTCCGTCGTGGCCCGGGCTGTTCTCCCTGAGGTCCACGAGATGCCGCAGCGAAACACGGGAACCCAGGTCGAAGACCGGGTCGTCGCGGTGGCGCAGCACGGACACGATCTCGACGTCATGCCGTTCGGCGAGCGTCCGGGCCAGATTGAACGTCGTCCGGATCGTCCCCCCGATGCCGTAGGCATTGTGAATCAGGAATGAGATGTGCATCCGTCCCCGTGTCCCCTGGTCTTCCGGTCCTGCCTGGTCTCCCCCTGGGCCACTTCGCACTCCCCTCCTGCATGGTGCGAGGCGGCCCCCTTCACCAGGAAAGGACGGCGGAACGGAGATCCCAGTTGGGCCTTTCGCCAACTTGTTCCAAAAGTGTTAGTTCATCGGTAGCTGCCCCATGGAACCCACGGGCCACAAATCCCCTCCACCCCGCAGGAACCGGCGGCATCCGCCGAGCGCCGCTCACCCCGGCCCGGCGTCCTCACCCGCTCCCGCACCGGCGGCGCACCAGGAAAATCGCTGGCCACCACCCCTCCCCCGCGTCACGCTGGCCCCATGAGTGAATCAACCATCGATGACACCGCCGTCTCCGCATTCGTGGAGCAGGGCTTTCTCCGCGTGGAGGGCGCGTTCGCACCCGAAGTCGCGGCGGAGTGCCGGGAGATCATGTGGCGGGACATCCCGGGTGAGCCCGGCGATCCGGCGACCTGGAAGGACCCCGTCGTACGGCTCGGCTTCTACGGGCAGGAACCCTTCCGGGCCGCCGTCAATACGCCCCGGCTGCGCGCCGCGTACGACGCGCTCGCCGGACCGGGCCGCTGGGCGCCGCGCGGCGACCTCGGCACGTTCCCGGTGCGGTTCCGCAGCGACGACGCACCGGGCGACGACGGCTGGCACATCGACGCGAGCTTTCCGGGGGACGATCCCGCCGACTTCCTGTCCTACCGGGTGAACGCCGCGTCCAAGGGCCGCTGGCTGCTGATGCTGTTCCTGATGTCCGACGTGGGGGAGGACGACGCGCCCACCCGCATCCGTGCCGGCTCCCATCTGGACGTCGCCGCGCTCCTGGGACCCGAGGGCGAGGCCGGGCTGTCCTTCATGGACCTCGCCGCGCGCGCCGTGCCCGCCACCGAGCACCGCCCGCTCTCCCTGGCCACCGGCCGCGCCGGTGACGTCTACCTCTGTCACCCTTTCCTCGTGCACGCCGCCCAGCCCCACCAGGGCACCGAGCCCCGCTTCATGGCCCAGCCGCCGCTGCTCCCCCGGCCGGGTGCGGACCCCAGGATCGAACGGCCCGACGGGGACTACTCACCGGTGGAGCTCGCCATTCGGCGCGGTCTCGGCTCCTGACGCCGTCGGGCCGGCCGTCCGGGCCCTCCTAGGGGAGCCGCAGCCGGGTGCCGATGGACAGCCGGTTCGGGTTCTGGCCGATGGTCGACCGGTTGGCCGTGTAGAGCGCCTGCCAGCCGCCCTTCACCCGGTACTTGCGCGCGATCTCGCCGAGCGTCTCCCCACGCCGTACGACATGGGTCCGGCTCTTGGCGGTCAGCCCGTAGCGCCGGGCGCACTCCGGCCAGGCGCCCCAGCCCTGGGCGGCCTGGACCTTCTTCGCGATCTCGATCTGCTCCTCACGGGAGGCGAGGTCGGCCCGTCGCGCGAAGGCCAGGCCGCCGAACTCCTCCCAGGTGGGCTGGTGGAACTGGAGCCCGCCGTAGAAGGAGTTACCGGTGTTGATGTGCCAGTCACCGCTGCTCTCGCACTCGGCGAGGCAGCCCCATGGCCACTGGTCACCGGCGCAGGTGTGCGAGCCCTTGCCGGGGCCGTCCGGCCCGTCGGCGACGGCGCCCCCGGACAGGCCCAGGACCAGGGCAGCGGCCGCCGCGGTGAGCAGCCCGACGGATCCCACGAGGCGCCGTGGCGCCGAAGAGTTGTCCGACATAGCCGGTGACGGTAAGCAGGCCTCCGTCGCTGACCAGCGTGCCACGCCCTCGGCGTCCCGGTCCCACCCGGTCCGGCGTACGGAACGCCGCCGACTGCGCCAAGTTCTGCGCAAGAGTTGGCATTAAGTGACCGCTTGTGGGGCGGCTTTCCGTGATTTTCCGCTGTGCGGCGATTGGTTCGATTCTGTTCCCGTCCTCGCGTGACTCCTGCCGCAGGTCACCCGTTGTCCTTGTACGAGCCGGGAGACCACCCGGCAGACGCACAGAGATCGAGGAGCCACCCGTGCCGCGCATGCTCGACGTCAGCGACGACGTTCGCGCCGAGATCGGCGACGAAGAAGCCGACCGCCTGCTGGCCGGTGGCGACGCCCCCGGCAGCTACGACTGCACCTCCTGCCGGACCCCCGGAGACAGCGACCAGGAGCGCACCAGCACCGTCCTGTTCGTGGGCGAGGAGACCGCGGTGCTCGCGTTCGCCCATGCCACCTGCATCCCCTCGCAGGTCGTCCCGGTCTCGGAGGAGCAGCTCCAGGGAGCCGTGCGCTCCATCACCGGAGAGGACGCCGCCCCCCGCACCCCCGGATCGCAGCCGGCCGTCCCGGTTCCCACCGCGCCCCGCCAGGCGACCCTCGGTATCACCTGCGGCCTGGTGCTCGTCGAGGCCGATCTGCGCCCGGCCCTGGTGGTCGAGCCCGACGGTCCGATCGCCCGTCCCGGCTCGGCCGGCCCGGACGACGACTTCCTGCCGCTGCTCCTGGAGCAGGGCTTCCACCCGGTGACGGACATGAACCAGCTCCCCGGCCCGAACCAGGGCTGGTCCGCGCTGCTGGCCATGGGCAAGCTGCACGCCGTCCTCCAGCCGGGCAACTCCGGCCAGCAGTCCGCCTGGTGGCAGGCCCACCAGCCGCTGGCCGTCTCGGACGGCTGGCGCACCGCGGCCAACAAGGCGCAGTCCGTGGTGCTGTACGCCGCGCCCGCCGGCACCATCGGCCACCAGCCCCGCGAGGACCTGATGCGGCAGGCCCTGGAGGACGCCGCGGCGAAGGGCGCCCTGGTCGCCGCGGAGATCCCGCTGGCCGGCACCTGACCTTCCCGCAGTCCCGATCGCGGGGGCAGGACCGCCGATCCGGCCGGTCATGCCCCCGCGATCAGCCATTTCCGCAGGAAAGCCGCATCCCCCGGCCATCAGGGTCGTTGGCACCTACGTGCACGCATACGACCCCTCCGTTCCCGCCCAGTACACCCACCCGATCCCCGGCATGCGCCCGTCGCGCGACCACGGGACGACGCACACCGCGGACCACGACTCGGCCACGCCGATCTATGACGCGCTGTACGCCGAGTGGCGCCGCAGCTTCCGGGCACTGCCCGGGGACCGTACGGACGAGCCGGAGATCCCGGAGGCGCTGCGCGGAAGCTGGAGCCGGCCGGGCTCCCCGGGTCACTGGGAGGTGGTCAGCCGGCAGCCCTACCGGCAGGGCCCGGCGGCGCTGCCACCGGCACGGCGGGACTCCCGGCCGCGCGGACACTGAGCCGCCCGCCCGGCCGGAATCCGCCGCTACTTCTTCTTGCTGCGCTTCTCGCGCACCCGCACGGAGATGTGGATCGGCGTCCCGTCGAAGCTGAACTCCTCCCGCAGCCGCCGCTCGACGAAGCGGCGGTAGCCGGCCTCCAGGAAGCCGGAGGCGAAGAGCACAAAGCGCGGGGGCTTGGTGCCCGCCTGGGTGCCGAAGAGGATGCGGGGCTGCTTGCCGCCGCGGATCGGGTGCGGGTGGGAGGCGACGATCTCACCGAGGAAGGCGTTCAGCCGCCCGGTGGGGATCCGGGTCTCCCAGCCGGCCAGCGCGGTCTCGATCGCCGGGACCAGCTTCTCCATGTGGCGGCCGGTGCGCGCGGAGACGTTCACCCGCATCGCCCAGGGGATCTGCACGAGGTCCCGCTCGATCTCCCGCTCCAGGTAGAAGCGGCGCTCCTCGTCGAGGGTGTCCCACTTGTTGTAGGCGATGACCAGGGCGCGGCCGGCCTCCACGGCCATGGTGATGATGCGCTGGTCCTGGACGCTGATGGACTCGGACGCGTCGATCAGGACGACGGCGACCTCGGCCTTCTCGACGGCCGCCGCGGTGCGCAGCGAGGCGTAGTAGTCGGCGCCTTCCTGGAGGTGCACCCGGCGGCGGATACCGGCGGTGTCCACGAACTTCCAGGTCTTGCCGGCCAGTTCGATCATCTCGTCGACCGGGTCGCGCGTGGTGCCGGCCAGCTCGTTGACGACCACCCGCTCCTCGCCGGCGACCTTGTTCAGCAGCGACGACTTACCGACGTTCGGGCGGCCGATCAGCGCGATCCGGCGGGGGCCGCCGAGGGCTGTGCCGAAGGTCTGGGCGGGGGCCTCGGGCAGCGCCTCCAGCGCGGCGTCGAGCATGTCGCCGGTGCCCCGGCCGTGCAGCGCGGAGACCGGGTGCGGCTCGCCGAGGCCCAGCGACCACAGCATGGCGGCGTCGGCCTCGCCCGACGGGCCGTCGACCTTGTTGGCGACCAGGACGACGGGCTTGCCGGCCCGGCGCAGCAGCTTGACGACGGCCTCGTCGGTGTCGGTCGCGCCGACCTTGGCGTCGACGACGAAGACGACCGCGTCCGCGGCCTCGATGGCGAACTCGGCCTGCATCGCCACGGAGGCGTCGATGCCGAGGACGTCCTGCTCCCAGCCGCCGGTGTCGACGACCTTGAAGCGGCGGCCGTTCCAGTCGGCCTCATAGGTGACACGGTCGCGGGTGACGCCCGGCTTGTCCTCGACGACCGCTTCCCGGCGGCCGATGATGCGGTTCACCAGGGTCGACTTGCCGACATTGGGGCGGCCGATGACGGCGAGGACGGGCAGCGGACCATGGCCGGCCGCGGCGATGTCACCCTCGACCTCCTCGAGATCGAAGCCCTCCTCCGCGGCGAGCTCCATGAACTCCGCGTACTCGGCGTCGCCAAGCGCACCGTGCTCGTCGCCGGTAGGGGTCTGGTCGTTCATGAAGTCCGTTCCTCGTTCATCATCGGTGGGCCGCTGGTCCGCGGCCCACTACTCAAGTGTGGTTCAGCGCCCGGTCAGGCGCCTGGCCTCTGCCAGGTGGGCGGTCAGCCGCTCCTGGATCCGTACGGTCGCCTCGTCGAGCGCCTTACGGGTGCGCCGCCCGCTACTGTCCCCCGCCTGGAAGGCGTCGCCGAAGACGACATCCACACGGGAGCGCAGCGCCGGCACGGCCGACGACAGCCGGCTGGGCCGGTCCTTGCCGCCGAGCACCGCCACCGGCACGACCGGGGCCCCGGAGCGCACCGCGAAGTACGCCAGGCCCGCCCGCAGCGAGGCGAAGTCGCCCTCGCCGCGGGTGCCTTCCGGGAAGATCCCCAGCACGCCGCCGTCCGCCAGCACGCCGAGGGCGTCGGTGATCGCCTTGCGGTCGGCGGTGTCGCGGTCCACCTTCAGCTGCCCGATGCCCCGCAGGAACGGGTCCAGCGGGCCGACGAAGGCTTCCTTCTTGATCAGGAAGTGCACCGGCCGTGGCGCGGTGCCCATCAGCATCGGGCCGTCGATACCGTGCGAGTGGTTGACGGCGAGGATCACCGGGCCGGCGGACGGCACCCGCCAGGCGCCCAGCACCCGCGGCCGCCACAGCCCGTACATCAGGCCGATGCCGATCCGGCGGCCGACCGCGGCACCGGCCGCGCTCGGCGCGCTGCCGCTGTCGGTCACCGGGCGACCCGCCCGGCCTTTTCGGCGCCGGCGCCCTCGATGAGGGTGACCACACACTCGATGACCTGCTCCAGGGTCAGGTCGGTGGTGTCGACCTCGACGGCGTCGTCCGCCTTGGCCAGCGGGGAGGTCTTGCGGCCGGAGTCGGCGGCGTCGCGCTTGATCAGCGCCTCGCGGGTGGCGGCCAGGTCGGTGGCCTCCTTGCCCTTGAGCTCGCCGCTGCGGCGGGCCGCCCGCGCCTCGGGGGAGGCGGTGAGGAAGACCTTGAGGTCGGCGTCGGGCAGGACGGTGATGCCGATGTCCCGGCCCTCGACGACGATGCCGTTCGGCGCCTCGGCGGCGATGCTGCGCTGGAGGTCGGTGATCAGGGTCCGTACCTCGGCGACGGCGCTGACCGCGCTGACCGCGGCGGTGACCTCCTGGGTGCGGATCGGGCCCGCGGCGTCCAGGCCGTCGACCGTGATGGTCGGGGCGGCCGGGTCGGTGCCGGAGACGATCACGGGCTTGGCGGCGGCGTCGGCCACCGCGGTCGCGTCATTGACGTCGATCCCGTTGGTCAGCATCCACCAGGTGATCGCGCGGTACTGGGCACCGGTGTCGAGGTAGCCGAGGCCCAGCTTGGCGGCGACAGCCTTGGACGTGCTGGACTTGCCCGTGCCTGCGGGGCCGTCGATGGCGACAATCACTGCTGCCGGGGCGGTCCGAGCGGCGGTTTCCACGGTGACGAACACCTTTCTTGTACACGGGGCGGGGGTCCAAGGGCCATAAGGGCCTCGGACAAGGTTACTGGCTCACCCGCACCGCCCCGTCCACGGTGTCACTGCCGGATCGACCAGCCCCGCTCCCGCAGCTCCGCGGTGAGCACCGGCACCGCCTGCGGCTCGACCATGAGCTGGATGAAGCCCGCCTGCTGGCCGGTGGCGTGCTCGATGCGGACGTCCTCGATATTGACCCCGGCCCGGCCGGCGTCGGCGAAGATCCGGGCCAGCTCACCGGGCTGGTCGCCGATGTAGACAGCGACGATCTCGTAGGCGGCCGGGGCGGCGCCGTGCTTGCCCGGCACCCGCTCCCGCCCGGCGTTGCCGCGGCGGAGCACGTCCTCGATGCCCCCGGCGCCGATGCCGCGCTTGTCGTCGTCGGCGGACTCCAGAGCGCGCAGGGAACGCACCGTCTCATCGAGATCGGCGGCGACCTCGGACAGCACATCGGCGACCGGACCCGGGTTCGCGGACAGGATGTCGATCCACATCGCCGGGTCGGAGGCCGCGATCCGTGTCACATCCCGGATGCCCTGACCGCAGAGGCGCACGGCGGTCTCATCGGCGCCCTTGAGGCGGGCGGCGACCAGGCTGGAGAGCAGCTGCGGGGTGTGCGAGACGAGGGCGACCGCCCGATCGTGCGCGTCCGCGTCCATCACCACCGGGACCGCCCGGCACAGCGCGACCAGCTCCAGCGCGAGATTGAGCACCTCGATGTCGCCGTCACGGGTCGGGGTCAGCACCCAGGGGCGGCCCTCGAAGAGGTCGGCGGTGGCGGCCAGCGGGCCGGAGCGCTCCTTGCCCGCCATCGGATGGGTGCCGAGGTAGCCGGTCAGATCGCGGCCCATCGCCTCCAGCTCACGGCGCGGGCCGCCCTTCACGCTGGCGACGTCGATGTAGGCACGGGCCACCCCGCGCCGCATCGCGTCCGCCAGCGCCGTCGCGACATGGGCCGGCGGCACGGCCACGATGGCCAGATCGACCGGGCCCGGCGGCGCCTCGGCGGTGCCCGCACCCAACGCGGCGGCCGTCAGGGCCTGGGCCTGGTCATGGTCCTCCAGGAACACCTGCACACCCCGCGCATTGAGCGCGAGCGCGGCCGAGGTGCCGATCAGGCCCGTACCGATGACGAGTGCGGTCCTCACTGCGCGATGTCCTTCCGCAGCGCCCCGGCCGCGCCGAGGTAGACATGGGCGATCCCGGCCCTGGACAGATCGGTCTCGACATGGGCCAGCACCCGCACCACGCGCTCCATGGCGCCGGTGATGTCCAGCTCCTGGGCGCAGATCAGCGGGACGTCCGTGATGCCCAGGGCCCGCGCGGCGGCGGCCGGGAAGTCGCTGTGCAGATCGGGGGTGGCGGTGAACCACACACTGATCAGGTCGTCCGCGCGCAGCTCGTTGCGCTCCAGAATGGCGGTGAGCAGCGCCCCGACCTGCTCCTGCATGTGCTCGGCGTCGTCCCGCTCCAGCTGGACGGCCCCGCGGACCGCTCGTACCGCCACGTCACTGCTCCCCTGCGTTATGTGCCGCGTCACGCACCTGTGCGCGCACTGATCAGCGTAACCAGCCGCACGGACAATCCGTACGGCGACGGCAGAACCGGCGGCGCGGGACGGCGGTCCGCGCACCCCGCGACCGCCCGTACACCGACGGTGGCCGAGCCCCCGGCCGGCCGGCAAACGGCCCGCCGAAACCTGGTGACACCGCCCCCTCCGGCCAGCGACAATCGCCGCCATGTCCGAAGCCGCCGCAGATCACTCCCTGGTCACCGAGCACACCGTCTACGCCTGTGTGATGGGCTCGCGCGCCTTCGGTCTGGCCACGGAGACCAGCGACACCGACCGGCGCGGGGTGTTCCTCGCCCCCACCCCGCTGTTCTGGGGCTTCGAGAAGCCGCCGACCCATGTGGAGGGACCGCGCGAGGAGGAGTTCTCCTGGGAACTGGAGCGGTTCTGCCAGCTGGCGCTGCGCGCCAACCCCACCGTCCTGGAATGCCTGCACTCCCCCCTCGTGGAGCGGATCGACGCCACCGGCCGGGAACTGCTCACGCTGCGCGAGGCGTTCCTGTCCCGGCAGGTCCACCGCACCTTCGCCGGCTACGCCGGCGGTCAGCTGAAACAACTGCGCGCCGACGTACGGCAGCACGGCGCGCCCCGCTGGAAGCACGCCATGCATCTGCTGCGGCTGCTGGCCTGCTCCCGCGATCTGCTCCGCACGGGTGCGCTCACGCTGGACGTCGGCCCCGACCGCGAGCGTCTGCTGGCGGTCCGCCGCGGCGAGGTGCCCTGGAACACGGTGGAACGCCGGATGGCCCGCCTGTCCGAAGAGGCCGAGGCGGCGGTCTCCGGCTCCCCCTTGCCGGCCGAGCCGGACCGGGCCCGGGTGGCGGACTTCTTGATCCGCGCCAGGCGGGCCTCTGCGCTTGGCTGAGCCCCCACGTTTTTGGCTTTCCCGCCGTGGGTGTTGCTCGCCGTTTGTTGCCCGCTTGCGCGGAGCACCCGCCGTTGCGCCTGCGGCGGGCCGGTCCGCTGCGCGGGGCTGTCGGGG